>JBNGCR010000012.1:41859-54240 GCA_050045915.1 Limnospira sp.
AAAAGAAAGGCAAAACTAAATCCAAGAAGAAAGGGAAGACGGACAAAAAGAAAAATAAAAATAAGAAGGACAAAACTAAATCCAAGAAGAAAGGGAAGACGGACAAAAAGAAAAAGAAAAATAAGAAGGACAAAACTAAATCCAAGAAAAAGGACAAGAAAGACAAAAAGAAAAACAAGAAAAAGAAAAAGAAAAAATCCAAAGTTCTGAAGAAAGTCGCGACAAAATTGAAGAAGAAAATCAAGAAAAATCCGAAAGCCCGTCGGGTTAAAAAGCTGCTGAAAAAATTCAAGAAGAATTATAAACTGAAATCCCTGAAAATGAAGAACAAGAAAAAGACGAAAAAGGGGAGCAGCTACGTCATTGTCGGAGTGGAAAGAAAAACCAAAGATAAAGGTAAAGTCCAGAAAAAGGAGGCATCAATCGGCTCCAATTATAAGGGAATAACACCTGCAATTGAAACAGCTTTAGAAACACATGAAAGTCAAGGAGAAGCTCTGTCAGAATCGGTTCGGGAACCGATGGAAGAGGCGTTTGGCTTCAATTTTGGGCGAGTTCGCATCCACCGGGATACGGAAAGCGATCGCCTCAGTCGTTCCTTGAATGCAAAAGCATTTACGACGGAAGGAAATATTTTCTTCCGCCAAGATACTTACAATCCCCACAGTTCCGGCGGTCAAAAACTCCTCGCCCACGAACTCACCCACGTCGTGCAACAGTCGGGAGAACAGCCCGACATTCAACGCTTTTTTGCGTCGGATACCTACAGCCGCGAAGTGATTCCCGTTCTTCCAATTGGCGATCGCCCGCCAATTCCCACGATTCAGGCAAAGAAAGATAAAAATCAAAAAGTGAACATCCGATCGCGGATCAAAAAGCGCAAGTTAAAAATGAAAGTGACAATAACTGAAAAGAAAGAGGAAGAAGAAGAACCGAAGAAGAAACTGAAAGAAAATATGGATAATCCGGAGGCGATCGAAGAAGTCGAAATGTCCCCGGCACTGATTGGAAATGTAGTGCAGGCAATCAAAGCGATTATCAATCAGAATCCCGATAAAACGATGGTCAGTAGCAAACTCGAAGATGTGCGAGTTAAATTTGACCTCGACGTTGTAAAATTGGTGCGGACGATGACCATCGGCGATAGCTTCGCTTACATTGTCAACGTTCAGGGGAAAGGTAAATATTTGGATGCTCAAAAGATGAAAGCCTTTTTGAAGCGGCTGGCGAGGGAAGGGGGTACGCCTGCTAATATTGGCATCGATAAAAGCTTGGCGACGGAACTCAAGTCGCCCACCGGAAAATCGGCGAAAACCACGCGATCGCAAATCGGAACAGCCAAAGGTCAATCCCCCAAACCGGCGAGCACGAAGAAATCCCAGAAACCCAACGCCTCCCAACTCCCGGAACTCGACATCACCACGAAAGTGCGGCCGATCAGTTCCAACAGTATCGACGTGATGGTTCGAGCCAATCCGGACTCGGACAATTAATCAGGGCAGGACATATCAAATTGAGATGAAACGTTTCAGCATCGCTCCTCATTTGACAATTGAATCAAGTACAAATACAGGCTTAATTTCTTTCAATTGATCGCGTTCCTGATATCGTGATACATACCCAACACATCTGTATGAGTCATTTTGGAAGTTTCAACTCTAATGCAATCGACTTTTCTGAATATATGTTTCAAGGTTACCACCTTTAATTCGATACCATTTTTTTCCATCCGAATACAAATCGTACTCAGTTTCGTCACTAATTTCGACTACATCGCCAGGCTCAAATTTTTTGATCTTATCACCCTCTTCATCTCTGGAATAAGTTGTCTCCTTGACTCTATAATATTTCATATTGTGGTGTTTATCAATTGACTCTCCAAATAACAATTTTCGGCGGTCTTCCGGTAATTTTTTTCCCAACAACTCTTTGGATGTAATTATACCTTTCTGTACATTTTGTTCCGCTTCCTTAAGCTGTTTTAACCAATCGGGATCTTTAACTCTTAGATTCTTCCCATCCTTAGTCAGTGTCGTATAGTCAACGACCCGACCGCCAAATTCCGCACCGATCCTTCCGGCTTTACTGGTCCCGGTGGGAGACACCTCAGCCGGAGCGCCCCTCTTATCGTGATACATACCAAACACATCTGTATGAGCCATTCTGGAGGTTTCAGCACCAATTAGTACGCTGCCAGGTTTTTCCTTGCTTGGAGGTCTGTAGTAGATGTACATATGACCGTGTCGGCCATCTGGTAGGATGACATCACCCGCCATATCTTCATTGCCCAGTCCACCCAACGGTATATCCATTCCATAATGTTTGATGGTACTCGTGGCTCCGACTGTACCCTTGATATCAAAAGTGTTACTCTTGAGCTCCTTCAATGAATTTTGAGTAACCTCTACGTCGTGACTAGAAGCAATTCGAGTATCGACCTTTGCTTTGTAATAGTCACTGGATTTATCCGCACCCTTGTCATCATGTGATTTCGGTTTATGTTCTTGGACTTGGGCTGATGAACCACCCAGCAGCCAATAAATAAAGTCATGCTCTTTGTCTTGGCCTTGAAGAGGGGGCAAATTGATCATGACGCGACCGCCGTGGGAGAGTGCCACTGCAACGTTCTCTTGCCATTCCTCAAACTTGGGCTTGTTTTGGTCATCACGGTACATTAATCCATGCTGAAGAACAATAAAAACTCGTTTCAGAATGGCAATGGCTGAATCCGTTTGTTCCTGATATTTTTTAGCGATCTCTTGATTTGACTCTGGTATAGTTGTTAAATCATTATTTAGAGCCTTTTCCCACATTTCAGTATCTTTATCATAGATCCCTTTCTTCACGGCTTCATAGTTTTCCTTTTTCTTCTGGCTATCTTCACTATTGGGATCAGTTTTGGCAGCTTTCTCGTACTCTTCTTTAGCTTTCTTCATATTCTTCGCTTCATAACGCAAATATCCGGGGGTTTGACGAAATTTTTCATCCTTAATTCCTAAATCTCGCTGATAAGTCGCAATTTGCATGCGGTGAATTGGACTCAATACTGCCTCTCCACGAACATCAGGGGCAATTCCCGCAGTCCATCGGCTAAAATCATGTTCTTCATATCTTTCCCAATCTCCGATCACTCGTTTTTCTTCTGCCACCTTTTCTAACTCTTCCTGGGTAAGAAAACCATTTTGAGATAAGTAGGTTTTTCCTTTGGGAATTTGACTCAACTCTTGTATCACTTTAACGATATCATCTGTCAGAAAACCTTTGCCCAAGTCGATTTGCTCGGCAAGATTCATTTTCTTCGATTCTGTTTCACCTTTTTTGTTTTTATAGTCTCGCTTTTCAATTTTTGTCAATTCGTTTATTTTTTCGATATTATCTTTTTGTGATTCTAAAGCCTTATCATTGCTATTGACACGTTTCTTGTCGGAGATATAAGTTCCATACAACTGCAATCGAGTTGCCCGAATATAACGAGGAGGTTCACTATCTTTACCGTTATCATCTTTAATTCGATACCATCTATTGTTGCCAGCCTGATCGATCTTGTGCTTGGTTTCATCATCGCTAATTTCGACCGAATCCCCAGGATTATATTTTTTGTGACTCTTATTATTTTCATCTCTGGCGTGAGCTGTATCTTTAACCGTATATGTTTTCCTTTGTAGCGTAAGTAAGCTACCAGTAGTGGCGGTTGAATTGTCATCTTTTTTAGACTGAATTTTGCTCCTACCCTGCTGCACTACATGGGTCAACTCGTGGGCGATGAGCTTTTGTCCGCCCCGACTCTCCGGCCGATACTCTCCCTGTTTAAAAAAGATATCCTGTCCCGTCGTAAAAGCTTTGGCTTGGATGGATTGATTCAGTTGATTGGCTTGGGAATTCTGATGAATCCGCACGCCGCCAAAATTTGCCCCCATTGCCCGCCCCATTTGGGACTGTAAGTTCTCGTCCAACGGTTGTCCGCCGCCCTTTTCTCGCCGAAGGGACGACTCGAAATCGGCAGAAACTTCTCCCCCGGCTTCGGCGGTCTGAGGTTTCATTTGTACCTCTTCCTCTTCCTCCGCATCGGACTCCCGCTGTACCAATGGCTTCATTTGTATATCTTCATCACCTTCTTCTTCAGACTCCCGCTGTACCGTTTCTGGCTGCTCTTTTTTCTGCAATTTAGAAATCGTCGGCGGAGTCGATAATTGGGGTTTTTGTTGCAGTGTTTCTTCTTCCTGTTTCTGAACCTCTGTCGTCGCGGGGGGAGATTGGATGCGATCGACTACCGCATCCGCCACCCGGTCTGCTTCTTGTTCGTATTTGTCCCCTACTGCCCCCACGGTGAGTTGGGCTTGAATGGGTGGCGGGGGTGCGGAATTTTTCGGGTTATCCCTTCGGGCTAAATTCTGAAATTGGCGGTGCATGGGCGAGTTGGGTTCCGCCTGCATCTGCACGTCTTCTTCTTCGCTGCGCTGGATGGGCTGGGTTGGGGTACTATTACCATTGCTAAAAAGGGGAATGCTGCCCAAATCGAACCCGGACGCTTCCGGCTGTGATTCGCGTTCCGGGGGGGCAAAGTTGGCATCCTGGAACGGCCGAGACTGAAATTGTGCCTGCACGGGGGCTGCAGGGCTTTCGTTTTGGCGTTTTTTCCGGCGTTGTATTTTCATAAAGATATTCTCCTTAATCTGTCTTTTCCCACACTTCAAGTTATAATATTTTTTATGGTATCAGATTTTTTTTATAATGATAGATATTTTTTTGACTCTAAATTTCGATGAATTGTTCCTCTTCATTGTTGTATAGATCATAGGTGTTGGTTTGACCATCCCAAGGTCTATTTACGGTTAATTGTTTCCCATCAATTTCAATGACTTCATCGAAAACCTTTTCGGCTAAAAATTTACCTGCATCAGTCAATAAACTGAGAAAATTTGTTTTTGGTAATAAGGGTTTGAGTTCTCCTACCAAGTTCGGATCGGTTGCCAATAAATAAGCTTCAGCCATCTTATCAACAATAGATTTTACTTGGCTAGATACCTCTACTATTGCAGATGTAATGCCACTAGGATCTATATATTTTATATAACTGAGTAGATCGTTTATTTTATTCCAAACATAGGAAATTAAATTCCAAAGCTTGCTGCCAAGAAAATCTTGATATTTCTTATAATTTTCATGGATCGCTTTATATTCCAGTAATTTTAAACCAATGGATTTTAATTGTGAATATTTACTTTTGTCGTCTTCTTGATCGAAAGAGATGATTGAACTGTCTACGGCATGAGAATTTATGTAAATATTGTTATAATTAGTGATCGGCTTTTTGAATTTTACATCCTCTTCATTGAATTCGATCAGCTTGCACAAAAATTTGTCTTTTGCCAAAGATCGTTTTACTTTTAAATTCTCATCATCTTCGATCCAATCTACAATGATTTTCGATCCGGGTTTTATACTACCTATCTCTTCTCCCTCTTTCGTATATAGAGTGCGGCCACCAATGATTGCACTCTTTACTGTCGCATCGATAATCTCTCTTTGAATTATATTGATTGGAGATTTTTGTACATTGGAGATTGAATCAGCCCGAACGGCGTGATTATTTGATGCCCCACCCTGCTGGGTTGGCGTACTATTACCATTGCTAAAAAGGGGAATGCTGGCAAAATCGAACCCGGACGCTTCCGGCTGTGATTCGCGTTCCGGGGGGGCAAAGTTGGCGTCCTGGAACGGTCGAGACTGAAATTGTGCCTGCACAGGGGCTGCTGGGCTTTCGTTTTGGCGTCTTTTCCGGCGTTGTATTTTCATTAGAACACCCTCCCAATTGCCGCTTCCATTGATAATAGTCGGAACGAAAAGCTATAACCGCACCTTAATTGTAAATCAAAAAGGTGATGATTTATGTAAATTTTTGTGTAAAAAAAAGTCGAAAATTGGGTTTTTCAGATCAGATCCGGTTATTTACCAGCCCCTAGATCCCCCCCAGCCCCCCTTAAAAAGGGGGGAGCGGGAATTGGCTTTGACGAAAGTGGTTATTTAACCGGATTCGACATTATTCACCCAATTCTCGCTGAACCAAGTTGGCGATTTCTCCGATCCAGCGCTGTCGTTCCCGATGGTCTAAATCGAGAATTTCGGCCCTAGACCAGTGGAAATAAAAGGCGATGAAGGCTACCTCCCGATACAAATCCTCCAGGGGGTAGCCCGCCACTCCCCCGACAAAGAAATTGCCGCTTCGGGTGGATTGATCTGGTTGTATACGGCTTGCAAATAGTCCAGATCTGGTAAAAACAATCCCTCCAATACATCCGGCGTCACGGGGGAAATCTCCCCCAAGCGGACAATTGCCCGGGACAGCATGACTAAAATCCCGTAGGCGGGATTGTCCAAAACCCGCAAATCCCGTTCCCGAAACAGTTCGTCCCACCCCGTCAGCGATCGCATCACTCCCTCCCGATGCAGGGTTCCTCCCCCGTCAAACAATCCGACGGGGAGGGTAAAAGGAAATGCGATCGCGGGTAAAGTTTTGGTTGACATGAGATGGATGATCCCCCTAAATCCCCCTTGATAAGGGGGACTTTTATTCTGACTCAGACTTCACCAAACCGTTAATTTCGCGGTAGAAATCCTGGAGATAGGCCAAGTCTACGGCAAACAGATTTTCGATCGCCGCCGGGGACACTTCCTCCAAATCGCCGAGGCGGGTGATCACCCGGGCGAGGATGATCACGGTGGCGTAGGCGGGGTTCGCTTGGACGCGGGGATCACGCAAGGGGACGATCTCATCGATCGCCCGCGACAGTCGCATCACGCCCCGCTGGTGCACGTTGCCCTCCGGGTCCAAATAGCCCTTGGGCAAGGTAAACTCAAACTCCGTTTGCATGGTTGAATCGCCACCTACAAGACTCGTTCAAACCCTTCACAGGCAATCTCCAACTCCTCCACCGCCAAATCGGTCCCCGATGCCAGATTGTCGGTGATGCTGTAGCTGACGGGCCAGGCGCCATCGAAGGCAAATCGCGCCCCCTCCGAACCGTCCTGGCGGTAAATGGTCAAAAAGCCATTTTTAAACTTAGAAGCCCAACCGCCATCATTGACGGTGGCGATCCAGTCCCAAAGTGTCGTCGAAGCCATCAGCCCCCGACGCAGGGAAAAGTTATCGGCATTGCTGTTTCCCGGAAGTTTGGTGGGAATCACCTGACCCCGGGTCGCCTTTCCCCACCTTTTTGGAAACACTTCATTGTGGATAATGACATCTTGGGAATATTTGAATCCCCGGGACTCCATAAAGTAGCCATCGACATCATCCCGACTGCCGTCCAAATGCAAACCGACATAAAAGCGGCAGGCGGTCAGCACCTCGTAGAGGTGGCGTTGTTGTGCGAGTAAATCACCAGTCATGGTCTTTTTATAGCTATGAGCGATCGGCCATCAAACGGTCAGACCGTCGTCCCCAAAGTCGCGACTTTCTCCAACCCCGAATGGCTGATTTCGATGGTTTCCTTGAACAGGTCCGTCGAGTCCGAACTGGCTTGGGTCGTCGTGTACTTGGCGGGGAGGCAGTCTTTGAGATTCCAGCGGGCGCCCTCCGCTCCGTCCTGCTTGTAAAGCACCAGGGATGCCTGACTGACTTTGGAGACGGCATCCGTTTTTCCGCCCGTCATCGCGGGGGGATGGCATTCCAAATACCATTGCACCAAGGCATCGTTTTCGGCGGTGGTGACAAATTCCAAAGTCATGTTTTCAAATGTCACCGATGCGGGGGTAATTTGGGTTTCGCTTTTGACGTTTTTCCCCGAACCGATGGATTGTCCTTCTGCAGCCGGGTCGATACTGATGGAAACCCCACTCACCTTCGAGATTAGCAGGCGGGTGTTGTTGCCGAATTCAAAGTAAAACCGGGAAGATGTCAAATATTCATAGGCCATAATTTCAAAGTCTCCTAACCGACAGACAAAAGAGGGCGATTAAACCGATGCCGCATTCCGGGGACTGACGACGTTACCGCTCATGGCGACTTGTTTGATAATTGATTCAGCCACGATTTCGTAGGTTTCGACGGCCAGATCTCCCGAAGTCGAATCCATGTCGGCGATGGAATATTTTTTCGGCCAGGCCCGGGACAGGTTCCAGCGCAGCACCTCTTCCCCGTCGGGGCTGTAGAGGACGATAGAACCGTCGGCGCGGTATTCAGACCATTTCCCCAGTCCCCCTTCTTCCGGGGGCAGGCAGGCTTTGAACCACTCGAAAAGCTGGCGGCTGGCGTCGTTGGGGTCGTCGCTGATGTAGGTTTCGATGGTCATTGAGGGGTTGGTTTCGTAACCGGCGATCGTGGTTTGGCGGCGACGGCGACCTTTGAGGCCCGAACCCAGGGCTTTGTCACCCCCGGCAACTTTTCCCTCGTAGGTCAGGGCCGCCATACTTTTGATGTAGGCTTGGTCTACGATCGCCTTGCCATTGGCGCGGAAGTCTACTTGATACCGGGTGGCGGTGGTGGTAAAAACTGGAGCGGCAGAAGTCATGGTTGGATTCCCCTATTGAGCGTCAACATCAAACAATTTCCGCTGCCCCCAACGGGTCGGTGTCGGAGGCAGAGATTGAGAAAGGAGTGAGAAGCGAGGTGTCAGGAGTGAGAATGATGGTCACTCTCTTCTGACATCTCTTCCCTCTTTCCGATCAAACGTCGGCTTATTCGCCTTCGCCCTCGGCGGTCCACTGGCTGATGCGGAAGACGACAAATTCGGCCGGACGCACCGGACAGACGCCCACCTCGACGAACAGGCGTCCGAGCATCATGCTCTGGGGCGTGTTGAGTTCGTTGTCGCACTTGACGTAAAAAGCCTCGCTGGGACTGCCGCCCATCAGCGCCCCCGATCGCCACAATTCGGTTAGGAAGCTGGTGATGGTGCGCTTCACCCGCTGCCAGAGGTCCTCGTCGTTGGGTTCAAACACCACCCACTGGGTGCCGTTTTCGATGGATTTTTCGATGTAGCTCATCAGACGGCGGACGTTGATGTAGCGCCATTCGGTTTTGTCCGGTTCGACCAGGGTGCGGGCGCCCCAGATGCGGATGCCCCGGTTGTCAAAGGGGCGGATGCAGTTGATACCGATGGGGTTGAGCAGTTCCTGTTCCCGGAAGTTGCAGGGGTGCATCAGGCCGATGACGCCGCGCGGCACTTCGTTGGCGGGGGCTTTGTAGACGCCCCGGGTTTCGTCCACCCGCGCCCAGACACCGGCCATGTGCCCGCTGGGGGGGATGGCGATGGGTCGTCCGGCGTTGCGGGGGTTCGGAACCAAAATCCAGGGGTAGTAGAGGGCGGCGAACTGGGAGCGACGGTTGAATTCCTGGCTCAACCAACGGCTGATCTGTTGGGGTTTGACGCGATCGGGCGGCGGGTCGAGGATGATCATGCGGTTGGGGGCGTTGGGGATGTCGCCGTCGGCGGCACCTTCGCACATACTCACCATCAGGTCCATGAGGCCGTGGAGTTGGTCGATGTCGATGAGTCCGAGTTCGTAGACTTTCATCAGGTCCGGACAGCAGACGATGGTAACTTCGTCGATTTCAAATAGGCCGCGAATCCCGGTGCGATCGTCCCGGACACCTTCGACGTGGCGGGCGAAGTTTTCGAGTTCGGGTACGATCGCCGGGGGGCTGACTTCGTAGACGCCGTTGGAGGGGCGACGGGCGAGGGGAGAGCCGCTGATGGAAAGGTCGGTGGCGAGAATGTACTGGGAGTTTTCCAGGGCGGTGACGACGTAATCGGCCACGGCCGTTTCCACCTGGGGATTCATGGTCAGGTGGTTGAAGCGTTCGAGTTCTTCGGAACCCTGGCGGACGACGACGGTGAAGAATTCCCCGGTGTTGGCGGTGACGACGGCTTCGGAGGCTTCGGTTTCTTCGTCGGGGGGTTTGGGTGCGCCTTCGGTGATTTGGACGCGGATGGCGCGATCGTTCAGGGCCAAATATCCGTTTTGGGAGCCGTTGGCCAGGGCACTGTCTCTCGGGGCATCTTCGGGACCCTGGCGGATGGAAAATCTCAGTGAGGGGCGGTTGGCCCGGTTGACAATTTCGGTGCCGGTTTCGGTCTCCCGGGGTTTGGGGGAACCGGGCAGTCGCGTCCCGATGCTGGTGATCCAGCAGCGTCCCCCGCCGTTGAGAAACCAGCCGTAGACGGAAAAGGGTAGGTAGGCGCCGAAGTCGGTGAAGCCGTCGGAGTTGGTGCGGCCGAAGTATTCGAGATACTGGTTCCAACTGGTGACGAGCATGGGTTTGAAGGGTTCGGCACCGCCCCGGATATCTTCGGTGAATCCGACGAAGCCACCGACGGCGGTGGGGACGCCTTGCAGGGGCCTCGATCCGCGATCGACTTCTTCGATGTAGACGCCGGGGGCAAAATAGTCAAGCCTGGCCATAAAAATTTTTCTCCCTGGGGTAAATAATGGTCAATGGGATCAAGTAGACCAACAAAACTCGCACTGACAGTCCTCGGATTCTGGGTTTTAGGTAACTGGAAAATTAGTACCGATCGCCTGGAAAAAGGTTGATCACCCGTGAGTCTGATTCGGCGGAGTCCGGAGCCATCCCCAAAATTGCTAGAATTGCGATGAAGGATGACGTGAAAGGTGGAAACTTAACAATGGTTGAAGTTGTTCCCAATCTTACACCGGATCGAGGACAAAAAAAATATTTATTTGGATGAACAAGAATTGCAAATCTTTGCCGTTCGTGAAGTTTGATAAATTTTTGAAAAAAAACTGTAACGGCGGGTGAGGGGGATGGCTCGGAAAGCGGCGTGGAATCCCGGCAACTGTCGGGACAGAGTGGCTTCACCCCACTTCGGAGCTTGGCAAATCGTTACCTTTTTAAATAAAAGTACACGAAACATCCGAAAAGCTTAAGGAAAAAAACAGAATTTGCAGCCCGGTTTGAGGCGGTCGAAAAAAGACCGAATTGGATGCGATCGCGGCGGGGGAAAATCGTATTATTGTATTAATATAAACGGGAGATCGAGTGGCTTTTGACTTTTGACTTTTTCAACTGGCCGGACCGACCATGAGCAATCATCTCGCCGTCGCCACGGCAACCGCCACCTTGCAGCGCATCCTACAGCGGGCTGTCCAAAGAGACGTGGACGGGGCGCGAGTCACCACCGTGCGCCCGGACGGTTCGAGCGGCTCGATCCCCGAAACCGGCGTCAACCTGTACCTGTACCACATCAAGCGCAACCCGGCCCTCACCAACCAGGACACCCCCAACTTCCAGCGCCGGGGCGACATGACCCGGCGTCGCCAAGCCGCGATCGACCTATTTTATGTCGTGTCCTTCTACGGCAACGACGGCGACCTCGAACCCCAGCGCCTGCTGGGTAGCGTGGTACAAACCCTCGAAGATCAGTTGGTGCTCGGCGCCGACACCATCCGCGCCACCATCGCCGACCCCACCTTCGCCTACCTCGCCGACTCCGATTTGGCCGAACAAGTCGAACAAATCCGCTCCGAATTTATCTCCGTCTCCACCGACGAACTCTCCAAAATCTGGTCCGTCTTCTTCCAAACCCCCTACGCCCTCTCCCTGGTGTACAAAGTCACCGTCATCATCATCGAAAGCGACGTGGCCGGACGTTCCGCCCTGCCGGTGCGCGATCGCGTTTTGGGCGGCACCGTCTTTCCCAAACAACCCGTCGTCAGCGCGGTGGCGGCCGTCGGCGGCAAAAATCAGCCCATCTTCAGCACCAGCATCCTCTCCATCCGCGGCCAGCACCTCTCGGGCGTTTTAACCCGAGTCCGCATCGGCCAATTGGAACTCACCCCCCAAGTCCTCAACACCGGAGAACTGCGCGTCCCCTTGAGTCAGATCCCCCCATCCCAACTGCGGGCCGGCGTGCAAAGCCTGCAAGTGATCCACCTGCAAGCCCCCCCCGTGCCCCCCCGCGGCCGTCGCCCCCGGAGGACGACGCGCACCGCCACCCTGTCCCGAAACACCCCGGCTCGCCCCCCGCAGGTGGAATCGAACGTCGCCCCCTTCGTACTCAGGCCAACTGTCGAATCCGTCGAGGTCGAAAATTTGGAGGGATTCGACGATGAACCCCGCTCCGGAATGCTCACCGTGACCGCCAATTTGGCGATCGCACCCGGCCAGCGCGTCGTCCTGATGCTCAACGAAGCCGACCCCTCCGGCGACAATCCCGCCGGGTATTTATTCGCCGGCCCGACCCTCCGAGAAACCGCCACCGCCGTCACCATCCCCATCCGGGACGTCAAACCGGGGGAATACCTGGTGCGAATTTCCATCGACGGCGCCGAAAGTCTGCTGGAAGTGGACAATAACGCCGAAAGCCCCACCTTCGAGCAGTACGTCCGACCGAGGGTGACGATTCGTTAGGGCGGAGG
>JBNGCR010000013.1:0-52309 GCA_050045915.1 Limnospira sp.
AAAAATTGGGGGATGGTAAAAAATAAGATATTATCTTGATTTATGGCTTTTCTATAGCGCTGCGCGCGGGAGTCGGGAGTCGGGAGTCGGGAGTCGGAAACTGAAACGGCTTTTCTATAAGGGTTTGAAAATTTCTGACCCCATTTCAACTGTAACCACGTGAGCGCTCGTTGCTATAATTCTCATTTTCTGGTTTTTTTCGTTCTAAATGTCACAGTTAAAGTACCGATGCAACAACAAACAATTCCCGGAATTATTGGCGGATTGGGTCCCTTGGCACATATCGAATTTGAACGGCTGCTGATCGCTTTAAATTCCGCCCGGGGTGCCAAAGGCGATCGCGATCACCCCGTGTGGATTTTAATCAACGCCACCGACATTCCAGACCGGACTCAAAGTTTGCTGGGAAAAGAACCCAGTTGTACCCCCGGTTTGGTAAAATATGGTCGGATGCTGGAGGCGGCGGGGGCAGATTTTGTGGTGATTCCTTGCAACACTTCCCACGGATTTCACGATGCCGTCCAATCTCAGATCGAGATCCCCTGGATTCATCTGATGAAGACAACGGTGACGTTTATTAAACGTCGCTATCCAGATTGTCAAAAAGTCGGTATTTTGGCGACGACCGGAACATTGACAGCCTACCTGTATCATGATAGTTTGGAAGCCGCCGGACTGAGAGCGATCGCCCCCCTTCCCGACTCCCAATTGCAGCAAGACATTATGAATGCAATTTACCATCCGGTTTGGGGCATCAAAGCCACGGGAATTAAAATCTTGGCCCCCCCCATTAAAATTTTGGAAAATGCCCTGATTTGGTTGGAAACTCAGGGGGCAGAATTGGCGATCGCTGGCTGTACGGAGATTTCGGTGGCCCTCGCCCGATTCAAATACCAAAACCTGACCGTCGTCGATCCCCTGGAAATTCTTGCCGATCTGACGTTGGATTTCGCCTGGGGCGATCGAAAGGTTCCCGAAATTATTCGAGAATCTCAGACTTAGCGATGCCAAGTGGCATCGGTGCGTTTCGCGAAACGCAGCGACTAAAAACTCTCCGAAGGTGTTGAAATTTCTAGGGTGGGGGAGTTGGCGGTTTGGGGTGATGAAGATTGAATATCCGCGATCGCCGCAGTGGCCGCAATTCCCGTGTGGACGATGCCCAAAGTGCGGAAGGGATCGATGATCGGGTCGATCGCAATTAACAGCACCAGTATCGCTTCCAAGGGCAAACCCAGCGGTTTCAAGACCAAATCCAACAGCGTCAGCGTCAAAATTCCCGTCGCCCCCGCCGTCGCCATCCCCGCCAAAATTGAAGCGATAATAATAATGAGAAAACTCGACAAGTTTAATTGATAATTATAAAGTTGGGCCACGAAAACGGAAGTCGTGGCAAAATAAGCCACCGGACCGAATCGACACACCGTAATCGCCAGGGGTGTCACCAAATTGACCGTCTGTCTGTCAAACTTTAACGTTTCGGTTAACGCCGAAATTGAAGAGGGCAGGCAGGTGAAACTGCTGCGAGTTGCCAAAGCCAAAATCGTCGGTTCTTTTAAACTCATCAAAACCGTCCACAAAGAGACACCCGCATTTTTCCAAATCACCAGGGTACTCAGCCCGTATATAACCGCAAAAGCTAAAATTGTAATCAGCACAAAATTTTGCATGGCGATCAAAATGCCAAAGCCGGTGGTCGCCATCTGAGAAGCCAAAAGAAAACACAGGCCGAAGGGCAAGAAGATGATGATCCAATCGATCAATTTTTTAGCCGCAGTAAAGACCGTTTCTAAAATTCTAAATACATCTTCCTTCGCCGATTCTTTTGAATATCCCATCGCGATGCCAAACACGATGGAGAAAAATAAGATTTCCAGAGAATTACCTTCACTCAAAGATGAAAAAATATTGTCCGGAACCAAGTTGAATAAAAACGATATTAACATGGGTTCTTCGGTGACTTCGGGAGTGAGTCCACTCAAAGAAACCTGCAAATCCAACTCGGAGGTATTCACAATTACCCCCAAAGCGGTCAAGGTCGAATCATCTAAATTTCCCCCCGGATTCGTTCCGATCGCCACCACCGCACCGATCGCACTGACTCCCACCAACCCCATCCCAAAAACAATCAGAATCCGTTTCACATATTTATTCGCTTCATGACTGCCAATCAGCTTTCCCACACTCATCGTTATCGCCGAAAATAACAGTGGTAAAACGCACATTTTCAGCAGGGTCAGATAAAGGGTTCCGAAGGGAGTCAGCAGCAGTGCGATGTCCTTTTGAAAGATTCCCAAATATAATCCAATCAGAATTCCAGGCACGATAGACCAGGGATTTCGCACTATTTTTATGAAACCCTTAAAGGTGAATATTTTGTTTTTTTTCATGGTTCAATTTTTCTCCGGTTTGAGTTCCATTTGCAGGTTCAAAAAAATCCGAGTAATCTGCCAATAATTGACCGACAGTATAACTGGTATCGGTCATTGTCAAGTATAAATTAACGAACTCTAACAAATGATAGCTAGACCAAGGCAAGGCGATCGCGATCGGATCTTGACTATCGGTCAGGGCGACCGTTTGAAAATTCAAAGCGGCATTGGGTTGGTTGATGAGAATCTTTTTGACTTCCAACTCATCCCGGTAAGCCGCCAATATATCCCCCCGGATCGCCCCTTCAATCACCTGTTCCCAACTGGAATATCTCACAATTGTCGCCTTCGGGAATTTCTGCTTCGCAAATCCCTCGTAGGAAGAACCATTGATTACACCCATTCTTCCTTCAAAATCCTTTAAAAAATCGACAATATCTTTATTTTGAGCCGCCTTTTTCAACTGCAATCGATTCAATAAAAGACCGTGACGCATGGTCAAATAAGGGTTAGAAAAAGAAATAATTTTCGCCCGTTGAAAAGTCTGGCTGAGTTTGGAAATTGCCAAATCTGCTTCATTTTTTGTGACCAGATCGACCACTTCATTAAACGTTTGGGCGGTGCGATTGAAGCGCAGTTTTACCCCCAAATTATCAGCTAATCCCCGGGCAATTTCGACATCCAATCCTTCCAGTTTACCCGCTTCATTTTTAACAAAAAATGGTGCGATATCATTGGCGATTGTGGCGACGATCAACTCCCCGCGATCGACGATTTTTTGAATATCAGGAGAGAGAAGTTGTGTGGACGGCTCATCTTGGGGAACTTGGGGAACGGAGACTGGGACACCTCCGAGCAACCTCCACGTTTCCCGGTCAATTTCCCCCGTCGCCTCCAATCCCGAACTGAGTTGAAAGTTGTAAACCGCCTCTCGGGTTTCCTCTCCGTAAACCCCATCGATCACCCCCAGATAATACCCTTTCTGCTTCAATCGAGTTTGCAGTTGGATAATCTCCAATTCTTCCCCATTTTCTTCTGCTTGCAAAGTGCCGGTGCTTTCAACTTCTGCGATCGCTTCAGTCGGTTGCGAAGGTGGAGGTGTCGCCGAGTCTTGCCCTCGGACTAAGGGTGTGACCATCAAAATCGTTCCCACTGCGATCGCCACCAGTGTCAAAACGATCAATTTCCATTTGTGAAGGTTTGGCATAGAGTGAAGCTTTGGGTTTGATCAAAATGGTACAACACTGTTGCGTCATCCGCACGACCGAACCCATGCCAACGCCAGATCACATGGTTAGCTATCCCATCCCGGCAAAATTGAGGACGGCTATTCTTATTGAAACTTTACAATACTCGTACCCAATCCGAAATTCGAGAGATCTTGGCAACTCTCACCCCAGCCGAGGTAACAAATCGGATCGGATACAAATATATAGCACTCGCCTACTCAACCGTCACCGATTTCGCCAAATTCCGCGGCTGATCCACATCCAATCCCCGCCGCGCCGCGATGTGGTACGCCAACAATTGTAGGGGAACCACCGTCAAAATGGGCGACAACAATTCGTCCACTTCCGGGACGGGCAATAAATCATCAAAAATTTCGACAGACTCCGGCACGTCCTTCGGCGTCACCCCGATCAGCCGCGCATCCCGGGCCTTCGCTTCCTGGGCGTTGGAAATCACCTTTTCGTAAACCGAGCCCGGCATCGCGATCGCCACCACCGGCACCTTATCATCCAACAGCGCGATCGGGCCGTGTTTCATCTCCCCCGCCGGATATCCCTGCGCGTGGATATAACTAATTTCCTTCAATTTCAACGCCCCTTCCAAAGCGATCGGAAAATTGATCCCCCGACCCAAGAAAATGAAATCCTGCGTCTCACTAAACTCATGGGACAGTTCTTCAATATCTCCCGCGTCGGCACTCAACATCAACTCAATTTGACCGGGCAACTGTCGCAACCCGCTGATAATGTCCTGAATGCGGGCCGGCGCCAGCGTCTTCCGCCGCCAAGCCAAATCCAACGCCAACAAATAAAACGCGATCAACTGGGCCGAAAATGTCTTCGTCGCCGCCACGCCAATTTCAATACCGGCCCGAGTATCGATCAGGTGAGGAACCATTTGACCCAAAGAACTCTCCGGGCGGTTGGTAATTCCCAACAGACGGGGGGCGAACTCAGGCGCAGCATTAATCCGGCGCTGCTGTTCCATCGCCAACGCCGCCAGGGTGTCCGCCGTCTCCCCGGACTGGGTGACGCCGACAGTGAGGGTGTTGGGGCGCAGGGGGATGGGCGCGTAGCGGGCCTCCGAGGCGTACTGCACCGTCGTCGGCAAATCCGCCAACTGTTCGAGCAGGTATTTCCCCACCAAACTGGCGTGCCAACTCGTCCCGCAGGCGAGAATCTGCACCTGTTCGAGGCCGTCGCACAGGGCACCGGGCAGGTTCAAATTGATGGGAGAGGGAATTGCCGTTTTCGATTTCCCTTTAGTCGTTTCCTCCCCACCCTGCCAGTCGTCGTGGATGTAGGCGTTGAGACAGTCCCGCACCACCCCCGGTTGCTCGTGGATTTCCTTGAGCATGAAGTGCTTGAAGACGTGCTTTTCGACCAGAGACGGGCTCCAGTTGAGGATGCGGGGCATTTTGTTGAGGCGCGAACCGTCGAAACCGTACACCTCCACCCCCAAATGGGTCAGGCGGGCTAATTCTCCATTATCCAAACTCAACACCGTCTGGGTGTAGGGGACCAAAGCGGGGGTGTCGGAGGCGCAGAAAAATTCCCCCTGTCCCAAACCGATGGAGATGGGCGCCTGTTGGCGGGCTACCAGCAACTCGCCGGGATGGTCCGCGCACAAAACGGCGATCGCAAAAGCCCCCTCCAACCGGTTCACCGCCTTCCGCACCGCATCGAAAAACTCGGAGGGCGAACCGGGTTCCGGTTTGGATTGGGTGGATAAAATCTCCGAAATCAGGTGGGGAATCACTTCCGTGTCGGTATCGGATTTGAACTCGTGTCCCTTCCCCTTCAACTCCTCCCGCAATTCCCGGTAATTTTCGATAATCCCATTTTGAACCACCGCAACCCGCCCGTGGGTGTCGAGTTGCGGGTGGGCGTTGTATTCCTCCGGCTTGCCGTGGGTGGCCCAGCGGGTGTGGCCGATGCCGATGCGGGCTGGCATTTCCACCTGGGCCAGTTTATCCCGCAAGTTGTAGAGCTTGCCCTTGGCGCGGATGTAGTGAATTTTTCCTTCCCAGACCGTGGCCAGCCCTGCGGAGTCGTAACCGCGATACTCCAGCTTTTCCAATCCCGACAGTAAAATCTCCGTGGCGGCTTGGGTGCCGATATAACCAACAATTCCACACATTTGGTTGTCGTTCCTCCAGGGTACACAATCTGGGTTTCGCCCCATACGGTACTATACCGTTAAATATTGTGGCGATCCGGCTCTCTCCCCTCCCTGGGGAGGGGACTGGAGGAATGTTAACAAATTGTAAGCGATACCCAAAAAAAAGAGGGAGCGAATCGCCCTCTCTATAAATGTTGAACCTATAACAAGTGGAACTGACAAATCGCGTTGGGTCCCCAAAGCGTTTGCTTTTTCGGCCATCGGGCCGGCTTTAGTAGGCCAGACCCATGCTGCGGGTAGTTTCGGCGCCGAGGTAAACCCGGACGCTGAGGAAGTCGGTGGGACAAGCCGTTTCACACCGCTTGCAGCCGATGCAATCTTCGGTGCGAGGGGAGGAGGCAATTTGGCCCGCCTTGCAGCCGTCCCAAGGAACCATCTCTAAGACGTCCAGAGGACAGGCCCGAACGCACTGGGTGCAGCCGATACAGGTATCGTAAATTTTGACGGAATGAGACATTGAATAAGTTCTCCCAAAGATCTCAGGTGTGACCGCATCTACAAGGGATGTAGATTAAACGGCTATCTTCAAAGCTGGATTATCGTATATCTTCGATCACTTTACCCTAGTGTTTGCCCGTCAAGATACACAAGGCGACAAAACTTTAAATTCTGTAATATTTTAAAGGTGGGGTGTGGGGTGTGGGGTGTGGGGTGTGGGGCGGAGGGAGCGGAAGAAGCAGAACCCCCATTCCCCATTCCCTATTCCCTACTCCCTACTCCCTACTCCCTACAATTTCTCCAACACGGGATGGGTGGAGACGATGTGGTTGTCCAAACCCAACGCTTTGGGATCGACGCCGAGGGCGAGGGCGACGAGTTGGGGGAGGTGGAGGACGGGCAAACCGAGGGAGCGCCCGATGACTTTTTCAACTTCCGGCTGACGGGAGTCGAGGTTGAGGTGGCACAGGGGGCAGGGTGTCACCATACAATCGGCCCCGGCCGCGATCGCCTCCTGGATGTGGGTGCCGGCCAGTTTGAAGGATTCCGTCGTCGCGTAGCTAGAAATCGGCCAGCCACAGCACTGGGTCCGGCCCCGGTAGTAAATCGGCGTGGCGCCCACGGCCCGGAACAGGTTTTCCATCGATTCCGGCTGGTAGGGGTCATCGTAGGCCAACTGGGTTTGGGCGCGGAGCAGATAGCACCCGTAGAAGGCGGCGCACTTGAGTCCCGACAGTTTTCGGGTAACGCGGCGTCGGATTTCCTCCAGACCGTAGTCGGCCACCAGGGCCCAGAGCAGGTGTTTCACCTCCGTCGCGCCCTTGTAGGGGGTGCAGCTTTCCTGCTGGAGCAGTTGGTTGACCTGTTCCAGGTAGGCCGGATCGGCGGTTTGAGACTCCTTGAGGCGTTCGTCCACCCGGCCGATCACCCCCTGGCAGGTGCTGCAATGGGTGAGCAGGGGCAATTGCAATTCTTCGGCCAGGGCGATGTTGCGGGCGTTGACCGTATCTTCGAGCAGTTGGGAGTCCTCCTTAAAGGTTCCCGACCCGCAGCAGGAGGCCTTTTTCAACTCCACCAACTCGATTCCCAGGGTCTGGGTCAAAATTTCTGTCGATTGGTAGAGTTCCCGGCAGGCTCCCTGGGCGACGCAGCCGGGGAAATAGGCGTATTTGAGCGTTTGAGATGGCATGGCAGTGGTGTTCTCCGCTAACACGGGGGTCGATCGCACCCCTGGATCTATCATCCCTCGGAAAGGGGCGATCGGCAGTGGAAAAAACCCTGAAGGTTCCCCCCTGCCCCCCCAGCGGGGCGGATCGGTCCCCCTGGCTCCGGCTTCTCGGGTGCCAGTCACAAAAGTGGCAAATGATGATCGCGGGGATCGCGCTTTCAGATAAGATGGTATACGCGACATCCAAACGAGGAACCATTTAGATTATGAGCGCAGACACTCTGGAGAAAGTCAAAAAAATTGTTTCGGAACAACTGGAAGTTGATACAGAGCAAGTGACTCCGGAAGCCAACTTTGCCAACGACTTGAACGCAGATTCCTTGGACGTAGTGGAACTGGTCATGGCGTTGGAAGAGGAATTCGATATCGAAATCCCTGACGAAGAAGCGGAAAAAATTACCACAGTTCAAGAGGCTGTCAATTATATCGACAGCCAAGTTGCTGCCTCAGCCTAAGCGACTTTACCTCTGAAACGGAATCTCGGCGATCGCTTTTCTCGCGATCGCGCACCGGGAACGTTCCAGTCCAGATAATATAAACGTTTTCGTGGGTGCCGCCACCCCATCGGCATCATCGTTGGAAGGCTGGCGGGTTTGACAGCAAGCAACTTCACCTGTGTCCTGCATTCTGGGTGATTAACTTTTTGAAAAAAAATCATGACTGATATGAATCGCAAGCGCGTTGTTGTTACGGGTCTGGGTGCAATTACTCCGATCGGCAATACCATTGCCGAGTATTGGGAGGGATTGTTGACCGGACGGAACGGGATCGGCCCGATCGCCTTATTTGATGCTTCGAGGCACGCCTGCCGCATCGCCGGGGAGGTGAAGGGATTCGACCCCTGCGACTACATCACGCGCAAAGAAGCCAAGCGCATGGATCGGTTTGCCCAATTTGCCATTGCTGCGAGCAAGCAGGCGATCGCCGACGCGGAATTTGTGATTGATGACCTGAATGCGGACCAGGTGGGAGTTATTATCGGGACGGGTATCGGGGGCTTGAAAGTTCTCGAAGATCAGCAGGAGGTCTATTTGACCCGGGGTCCCGATCGATGCAGCCCGTTCATGATTCCGATGATGATCGCCAACATGGCTGCCGGACTCACCGCCATCCACACGGGAGCCAAAGGACCCAACACCTGCCCGGTGACGGCCTGCGCTGCGGGATCGAACGCCGTCGGCGATGCGTTTCGATTGATCCAGCGGGGCTACGCCCAAGCCATGATCTGCGGGGGGACGGAGGCGGCGGTGACTCCCCTTTCGGTCGCCGGATTTTCGGCGGCCCGGGCGCTCTCCACCCGCAACGACGACCCGGCCCACGCCTGCCGCCCCTTTGACGTGGGGCGGGACGGATTCGTGATGGGAGAGGGGGCCGGAATTTTGCTCCTCGAAGAATTGGAATACGCCCGCAGTCGGGGTGCCAAGATTTACGGCGAGATCGTCGGTTACGGGATGACCTGCGATGCCTACCACATGACCTCCCCGGTTCCCGGTGGGACGGGGGCAGCGAAGGCGATCGCCCTGGCGATGAAGGACGCGGGACTTACCCCCGACTGCATCAGCTACATCAACGCCCACGGAACCAGCACCCCCGCCAACGACCCCACGGAAACCGCCGCCATCAAGACGGCCCTGGGCGAACAGGCCTACAAGGTCGCCGTCAGTTCCACCAAGTCCATGACCGGCCACCTGCTGGGGGGGTCGGGCGGGATCGAAGCCGTGGCCGCAGTTTTGGCGATCGCCAACGACAAAATTCCCCCCACCATCAACCTGGAAACTCCCGATCCCGAATGCGATCTGGATTACGTCCCCAACCACAGCCGCAGCCAACCCGTCGAGGTAGCCCTCTCCAACTCCTTCGGCTTCGGAGGCCACAACATCACCTTAGCCTTCAAGAAGTATCGAGACAACGAATAGGAGAGCGGGTGCGGGAAAAAATTGACAGACTCCCTTTTCGAGATCTTGTAAATACACGAGCGCGCACTGCTATCAAATCACAGGGCCGGGAAATTTTCCCGGCCCTTGGCGTTGAATCGCAGCGCGGGCCATCATTAATAATTATTAATTGTTAATTATTAATTGTTAATTGTTAATTGATCCCGTTTCTCGACCGTCGGCAGGGCGATCGATTCGACGGCGGGGGTGTATCCGAGCCACTGCACCGAGAGGTTGGCGAACTGTTCGGGGGCGCCGCTCACGCAAAACCGGGTCGGCCGCGGGAGGTGGGTATTTCTCAGACCGAGCAACTCCAATTCCTGGACGACCGCCGCCACCAAATGCACCGCCGGATCGACCAACTCGACCGAACTGGGGAGGAGCGATCGCAGCACGGGGGCCAGGTGGGGATAGTGGGTGCAGCCGTAGATCAGCGTATCGATGCGCTGTTCGAGCAGGGGGGTCAAATACTCCCGCGCCACTTCGTAGGTTTGGGGGTCGTGAATCCGGTTCTGCTCGATCAGTGGCACGAAAGCCGGACACCCCACCTGCCACACTTGTACGCCGGGATTCATCTCTTGAATCGCTTGGCGGTAGGCGTTGCTGGCGGCGGTGGCGGGGGTGGCGATGACGCCGATGCGTTCGCCCCGAGTCAGGGCAGCCCGGGCTCCGGGCAGGATCAGGCCCAAAATGGGAATCTCGAATTCGGACTGCACCGTTTCTAGGGCGAGGGCGGAACTGGTATTGCAGGCCATCAACACCATTTTTACGTCCTGCCCGATGGCCCAAGTGATGATTTCGCGGACGAACTGCACGATCTCCTCGGGCGATCGCGTGCCGTAGGGCAGTCGCGCCGTATCTGCAAAGTAAAGGATCGATTCGTTGGGAAGTTGTCGGTACAGCTCCCTCAACACCGTCAGTCCTCCCACACCACTGTCAAAAATTGCAATTTTCTGTCGTCTTTTATCCCTTGTCATGGTTACTCGGCAGTCGTTAGTTATGTTTCGGCTCTCGGGGGTTCTCCCGTCGAATTGACGGGGGAGGGTTCGTTGTCGGAGTACGAGCTTCGCCAAATTCCACCGCGATCGCCTCACCGATCTCAATTTGAATGACCGAAAAACTGGGTTCCAAGCCTCGCCCTTCGAGGGCGACTTTAATGGTAAACTATTCGGAGCCCTAAAGCGCCCACAATTAGGTCAGTCGGTAGAGTCGCGCCAGCGGGGGCGAGAACCCAGGGGACTATCCCACAGCACAGCAGACAGTGTAGCAAAAAATCCAAAAAAAACATCGCGGTCGGGCAGACCGTGAAAGCTTGGGTTGGGCTAGGCTTCAACCTAGATTGGTAAAACTCCGGCTCCGGCGAGAAGCAAGAATCTGCGTCCCTTTAGGGCGGAGAGTGTCAAAGAAGCATCTGGCCTGAGATAGAGTGATCACAGTTCACAACCGGATAAAATCTAGAAATTTATTGGATTTCTCCGGGTTAAAACCATTAACATTCAATTGGAGTCAGCGACCATGACCAGTACAAAAACGAAAACCCGATTCTACTCGACCCGCATCGACCTGCCGGAGGACACCCGTTCCCAAATCGTCGCCATCCTCAACCAAAGCTTGGCCACCACCCTGGATCTCAAAACCCAGGTCAAGCAAGCTCACTGGAACGTCAAGGGGATTCACTTCTACCAACTGCACCTGCTGTTCGACGAAATCGCCGGGGAATTGGAAGGATACGTCGATATGCTGGCCGAGCGAGTCACCACCCTGGGGGGCTACGCGATGGGAACCGCCCGAATCGCCGCGAGCGAGTCCGCTTTGCCCGAATATCCCCTCGACATCGATGACGGGCGGGATCATGTGGTCGCCCTGGCCGATCGCTTCGGCTCCTACGCCAAATCTCTGCGGGAAGCGATCGACAAAACCGACGGACTCGGCGACGCGGATACCGCCGACCTGTACACCGAAATTTCCCGCACCGTTGATATGCGCCTGTGGTTCTTGGAAGCGCACCTCCAGGGCGGCGGCGATACCGGAAACGGCAACAAGTAAATCTGATCTGAGTTCGGCTCGAAATCGAGGTTTTGTATCGTCAATTGTATGGACAGGTTGCCGCCAACAGACTACGCCCTCCGGTTGCAACGCCTGATGCAACGGACGGGGTTTTCTAGCCTACGAGAATTGAGTCGGGCGTCCGGGGTCGGGGAATTGCAGTTTTTTCGGCTCTGTCAGGGGCTGGCCCTGCAGACTCGGGCGGAAATTCTCATCAAAATCGCCGCGGCTTTGCAGATTTCTCTGGCAGAACTTTTGGCCAACTTTTCCCCGGACGGGGAGAAGTTGGCTCCCCAGAAGGATTCGAGTTCGGAGCTGCGACGGGAGTATCAACGCCTGCAGGCTGAACTGGAGCAACTGCGGGAGTCCCTGGCGGCGGAGTTCGAGCGGGCGAGTTTGCAGGCGCTGGAATCCTGGCTGCTGCAGTGGCCGACGGCGGCCCAGAAAGCCCGGGAAAATCCCCAACTAGCCGCCAAGAATTTGCTGCCCCTGTTGAAACCAGTCGAGCGACTTGTGCAACAATGGGGTGTAGAGATCATCGCGCCCATCGGTTCTCGAGTTTCCTACGATCCGCATCTACACCAATTGATAGAAGGAACCGCAAAGCCTGGGGATTCCGTCACCGTGCGGTATGCCGGCTACCGACAGGGCGATCGACTTCTCTACCGCGCCAAGGTCAGTCCGGATTGATGAAAATTGAAGGATGCAGTTAGAGGGGGGAAATGAAAATGCGATGGAAAATCCGCCGCATCAAGTTTCCGATCGCCCCGGCGGTCCTGGAAACTGAATTTCTGATTGTCCGGGGGGCATTTGGCTCTGGGCGCATTTCAAAGTTATACTAGCGAAATCGGGCGAGTCATTTTTATGCTTCAATCTCAAAAGACTATGAGTTCTGATGTTCAAGTCCTGCAACCTCAAGGCATTTTAGACGGTACGAAAGCGCGTGAATTTCGTCAAGATATTGCTCGGCTTGTTGAAAAGGGAGCCAAGACGATCTTGATTGATTTTCAAGATGTCACGTTCATGGATAGTTCGGGTCTAGGGGCTTTGGTGTTGGCACTCAAAACCGTTCGGGCGGCAGATGGTAAATTGGTGATTTGTTCGATTAACGAGCAAATTAAAATCCTGTTTGAACTGACCAGCATGGATCGGGTGTTTCAACCGATTTTTGCCAGTCGCGAGGAGTTTGAAAGCAAACGAGAATCCAACAGCTAAGTTTTTGGATTTCCGTTGATTGTTTACAGCCGTTTCTCCCTTCTCGTTTCTCGGTTGAGTCCGTGCCGTTTTGGCTTCGGGCTGTCCTGATCTGCCTCTTTTTTCTGTATCTAACGGCTGATGTTATCCTTTCCAATTTGAGGGTCGGCTGCGCCGAATTGGTGTCTGCCGTGGCGCTTTTACCGGCGGTTTTTTTCTGTTTTCGGCGAGATTGAGGCTAGGGAAAACTGATTTTGAGAAGGGAAAAGTCGTCGTCGAAGGGTTGGTTAAAATTCATGGATTTGACGGTATTTAAAATTGGGGTCAAGCTCCCGGGTTGAAAATCATTGTATCGGATCAGTGATTGAATGAAAGAATCGAGGCCCCAAATGGTGCCGTCGGGTTGGTGAATTTCATAAGCGCCGTCGCTAAAAATGTAAAGATTGCTGTTTTTTTCGATTTTGCAATAGGCATCTATATATTCCGCTTCTAAAAACATTCCGACGGGCATTCCGGGGGTTTTCAAATGCTGAATTTTGAGGCGGTTTTGGTGGCGGCCGGAGAGAAGGATGGCGGGGGGGTGGCCGGCGCTGGAATAGACCAGTTGGCGGGAATTTCGATTGTAAACGCCGTACCAAATGGTAAAATATTTGTCGTTTTGATAGGTCATTTGGAACGTGGTGTTGAGCGATCGCAAAACGTCGCTAGGCTGGTAATAATTGATGTTGGGAATAGCCCGCGATCGCAATAAATTCAACACCGAAACCGAGGGCAGCGCCGCCCGCAGTCCGTGTCCGGAGGTGTCCAAAAGATACATCGACAAAGAGTCGGAATCGAGCCAGCAATAGTCAAAACAGTCGCCCCCCAACTGCCGGGACGGGATGAACTTGGCTTCGATCCGCACGGGATCTTCGAGGGGTTCAGGGAGGAGCGATCGCACATATTCCGTCGCCTCGGATAACTCCGTTTCCAATAGTTGCTTTTGGGTTTGCAAGTCCTGGCTGAGTTGGTGGAGTCGCAGCCCCGCCCGCACCCTGGCGTACAATTCATTCATTTCGATGGGTTTGGAAATAAAATCGTCCGCCCCCGCGTCGAGTCCTTTGACGCGATCGCCCACCGCCGTCAGAGATGTCAACAAAAAGAACTGAGTTGTGGATAATTCCGGAGTCGCTTTCACCTGTCGGCACACTTCGATCCCCGTCAGTCTGGGCATGATCCAATCGCAGATCATCAGCGCCGGACGCAATTCTTTTGCTTTCTGGATGCCTTCTTCACCGTTGCTCGCCACCGCAACATCGTAACCCTGCTTTTTGAGCGTTCTTTTTAGCAGTTCCCGAATTACAGTATCATCGTCAATCACTAAAATTTTAAACATGGGGGCTGAAGTTCAAACAGTTCTGGGTCAAGATTGGAAAGCAACGTTTTCAGCAATCTCGGGCATAAATAGAGTATAGTCTAATCAGATGATGCCTTGATCGCACTCTCCGACCAGTTGGCACCCGTGCTAACTCGAGAGACAAACTCCTATGTGACCCGGACATCACTGTGTTACATTGTTGTACCAAGCGTGATTAAATTTGAAGGTTCTGAACCGATTTCTGTACCTTGCACGGTCCGGTTTCAAACGCCCACAAATTTAGATAGATTGGCGGATGTCCTGGGGTGGTTCGCCCGACTGCAGCAGCCGTCAATTCCGGAACCGGTTTGGCTGCGCTGTCAACTGGCTTTGGCGGAAGGATTTACCAATGCCGTGCGGCACGCCCACCGGGGATTTTCTTCGGAAGTTCCCATCGAAATTGAAGTCAGCCTATCCCCAGAAACGATCGAAATGCGAATTTTCGATCGCGGACAGCCTTTCGATTTAGAAAAGAAGTTCCGCGAGATGTCGCCCGAAACCGATCGCGGCGCGACGGGGGGGCGGGGGTTGAAACTGATGCGGGACATCGCCGACGAGTTGAGTTATCGGCCCACGCCGGACGGTCGAAATTGTCTGGCGATCGTGAAACACGTCGATCCGTCGCCCCAACGCTAGTCCACCCGCCTAAACGGGAGCCAGGGGATTGAGCCATTGCAGCACTTCCCGCTTCAGCCGGTACAAATCTCGATACACCTCCTGCCTCAACCACTGAGAGATGGCATCGATGGGGGTGAACACCTCCCCCACGGGCCAGCTCATATCCTGCCCCAGGGGAGTCTGATGGTCGCCGCCCAACTGTTGTAGGGTGACGAGTCCGGGAAACCGCCCGTCCAGGATAGCGTGGAGTCCCGCCGTCTGGTCGATGGTATCTTTGCTGAACCGGACCAGCAAATTCCGCCGCACCCGGTAGCGATCGCGAATCAACCGGTTCATCTCGTCCGGCGTGGGGGTAAATTCCACCGCCATCACCGACGAAAACTGTTCCACCAGCGGGATCGACTGGCGGGCCGCGTAGTTGTTGAACGAGATCAAAATATTTCCGGCCCGTTCCACCTCAAATAACGACCCGATCAGCAGGTGCAACTTGCAGCCCATGCTGTGGCCCATGCCGTAGATCGGCAACCCCCGCCGTTTCAGCCGGCGAGTCGCGAACAAGTCTTCCAAACCATCCTCGAAGGTCCACAGGACATCGCGGGCGATGGTTCCGTGGTCGAGGGTGTTGACGAACGGCGTCGCCACCACGGCGTATCCTTGGCGGGCAACTTGTTCCAACAGCCACCGATAGGTCAGGTGGGGGGCCGAAGCCACGAACGCCCCCCCCAGAAAATGTACGATTCCCTTCGGTTGCGGCGGAATCAAGACCCAATTATCGGAAATTTCCAGCCAATCCATGAATTACTTCGCAAGCGTAAGATGTGGCAAACTGTCCCGGCATCTCGGGCAAAATGGGAAAATTCTGCTTTTCCCCGTCCGGACAGATGACGACTACAATAAAAAAGATTCAATCGTATTGTTACACAACTGCTCTGCCGTGTCCTCCAATTCTCCGCTTTTGATCCTCGTTGATGGCCATTCTCTGGCCTTTCGCGCCTACTACGCCTTCAGCAAAAGTCGGAGTGGGGGCCTGCAAACGGCGACGGGAATTCCCACCAGCGTCTGTTTCGGCTTCATCAAATCCCTGCTGGAAGTGATTCAAACCTACAAACCTGAGTCCGTGGCGATCGCATTCGATCGCGCCGACCCCACCTTCCGCCACGAAGCCGATGTCACCTACAAAGCCGATCGCGCCGAAACCCCCCCCGATTTTATCGAAGATGTCGAAAACTTGAAACAACTCCTCGAAGGGTTCCGCGTCCCCATTTTGTCGGTGAAAGGTTACGAAGCGGATGACGTTCTGGGAACCCTCGCCGAACGGGGCAGCGCGGCGGGTTATCGGGTCAAAATTTTATCGGGCGATCGCGATTTATTTCAACTCGTCGATCCCCAAAAGCAGATCGGCGTCCTCTATCTCGCCCACGGAAAAGGCAGCACCCCCCAGGAATTTACCGCCGAAAATGTTCATGAAAAATTGGGGATTACCCCGGAACAAGTGGTCGATTATAAAGCCCTGTGCGGCGACAAATCCGATAACATTCCCGGCGTGCGCGGTATCGGCGAAAAAACGGCGGTGAAACTGCTGTCGCAATACGGGACTTTGGATCAAATTTATAATTCTTTGGATGCGATCGGGGGTGCGATCGCCAAAAAACTCCGGGAAGGCAAAACCGAAGCCTACCACTCCCAACACATGGCGAGAATTGTCGTGGATGTCCCCCTCGATATCGACTGGGAAGATTGCCAACTGACGGGATTCGATCGCGACACCATTATCCCATTATTGCAACGCCTCGAATTCCAATCTTTCATCGATCAAATCAATCAGATCCAGCATCAATTCAACGGGACGGTGGAAGTCGAAAAAAACATCGAAATTTCTGAACCCGAAGACGGAGATACCTGGTTTTTCAGCGCCGCAGATACCGAAACCAGCGATAACCCTCAAATCGACCATTCCATCCGACCCCAAATTATTAAAACTCCGGATACCTTAGAAAAACTAATCCATCGCCTCCAAAGCCACACCGACACCGAAAAACCCGTCGCCTGGGACACGGAAACCACCGCCCTCGAACCCCGCGATGCCCAACTCGTCGGCATCGGCTGCTGTTGGGGAACAGAACCCTCCGATATCGCCTACATTCCCCTCAATCATACCACAGAAGAAACCCTGGCGCAAGACACAGTATTAAACGCACTCCGCCCGATTTTGGAAAGCGAAACCCATCCCAAAACCCTGCAAAACGCCAAATTCGATCGCCTGATATTTCGGGTGCAGGGAATCCAACTCAAAGGCGTGGTTTTCGATACGATGTTAGCCAGCTACGTCTCGAACCCGGAAGAATCCCACAATTTGACCGATTTATCATTGAGATATGTACCCGATTTGGGAGTCGCCGCCCAAAGCTACAGCCAAATCGTTCCGAAAGGCAAAACTATCGCCGATCTGGATATCGCCACCGTCGCGAATTACTGCGGTTTGGACGTTTACACCACTTATAATATAACTCAAAAACTGCAAGACATCCTGAAAGAATTTCCGAGATTGGATGACTTGCTGCGGAACGTCGAACAGCCCCTCGAACCCGTCCTGGCGGAGATGGAATATACCGGCATTCGCATCGATAGCGACTATCTCAATAATCTCTCAAAACAGTTGGGAAAAACCTTAGAAGAACTCGAAAAACAAGCCCACGCCGATGCCGGGGAATCCTTCAATTTGGGTTCGACTAAAAAATTGAGCGAATTATTATTCGATAAATTGGGATTGGATCGGAAAAAAAGCCGAAAAACGAAAACCGGCTATTCCACCGATGCCAAAGTGTTGGAAAAATTACAAGGCGATCATCCGATTATTGATAAAATTATCGAATATCGAACCCTGTCAAAATTAAAATCAACCTATGTGGATGCCTTGCCGGAATTGGTGCGATCGGATACCGGGCGAATCCACACCGATTTCAACCAAGCGATCGCATCCACGGGACGTTTATCCTCCTCCAATCCCAACCTGCAAAATATCCCCATCCGCACCGAATTTTCCCGCCAGATCAGAAAAGCCTTCATCCCCGAAGCCGGCTGGATGTTGGTATCGGCAGACTATTCTCAAATCGAATTAAGAATCCTCGCCCACCTGAGTCAAGAACCCGTCTTAGTCGAGGCTTATAATACAAATCAAGATGTCCATACCTTGACAGCAAAACTGCTATTTGAACGGGACGAAATCACCTCCCAAGAACGTCGCCTGGGAAAAACTATCAACTTCGGCGTGATCTACGGCATGGGGGCGCAGCGATTTGCCCGGGAAGTGGGAGTCAGCCAAAGCGAAGGAAAGCAGTTTATCGAACGGTTCAACAAACAATATCCCGGCGTTTTCGAGTATTTAGAATCTCAGAAAGAATTGGCACTGTCTCAGGGTTACGTCGAGACAATTTTGGGACGGCGGCGTTATTTTGAAATGCTGAAAGGGCGCGATCGCGATCGCCTCAACTACAAAGACGAACAGGTATTGCGGGCAGCAGCCAACGCCCCCATCCAAGGATCGAGTGCCGATATCATCAAAATCGCCATGATTAAATTAGATGAAATCCTCAAAAATTACCAATCCCGATTGTTGCTGCAAGTCCACGATGAGCTCGTCTTTGAAATCCCCAAATCGGAATGGGAAGAACTCGAAATCAAGATTAAATCAACAATGGAAAATGCCATCTCATTAGCCGTCCCTTTATTAGTAGAAATCCACGCCGGAGACAACTGGATGGAGGCAAAATAATAGGCGCGATCGTTGTGGCGCTTGGGCTCAAAAATGCACTAAAGCGCCACAACAAATCACCGGCAAATTAAATCTGTGAAATCTGCGAAATCTGCGGATTTTTTCACTGCATCCGATCCAAAGTCCGATACTGAATCGCCTCCCCGACATGATTCGCCTTCACATCCTCATCCCCCGCCAAATCCGCAATCGTTCGGGCAACTTTCAAAATGCGATCGCTCGCCCTCGCCGACAACCCCAACCGCCGAATTGCCGCTTCAAGCAACTGACATCCCGCCTCATCCGGACGGCACCAGCGCTGAATGTGGCGGCTCTGCATCTCCGCATTGCACTGTAAATGATCATACTCCCGAAATCGATGATAGGCGCGATCGCGTCCCTTTTGCACCCGTACCCGTATCGGTTCCGACCCCTCCCCCTGCGACTGGCGGGTAATTTCCTCCGGCTTCAATCGGTTCACCGCCACCTGCAAATCGATGCGGTCCATCAGCGGACCCGACAATTTCGCCCAATACTGTTCCCGCTGTCGGGGGGAACAGGTGCAGGGTTGGATCGGATCGCCGAAATAACCGCAGGGACAGGGATTGGTACTCGCCACCAAGGTAAATTGTGACGGAAACACCACCGAAAGCCGAGTCCGCGTCACCGTCACAAACCCATCTTCGAGGGGTTGGCGCAAAAATTCCAACACATTGCGCTTAAATTCTGTCAATTCATCCAAAAATAAAATGCCGCGATGGGCGAGGGAAATTTCCCCCGGTTTCGGATAGCTACCGCCGCCAACTAAAGACGGTCCGGACGCCGAATGGTGGGGGCTGCGGAAGGGGCGATCGCTCACCAAAGTTCCCCGATTTTTTAACAGTCCCGCCACCGAATGGATGCGCGTCACCTCCAACGCCTCCTCGAAATTCAAAGGCGGCAAAATCCCCGGCAACCGTCGCGCCAACATGGTTTTACCGCTCCCCGGCGGCCCGACAAAAATCAGATTGTGTCCCCCCGTGGCGGCGATTTCCAGGGCGCGGCGGGCGTGGGCCTGCCCCTTGACGTCTTTTAAATCTAAAGTGGGCGATCGCCGTTCGCTCAAAACCGCTTCCCCGTTCAATTTCACGGGTTCGTAGGCGTCCGGATTGCCCAGAAAATCCGTCACCTCGAAAATCGACTTGAACCCATAAACCGAAATCCCCCGCACCACCGCCGCTTCCCCGGCGTTGTCCTCCGGCACCACCAACCCGGCGATCCCCATCCGTTCCGCTTCGGCGGCGATCGGCAAAACCCCCGCCACGGGCCGCAAACTGCCGTCGAGGGACACCTCCCCCAAAAACAGGAAATCCCCCAGCAGATCGGCTCTCACCTGTTCGGAAGCGGCCAAAATGCCGATGCTGATGGGCAGATCGAAACTCGGCCCCTCCTTCCGCAAATCGGCGGGGGTGAGGTTGATGACGATATTCCGCATCGGAAAGGCGTACCCGGCATTTTTCAACGTAGCCTTCACCCGTTCCCGCGACTCCTGTACGGCGGTATCCGGCAATCCCAACACCACGATTTTCGGCAGTCCCCCCGAGATGTCCACCTCGACGCCGACTTTCACCGCGTCGATGCCGACCACCGACGCACTCCAGACCCTGGCTAACATAATTAAATTATATTTACGATTCGTCTGTCTCTATTTTCCCCGATCGGCGGGCGATCGTATAATAGCGAATATCCAATTTGTGGTAAACCCTTTTGGGTGAGCCGATATGAGAACTCAAAAATTATGAGCAATTCGGACACAATTTTCAGCAAAATTATCAACCGGGAAATTTCGGCGGATATCGTCTACGAAGATGATCTGGTTTTGGCGTTCAAAGATATCGCCCCCCAAGCCCCCGTCCACATTCTTCTCATTCCCAAAAAGCCCATTCCCAAGCTCGATGATGCTGTCCCAGACGACCACGCCCTGATGGGACACCTGCTGTTGAAAGCGAAACAGGTCGCCCAGGAAGCCGGTTTAGAAAATGGCTATCGGGTGGTCATCAATAATGGTTCGGATGGGGGACAAACGGTGGATCATCTCCACGTTCACATCCTCGGCGGGCGTCAGATGCAGTGGCCTCCCGGCTAAATGAGTCGGGTGCGTTAATGAAATTTCAACACCGCACCGGCTCTCATTTTCGGTGGGTTAGGCGGCTTAAACCTATGCTGTGAAAGCTATCTAGAAATCCGCTGTAACCCACTGTTTAAGATGTGTCGCACCACTACGAAGCTACGCAGCTTTGATCTAAAAGTTCAATCAGAAATTAACGGAAATATGAGTAATCTTGGCACTGTATTCGGCTTTTTAGGTGGCACAATTATTGCTATTCCCGGTGGATATAAGGTTTTGCAGCATCCCAAACCCGATCGCGTCTTCAAACGATTATCCGATGCCAAGTGGTTTTTGACCCTGCGGTGGTGTGAGCAGTTTTCAACTCCGGCGGGGGTGCTGAACTTGGAGGGAAAGTTGTCGTTTTATAATGCCGCCGCTCTGGAAATGGGAGAGCAAAATTTTTTACCCCCGGATCGAAGACAGCAGATCTTCGATCGCTGTTTGTTCCTCAAGCTGGGAGAAACCACCACCCATTCTATTGTCAGCCCCGACGGTTCTCTATCCCATGAAATTGAGATTACAGCAGTAGAAATTGATCCCCGATTTGGTCGGGTGGCTTTGGTGCGATCGCCAAATTTGCAGTCAATGTTTGATGAATCCCTCGACCCCAGCAACCTTTCATCAACTTAAATTGAGGGGGTAAAAATAGATATTTTTCTGTATTTGGCGAGACTAATTATTGACAAAAAGACCGATTTCAGGTTCTCTGCTGGTGGTGGGATCACAATGGATTGGCAGTTTGATCAAGAACTCAGACCCTTGACCAAAAACCGACTCAACCTCCAGACAACCGCCATGATTTTCTAGCACAATTTGACGGGCGATCGCCAATCCTAACCCAGTCCCTTTACCGACTCCTTTAGTCGTAAATAAATAATCAAATATTCGAGATTTTATATCTTCGCTCATGCCTTGTCCATTGTCACGGATTTTAATTTGGACTTGCTCGATATCGTATCTGCCCGATTCCTTGGGGAGAATTGCAGTCTGAATGATAATTTGGGGGGGATGGGTTTCTAGTTCCTCGAATGAGAGGGTTTGAGCGATTTCGTCAAACATATCGATCGCATTAGCCAGGATATTCATAAAAACCTGGTTTAACTGTCCCGGGAAACAGAGCAATTCGGGAATTTCACCGTAGTTCTTAATCACTTTAATTCCGGGACGATGGGAGTTCGCTTTCAGGCGATGACGCAGGATTAATAGGGTGCTATCAATCCCATCATGAACGTTAAATTTTTGTGGCTTTTCGCTATCGGCGCGGGAAAATGTCCGCAGACTTTTACTAATAGATTTAATGCGATCGCCTGCATCCTTCATCGCTTGGATCAGTTTCGGTAAATCCTCGCGAATGTAGTCCAATTCAACCGCTTCAAGTTCCGCCTCAATTTCCGCGCCAGGTTGAGGAAATTGATCGCCATAGAGTGCCAACAGACCCAATAGATCGTTGATATAGTCCTGGGTAACATTGACATTACCCAAAATGCAACCCACGGGATTATTAATTTCATGGGCGACCCCCGCCACCAAGTTTCCCAAAGCTGACATTTTCTCGCTTTGCACCAGTTTCATTTGGGACTGTTCTAGCTGTTGAGCATAGTTTTGGGCTTGCTGATAGAGGCGGGCATTTTCCAGAGAAATGGCGGCTTGGGTACAGAGAAGATTTAAGAGTTGGACGCGATCGCGAGTAAATGCCCCAATGGTGGTCTGATTCTCTAAGTACAAAATCGCCATCAGTTGTCCCTGTTTCAAGATGGGAGTACACAACAAACTTTTGGGTTTATGTTTTAAAATATAAGCATCAGTCGCCCATGACGGATGATTGGCTGCATCCAAAATAATCCGGGGTTCGAGGCTCCGTTTAACCCAGTGAATTAACCCTTGGGGAAGATCGGGATAATTGGCCAGAGGAATAGACTGCACTTGGGCGGATTGCCCAACAGTCGCCACGGCTTCAACAAACCACTGATTTTCCTGCGACATCAGTAAAACCCCTCGATGAGCGCCCGCATTTTCTAGCACCGTATGCAGTAAGGTTGCCAACAGTTTTTCCAGTTCAATTTCACTCGATAGGGTGAGGGAGGCTTTCAACACTGTTGCCAAGTCCAGACTGTCTGAAATACTGGTACTGCCAGAGGTAGAAGATGGGGTAGTGGTAGTCTGAGTGACGCTCAAGCTGGTGATTGCAAATAGTGTTTCTGTCGCTGATAAAGCCGTGGTAGCAGATTGCAACATCGGGGCGAGTAGCTTGGGATAGCGGGTTTCTAAATCAGCAACTTTAGCTTGTGCACCCCATTTCGCATAGCCATAATAGGCATCTTGCAGATAGGCGGCAGCGATTCTTTCTTTACCCCAGTGTAGATAGAACTGAGCGGCTCGTTCATTGGCGAGGGCTTCTTCTTGAATAAAACCGCTTTCTTTGGCGGCTACGATGGCGCGATCGTACTGTTCTGTTGCGAGATAATTATGACCCAAAATCCGCAATTTTTCGGCTTCTATTAAGTCAATTTTATGTTGATAATTTATCGGGGCATTTTGCGCCCATTCTGCCAACTTGAGCCGATGATTTTCGGCGAGTTGTAGGGTTTCTTTTGGCTCTTTGTCTGGCTGATTGGAGTCGATCGCTAGGTAAGTTAATGCCGCATAAAAGTGAAAAACAGGTCGATCGACAATGCCCACTAATGTCATTAAGTGCCGATTAATTTCCTCAATGTAGTTGAGGGCATTCGTGTAGTTGCCGAACAGATAAGCGGAGTGGAGTTTGTAAACGTGGGCGATCGCGATCGCAACCAACTCATGATCCTGGCGATGTCTGGGAAACATGGTCCTTTCATCGTAAGCCATTCCCAAGAGGCGATCGGGTTCCTCCACCGCTTCTCTCAGATTATGAACGAGCTGTTGGATCATTTTCAGATAAGCCAGAACCGAATCTTGCTGAACCTCCGCCAACGCTATACAGTAGTTTTCCAGCTCTGTATCCCAATCCTCTAGCGGCACTCCCGCCAACAAATTATCCCGGAAATAATTGTGGCTATTGTAACCCGCATAGAGGAAATGCCCCGTTTCCATACCCGCCAAATAACCCGCTTTCACCGTTGGAATTGTAGCCCTCAGTGATTCTTGACGATGTTGGAGAAAACAGCCAAACAAAAGCAGCGTTAGGGACTTCATTTCCGGGGCATTAAACTGCTTTAAAAGGCTGAGGGCTACCTGTCCAAAAGCATAGCCTTGGTCAATCTCTCCCAAAAAAGAGGACAAAACCATGCCATGACCCACATACCCAATGATTGATGCCGGGGTATTGCCAAATTCCAAAGATAAGCCCACCATTGTCGCCGTCAGCAGCGGTAGCAGGGCGGGTTTGCCCAGAAAAACCGAGGTAAATAATTCAGCCAACAGTTGCATCGCCGCAATGGTTTGAGGATGACTCATCACAGGCAGTGTGGCGAGTTTCTCAATTTTTTGACCTGTGAGTTGATGAGCGACTCTTTGCAGCGCGGTGTTAATTAATGCCTCATCCGGTTTTGCAGAAAATTCAATACCCAATTCCGTGAGAGCTTTAGTACCGAGAGCAATAGCCTCTAAAAACTGACTCCGAGCGCCCAGAGCTTGCAATTGAATCTGATAAATTTTAATCTGATCGAGTCGGGTTTGAGCCGAGTCTAAAACCACAGCCGCCAATGACTCCATCGCTTCAAAATCACTGTTTAAGTAGGCGGCTTCTGTTGCTGCAATATAGAGGGCTAAAGTTAACTGATATTGATGTTTCCAAGGGTCTGCGGTGAGCAATTTTAGCCCGGTTTGAATAAAGTTGCGGGTGGCGGCGTAGGCGGCGGCTTGCTTGGCTTTTTGTCCGGCTTTTAAGTTGAGTTTGGCTAGGGCTTCCCGTTCGTTAGGGTCTTCTAGGAGTGCTTGTCCGAGGTTTAACTGTCCCACCAGGTCAAAGAGCTTTTCTTCCCGGTCAGTGGGGGATAAATTTTGCTGGAGCAGTTGACCAATTTTGAGGTGTGTTGCCTGTTTTTGAACATCGGGAATGAGGGAATAGGCGGCTTGTTGTACGCGGTCATGTAAAAAGCGATAGCTGGGGTTAATTTCATCCTCGCCGGCTTCGCACTCCACGTCTTGAAAGAATTTGTAAACTTGACTGGTGGGCAAAATAAAACCTGCTTGTAAAGCCGGCCACAAAGCGATCGCAACTTGGCTATGAGATCGCTCTGAGATCATCGCCAAGGTACTCAAATCAAACGGGTTTCCAATGCAAGCCGCCAACTTGATAATGGCTTGGGTTTCTGGGGATAATTTTTGCAATTGTTGCGCCATAAATTCCACCACATCATCAGTGATAGAAATGGCAGTAATTTGGGTAATATCACATTCCCAATAGCCGCGATCGCGATTGAAAATGATCTGACCTTCCCCATACAGTGCTTTTAAAAATTGCGTGATAAAAAAGGGATTGCCTTTCGTTTTGCGATCGAGCAGTTGAGTTAGAGGTTGGGCTAATTGCCGGGAACAGGTGAGGGTATCTGCGACCCAACAGTTGACATCTTCTAAACCCAAAGGCGGGAGGGTAATTGTATTCACAGTTACTCCCTCTTTTTGCAGTTCCTCTACTGTCAAAATAAAAGGATGGGTCGGGGAAACTTCGTTGTCCCGATAGGCCCCCAATAGTAACAGATAACCCCGATCGTTTATCAGTCGTTTGATCAACTGCAGTGATGCCAAATCTGCCCACTGTAAATCATCCAAAAAGATGACCAGAGGATGAGCTGGAGTGGAAAAGATTTGAATCAACTTTGAAAACAGTAAATGGAATCGATTTTGCGCGGCTTCGCCAGAGAGTTCGGGTGCTGGGGGTTGTTCTCCAATAATGTGCTGAAGTTCGGGGATCACTTCGATTAACACCTGTCCATTTTCTCCCACTGTCGCCAGAATTGTGGCTTTCCATCGAGCTAACTGGGCATCGGATTCAGACAGCAACTGCCCCATCAAATTGCGGAAGGCTTGCACAAAAGCACTTAAAGGAATATCACGGTTGAATTGGTCGAATTTACCCTTAATGAAATAGCCCCGTTGTCTGACGATGGGTTTATGAACTTCATTGATAACGGCGGTTTTACCAATGCCCGAAAATCCCGCCACCAGCATCAATTCCGAAGCGCCTTCGGTGACGCGGTTAAAGGCATGGAGTAAAGTTTGAACTTCGGTTTCCCGTCCGTAGAGTTTTTCCGGGATGATGAAGCGATCGCTCAGATCCCGTTGTCCCAATTCAAACGGGCGAATAGTTCCCGTTTTTTGCCATTGATTTAAACAGTGCTGAAAATCCTGCTTGATTCCCACAGCACTCTGATAGCGGTCTTCGGCATTCTTCGCCATGAGTTTGGCAACCATCGCCCCCACTATTTCCGGAATATTAGGATTCACCTCATGAACGGGGGTCGCCACCTTAGCGATGTGACTGTGCACCAATTCTAAAGGGTCGTTGGTAGCAAAGGGTAAGCCACCCGTTAGCAGTTGATAAAGGGTGACACCGAGGGCGTAATAGTCCGCTCGATAGTCGATGCCGCGATTCATGCGTCCGGTTTGTTCCGGAGCCAGATAGGCTAAGGTTCCTTCCAGGATATTGGGGTTTTGAATTTCTGGAGTTTCTTTGGGGAGTAAGGAGGCAATACTAAAGTCAATTAGCTTGACTTGATGGGTTTCGGGGTGAATGAGCAGGTTGGCGGGTTTGATGTCTTTGTGGATGACTCGGTGTTGGTGTAGGTCGTGGAGAATGTCCGCTATTTGTAGGGCAATAATCAACACCGTTTCTAAGTCTAAAGGTTGCTCGTGGCTGTAGGTTTCGAGGGAGATTCCACCCCCATCTTCCATGACCAGAGCATAGCTATTTCCGACGGGTTCTAAACTGAGGGGGTGAACAATACCGGGAATGGGTAAGTTTTTGGCGATCGCATATTGATTCCGAAACTGCACCAACTCCCCAAAACTCGGATTCTCCCGCCGTAGCAGCTTGATCACCACGGGGCGCTGCTGGGCTGTTTGCACCCCTCGATAAACCGCCGTTCGCGAACCCAGATACAATTCCTCAACCAGGGTATAGCCAGGGATTTCGGGAAATTGCCAAGTGCTAGATAGGGGAGACATCGTAGATTAAGGGAAGCCGATTCCATCTCTAGTGTAGCAAATTCTCAAGACCATTATCAATTCTGAGGTAGATTTTTAGATTTATGATTGCCTATAGCAGTGTAAAATGAATGATTTGTAAAAATCTTTCGGCTAAGAGTCCCCAGAATTGGAGGTTGGGGAGCCAGAAACTTTTCAAATGATTAAAGAATTGCCGATTCTCGATCGCCTCTACTCAGTGGAAGCTGAATGATCATTTCAGTTCCCACACCCAGTTGAGATTGACAGGTGAGACTGCCACCATGCCGGACCAGAATTGCATAGCTCACCGATAGCCCCAATCCGGTGCCACTGCCGACGGGTTTGGTGGTAAAAAATGGCTCAAATATGCGGTTTTTAAGTTCCTCTGAAATGCCACTACCATTATCGGCAATAACGATTTTAATTTGCTCTTGATTTGACCGTTCTGTGTGAATGCTAATAACGGCTTTTTCTGGCTCTTTCCTCCTGTCTTTTAAGGCATCAATTGCGTTACTCAAAATACTTAAAAATACTTGATTTAACTGACCCGCATAGCAGAAAATATGGGGGATTTTTCCATAGTTTTTGATGACATCAATAGCCATCAGATTATCCTTGCCAGCCAACCGATTTTGTAAAATGACTAAGGTACTCTCTAGACCATCATGGATATCTACAGATTTTAATTCGGACTCATCTAAACGCGAAAAATTTCGCAAACTTAGAACAATTTTCTTAATCCGTTCACTGCCATTTTTCATGGATTGGAAAAGGTTCAAATAATCTTCTCGTATAAATTCCAGTTCGATCTCTTCGATCGCACCTTGAATCACGGGATTTTCTTGGGGATATTCTTGTTCATAGAGGTCGATTAACTGCAATAAATCGATCACATATCTGGAGGCATATTCAAGGTTGCCATGAATGAAGTTAATCGGATTGTTAATTTCGTGGGCAATGCCACCAACCAATTGACCCAAGGCAGACATTTTTTCGCTTTGAATCAGTTGGGCTTGGGTTTGTTGGAGATTTTTTAAAGTTTGCTCTAAATCGAGGGCTTTTTGACGAAGTGCTTGAGTTTTTCGCTCAACTTCGGCTTCTAGGTGATGGGAATATTCGGCGACTTGTTCGTATAAGCGGGCTTTTTCGATGGAGATAGCCGCTTGGGAAGCCAGAATTTTTAAAGTCTCGACGCGATCGCGGGTAAAAGCATCAATTGTCAGATGATTTTCTAAATACAATAAAGCGATGAGTTTACCCTGCTGTAAAATCGGAACACAGAGTAAACTTTTGGGTTTTTTTTGCAGAATATAAGTATCAGTCGCCAGTAATGGATCGGCGGTGGCATCCCCAATTACCATCGCGTCCAGACTCCGTTTCACCCGATAAATTAGCCCCTGGGGAAGCTCGGGATAACTCGACAACGGAATCGACTGCACTTGAACGGGTTGATCGAGGGTTGCCACGGCTTCAACAAACCACTGATTCTGTTGAGACATCAGTAACACACTCTTATCAGCTCCCGCATTTTCCAATACTGTTTGTAGTAAGATTGCCAATAGTTTGTCGAGTTCAATTTCACTGGAAAGGGTCTGAGAGGCTTTCAACACCGTTGCCAAATCCAGGGTAATGGAAAGACTGGTACTGCTAGAGGCGGACGAGGACTGTTTAGGAGCGGTTTGAGTGACGGTTAAAGCGGGTGTTCCCAACAGGGTTTCTGTCGCTGAAAAGGCGGGACGTTGGGGGAGAAAAATCCCGGCGAGGAGTCGAGGATAGCGGCTTTCTAAATCCGCAACTTTTGCCCGTGCTCCCCAACTTAGATAGGCATGATAGGCGTCGGTGAGGTAAACTTGAGCGATTTTAGGCTTATCCCAAGCCAGATAAAATTGACCGACGAGTTCGTAGGCAAGGGCGGCTTCTTGGCGGTACTGAGAGCGGCTGGCTCCGACGATCGCTTGTTCGTAAGATTCAATGGCTGCGATGATTTCTCCCAACACTCGAAACCGCTCCGCTTCAACCAACTGAAACTTATGGCGAAAATTCATCGGTGCAGCCTCGGCCCATTGCCGCATTTTTTGCTGGTTATTTTGGACTTTTTGTAAAAGCTCAGGTTGCTCATCTTGGGGAGTTATCCCATAGGCAGCTAGGCGAACTAGGGAGTCATAAAAGTAAAATACTGGAATAAAATATAAACCGGATACCCCATCAATATATTGTTGGGCTAAATTCGCCAATTGCACCGCTTTTTCAATTTCTCCAAACAGATAACTTAAAATCAGTTTATTGAGATAAACCTGATACAGCGCATAGCGATCGTCTATCTGTTCATGTCGGGGTAGCGATCGCCTTTCATCATAGGCATCACCCACCAACTCGGTGGGGTTTTCTGAGAGTCCCAGTAAATTCAAAACGATCTGTCGGTAAATTTCATGATAGGTGAGGGTATTGAGCTGGTTAATCTGGATTAAAGCATGACTGTAATTATCAAGATTTTCGGCTAATTGATTCAAATTTTGGCCGCAAAAATAATTGTACTCGTTATGATGCAAAAGACTGTAAGCTGCATATTCTATATCCCCCGTTTCCAACCCAGATTGATAGGACTCCATCAAAGGTCTTAAGCAGTCTTGGAGAGGTTTGTGCCAGTGGGTGAGCATGGCATAAACCGTGTTAAAAATTTTTGATTTTAGGCTTTTTGCCTGAAATTTTTCTAATAGATTAATTCCCAATTCTCCAAAATCATTGCTGATTTTAAAATCCCCGAAACTGGAGAGCAAAATTCCGTAGTTGGCATAAGAAAAAGCCGACCAGGAAGAGTTACCATAGTTTAGAGATAGATTCACCTGCTCACAGATAACCCAGGGCAACAGAGATGGATACCCCACAAAGGTGATCGAAACGAGGACAACTAAAATGCGGATAGCGGCTAGTTTTTCTGGGTGTTGAATTGGAGGGAGATCGAGCAACTCTCCGACGGTGCGATCGCCGATGGTTGCCTGAATTTCTTGTCTGGCTGTTTCGATATCTTCAGGGGTCGGATTTTGGGGTAAATTAATGTCTAATTGGCGCAGCAAGCATTGAGCCAATTCCAGGGCTTCCGACAAACGGTTTTGAGCCACATAGGCTTGAATTTTTACCTCGTAGGTCTGAATCTTATCCAGCAGGGTTCTGGCGTTTTCTAAGACCTCGATCGCCAGTTGCTCCATTTGGGTAAAGTCTCCATTCAGATAAGCCACTTCCACCGCCTCAGAAAACAACACCAGCGTCAACTCATAGCATTGTTCCCAGGGCTGGGGAGGCAGTTGGTTCCGTCCGGCTTGGAAATAACTTGATGCGGTCTTATGGGCTGCGGCGGTGACGGCTTTACGTCCGGCTTCGAGGTTGAGTTGTGCCAACTGATGCCGCTGTTCTGGACTGTCAATTAAGGCGGCTCCCGAATTTAATTGATTGACGATTTCAAAGAGTTTTTCGTCTCGTTTTTCTCCGGAACTGCGTTCGAGGAGAAGTTGACCAATTTGCCAATGGGTTGCCGGTTTTTGCTCATCTGGGATGAGGAGATCAGCCGCCTGTTGAACGCGATCGTGCAGAAAGCGATAGGAAGGATTCACCACCGCTTCTACTTCCTCTTCAAGGGAATCCGGATCTTGAAAGAACTTATAAACTGGGGTGGTAGGTAAAATCAAACCTTCTTGTAAAGCTCGCCATAAAGCGATCGCAACTTGACTCGGCGATCGCTCTGAAATAATCCCCAAAGTCGTCAAATCAAACTCATTACCAATACAAGCCGCCAACTTGAGAATATCCTGGGTTTCTGGTGACAATCTTTGCAACTGCTGGGCCATAAATTCCACCACATCATCACTGAGGGCAACGGCGGTAATTTCGGTAATATTATATTCCCAGCAGCCGTACTCAGCATTAAAAGTAATATAGCCCTCCCGATGCAGTGTTTTTAAAAATTGGGTGATAAAAAAGGGATTGCCTTGGGTTTTGCGAACCACCATTTGAGTAAGAGATTGGGCTAGTTCCGGCTCGCAGGTGAGGGTATCTGCCACCAAAGGATTCACCTCTTCTAACTGTAGGGGAGCCAGGGTAATTGTATGGACAACAACCCGGGCTTTTTTCAGTTCTTCAATCACTCGAATAAACGGATGACCGGGGGAGACTTCGTTATCTCTATAGGCTCCCAAAAGTAATAGATAACCCCGACCATTCATGAGTAACTTGAGAAGTTGTAGAGAGGCAGAATCAGCCCACTGCAAATCATCCAAGAACATCACCAAAGGATGTTCGGCTTGGGTAAAGACTTCAATAAACTTTTGGAACAGTCGGTTAAAGCGATTTTGAGAGGCTGTCCCGGACAGTTGGAGGGCTGGGGGTTGTGAACCGATGATTTGCTCGAGTTCGGGAATCACTTCGATTAATACTTGCCCATTTTCCCCCACTGCCTCCATAATTTTAGCATTCCAATTAGCCAATTGTTGGTCAGATTCACAGAGCAATTGTTCCATTAAATCACGGAAGGCTTGCACAAAAGCGCTCAAAGGAATATCACGGTTGAATTGGTCGAATTTACCCTTAATGAAATAGCCCCGTTGTCTGACGATGGGTTTATGAACTTCATTGATAACGGCGGTTTTACCAATGCCCGAAAATCCCGCCACCAGCATCAATTCCGAAGCGCCTTCGGTGACGCGGTTAAAGGCATGGAGTAAAGTTTGAACTTCGGTTTCCCGTCCGTAGAGTTTTTCCGGGATGATGAAGCGATCGCTCAGATCCCGTTGTCCCAATTCAAACGGGCGAATAGTTCCCGTTTTTTGCCATTGATTTAAACAGTGCTGAAAATCCTGCTTGATTCCCACAGCACTCTGATAGCGGTCTTCGGCATTCTTCGCCATGAGTTTGGCAACCATCGCCCCCACTATTTCCGGAATATTAGGATTCACCTCATGAACGGGGGTCGCCACCTTAGCGATGTGACTGTGCACCAATTCTAAAGGGTCGTTGGTAGCAAAGGGTAAGCCACCCGTTAGCAGTTGATAAAGGGTGACACCGAGGGCGTAATAGTCCGCTCGATAGTCGATGCCGCGATTCATGCGTCCGGTTTGTTCCGGAGCCAGATAGGCTAAGGTTCCTTCCAGGATATTGGGGTTTTGAATTTCTGGAGTTTCTTTGGGGAGTAAGGAGGCAATACTAAAGTCAATTAGCTTGACTTGATGGGTTTCGGGGTGAATGAGCAGGTTGGCGGGTTTGATGTCTTTGTGGATGACTCGGTGTTGGTGTAGGTCGTGGAGAATGTCCGCTATTTGTAGGGCAATAATCAACACCGTTTCTAAGTCTAAAGGTTGCTCGTGGCTGTAGGTTTCGAGGGAGATTCCACCCCCATCTTCCATGACCAGAGCATAGCTATTTCCGACGGGTTCTAAACTGAGGGGGTGAACAATACCGGGAATGGGTAAGTTTTTGGCGATCGCATATTGATTCCGAAACTGCACCAACTCCCCAAAACTCGGATTCTCCCGCCGTAGCAGCTTGATCACCACGGGGCGCTGCTGGGCTGTTTGCACCCCTCGATAAACCGCCGTTCGTGAACTCAGATAAAATGGCTCAACTAGGGTATAGCCAGGGATTTCGGGAAGTTGGGAAGTGCTAGATATAAGGGACATCCTAGGTTAGGGGAGGGTCAGTCTCAGGAAAGGGCTTCCATACCAACTTTAGCAAACCCAAAACCGTCCCATCAGTGGGGGTGTAGGCTGTAAGGTTGAGGCTAGGGGGTTTTGGGAATTTTAGTTTTCCCGTTTCCCCCTTCGGCGATCGCCTATTTTGTCCTGAAGTCCTGACCCATCATCTCCCTTAACGCTGCAAACGCTGATTAATTTCCGCCTGCAAGCTCGGATCTTGTTGAACCCTGATTAAAATCTGCTCAAACTCTTGAAGCGTCAGGTTTTCAGCTTGAATGGCTGACTGGATTTTATCTTGAGCCTGAGTCTGAATTGTAGCCACCTGCTCTGCTGCCGTCGCAAATTGCTCGATCTGATCCGGCGATACCTGTTCGGCTGCTGCGGGCGAATCTTGGCTTTGGGCGATCGTATTGAACTCATCTATCGTGAGTCCTTCGGCTTCCACAGCCGCGATCATTTCCTCCTGAGATTCTTGCTGAATGGTGCGGATTGCCTGAAAAGCGTTGGCAAAACGATCCAGGTGCTCATTGGTGAGATCAACTGGCTCTGACTGTTCTGTGGGTGGCATTTGAGCGATCGCTGGCTCTATTGTGCCGACCGCTCCGAATCCTAAAAGTACGGCAAAAAAGGAACCGGTTAATCGTTTAATTTTCAGCATTATTGAATTTCTCTTGACTGCAGCCGCCCATCAGGCGACGGGGATTCCCGGGCGGGATTCCGAATCCGAACAGTCGGATTCATCGATCAAAGTGCCTCAAGTCTCACGGGAAGTAGCCTCAGTTTCAGGGTAGAGTCCTTCATTCAACTCTTCCTCTGCCTCCCGAAAGATTGTCAACCTCGATTTTCTGATTTAACCACCAAACTCACCAAACCGTCAATATAGCGATCGCGATCCATTGGCAAAATCTCCGCCCCGTGCATGATTTCCTGGGTCAATATATAATGGACGATCGCCCCAATTAACATCCGCGCCACCACCTCCGGATCGGTTAATTTCAGTTGTGGATAACACTCCAAATCCCGCGTCAGCCGTTGAATGGCGGGCTTGGCAATATTGCGGAGAAAAGTTTGCGCCAACCCCGGAAACCGCCCCGACTCCCCGATAATCAACCGCACAAAACACAACAATTCTGAATCGCTCAACATTTGGTTTAAAACAGCCGTCGCCCATTCCCGGATAAAAGCCCCGGGTTCTGAGGGTCTGTGGATCGGGAGATAGAAAATCCGCTGTTCCCCGAGATACTCGGTCAAGGCACTAAACAGGTTTTCCTTATCCCCAAAGTGGTTGTAGAGCGTCGTTTTGGAGACTCCGGCGGCTTTGGCGACCCGATCCATACTCGTCGCCGCAAACCCGTGGGCGAGAAATTCGCGGATCGCCCCCTGCAAGATTTGTTCGGCTTTGGGTGCCATCCCCGTTTCCGGGTCAACTCGTGTCCTGACCATGATACCCGTCTCCTTCGGAATTTTTTTTGGGTTCCCCTCCTTTTCATTATACTAAACGGTTTAGTATAATTTGAGATATGAACTAAACAGTCTAGTTCGTCCACCTGTGTTTCAAGGAGAGGTGTGTCATGGTAAACCGAGCGACAGCAGGCGATTTCGCCTCCACCCCAACCCTCGCCCGCCGTGCGGCAACATTGGCGACCCTGGTTGTCCTGGCGGGCGGAACGGCCACGGCTTTTGTGCTGTGGAAATCTGCCCAGGTCGAGGAAACCCCCGTCGCGGTGGCGAGTTTGCCGATCCCGACCACCGTCACGGCTTTGGGGCGGTTGGAACCGGCGGGAGAGGTGATCGCCATTTCCGCCCCCGGTATTACGGAAAGCAACCGGATTGATCGCCTATTGGTGAAGCAAGGGGACTGGGTAGAGGCCGGAGATGCGATCGCCATTTTGGACAATTACGAACGGCAACAAGCTGCGGTGGAACAGGCCCGAGAACAGGTCAGTTTAGCCAGAGCCAAGCTAGAACAGGTCAAAGCGGGGGCAAAAATCGGGGAACTCGACGCCCAACAAGCCACCATCGCCCGGTTGGAGATGGAACGCCAAACCGATATGGATGCTCAACGAGCTGCGATCGCCCGCCTGGAAACAGAACGCCGCACCGATATCGAAGCCACAGAAGCCAAAATTGCCCGCCTGAAGGCCCAACAGCGGGGGGAATTGGAGGCGCAGCGGGCTACAATCAGCCGCATTGAGGCGGAATATCGCAACGCTCTGAATGAGGAAAGGCGACACGACCAACTCCACGCCCAGGGGGCGATTTCCGAGGAATTGCGCGATCGCAAACGCTTAGACCGAGAAACCGCTGAACAGCGGTGGCAGGAAGCCAAAGTCAACTTGACCCGCATTCAAAATACCTACGACCAGCAAATTCAGGAAACCGAAGCCGAACTCACCAAAATTCGCCTCGCCCAACAGGAACAGATCCGAGAAGCCCAAGCTCACCTAGACCGGCTCGATCGCGCCGGACTCGAAAAGATCGCCGAGGCGAGGGCGACATGGGACAAAATCGCCGAAGTGCGACCCGTGGATATTGCCGTAGCCGAAGCCGAGCTGCGATCGGTCCTCGCCACCCTCACGGAGGCGGAAGCGGATTTAAAATTAGCAGAAATTCGCGCCCCCAGAGACGGACAAATTTTGGAAATTCACACCTATCCGGGGGAAAAAGTCAGCAATTCTGGGATTGTCGAACTCGGCCAAACCCGAGAAATGGTGGCGATCGCCCAAGTTTACGAAAGCGACATTCATCGCGTTCAAATCGGACAAACCGCCCGCATCACCAGCGATTCTTTTGAGGGTGAATTGCGAGGAAAAGTTGACCGCATCGGGCTACAAATTCAACGCCAAGATGTCATTAATGCCGACCCTTCGGCGAATATCGACGGCCGAGTTATAGAAGTGCGAGTCCATTTAGACGAAGCCTCTAGCCAGAAGGTTTCTGGACTCACCAATTTACAAGTTCGAGTGGTGATTGGAAAATGATCGGATTAATTAACCCCTTCAAAAAATTGGCACGTCGCACCCCCTTGGGATGGCGGCAATTGAGTCACGATAAAGGCCGAATGTTGGTGGCGATCGCCGGTATTGCCTTTGCCGATATTCTCATGTTCATGCAATTGGGCTTTCAAACCGCACTCTACAACAGCAACACCCGCCTCCACAAGTCTTTGGATGCGGATTTGGTGATTGTCAGTCCCCAAGCCCTGAATTTGACCCGTTTGTCTACCTTTCCCCGACGCCGGTTGTATCAGGCGATGAATGTGGACGGGGTGGAATCCGCCGATCCCTTGTATGTGGCGTTGAAAACCTGGAAAAATCCCCAAACCCATAAGGAAACAGCTATTTTATTAGTGGGTTTTAATCCGGATAGACCGGCTTTTAACTTCCTCAAGACTCATCCCCAAATTAGTGAGATCAAACTCCCCGATCGCGTCTTATTTGACCGGGAAGCCCGGGGAGAATATCAGGAAGCGATTGCCTCCATTGATGACGGAAAACGGGTGAGAACCGAAATAGAACGTCGCACCATTACCCTCGCCGGACTATTTGAATTGGGGGCATCTTTTGCGGCGGATGGTAGTTTAATGACCAGCGACCAAAACTTTTTGCGGTTGATGCCGAGACAAGACGCATCGGCGGTGAATTTGGGATTAATTAAAGTGGAAACAGGGGCGGATATTCTTGAAGTTCAGGCAATGCTAAAAGCCGACCTACCAGACCGGGATATCCGCATCTTGACCCAGGAAGAATTTATCCAATTTGAAAAGGATTATTGGACGGCTAACACTGCTGTCGGGTTTGTGTTTAACCTGGGTGTGACGATGGGGTTCGTGGTGGGAACCATTATCGTTTATCAGGTTCTTTCAACCGATGTCGCCGACCATATGGCGGAATATGCTACTTTTAAAGCCATGGGCTATCGGACGATTTATTTATTGGGAATTGTCTTGGAAGAAGCCCTGATTTTATCCCTGCTGGGATTCATTCCCGGCGTGGGGATTTCTTTCGGATTGTATTCCCTGACCCGCAATGCGACGAATTTGCCGATTTATATCACCCTGGCGCGATCGGTGAAAGTCCTAATTTTGACGATGATTATGTGTGGCATTTCCGGGGCGATCGCCACTCGTAAACTACAGGAAGCAGACCCCGCCGATATTTTTTAGTCAATTTTTGCATTTTACCATGAACTCAACTTTGCCGAAACCCGACCTTCGATCGCAACGGGAAAACCGGGCTGTCATTTCAGTTCGCAACCTCGACCACTATTTTGGTAAGGGTCAGTTAAAAAAACAGGTTTTATTCGATATTAATTTGGAGATAAAATCCGGGGAAATCGTCCTGATGACAGGGCCTTCAGGTTCCGGAAAAACAACCCTTTTGACTTTAGTTGGAGGGTTGCGATCGCCCCATTCTGGGAGTTTGAAAATTCTCGATCAAGAACTGTGCGGGGCGAGTTCCGGCCAGTTGGTGATGGTGCGGCGACAGATCGGTTATATTTTCCAAGCCCACAACCTTCACCGCAGTTTGACCGCCTTACAAAATGTGAGAATGGGATTAGAAATGCACGGCACCTTATCCCCCTCTCAAATGCGACAATATGCCAGTGAAATATTAGAAGAAGTGGGATTGGGCGATCGCATGAATTATTACCCCGAAGACCTATCCGGGGGGCAGAAACAACGGGTGGCGATCGCCCGGGCTTTAGTCAGCCATCCCCCCATCGTCCTCGCCGATGAACCCACCGCCGCCCTCGACAGTCAATCCGGGCGAGAAGTGGTGAATTTGATGCAAACACTGGCAAAAGAACAGGGCTGCACCATTTTATTAGTCACCCATGATAACCGCATTTTAGATATCGCCGATCGCATCGTCAGCATGGAAGATGGGCGACTGGTTTTTAATTAAAGTGGTCAGAAACTCGACTCTGGGGAATGGTAAAAATAAAGGTACTACCTTCTCCAAGCCGACTCTCCACCCAAATTTTACCCCCATGTTGCTGGACAAGTTTTTGACAAATTGCCAACCCCAAACCCGTTCCTTTGGGGTGGTGACTTAAGCCTTTCACCTGTTTGAAGGGTTGAAAAATAGTCTCTAATTGATCGGCAGGAATTCCACAGCCTCGATCTTGAACTTGGAACAACACAGCTTCATCCTGTAAAGAAACAGAAATTGTAATGGTCGATCCCGAGGCAGAAAACTTGATCGCATTACTCAGCAAGTTATTCAAAATTTGAATCATTGCATCTGGAGTCGCCCAAATCGAAGCCGCGAGCCAATGTCGAACGATCGCAATCTGTTTCTGTTCAGCCAGGGGTTGAAGGCTATTAACAGACTCTTCGATTAGATCGGCAACATTACAAACAGTTTGATCCAGTTCGGCTTTCCCTGATCTCAGCTTTTCGATATCCAGAATATCATTCACCAACCGGACTAAACGACTGGTTTCTCGGGTCGCCACTTCCAACATTTTCTCTTTTTTCTCCGGGCAGGTTTTATAAAGGCCAGAGTTAAGGAGAGTCAGTGAGGCATAAATTGAGGTTAATGGGGTTCGCAGTTCGTGGCTGACAGTGGACACAAACTCATCTTTGATTTGCTCGATTTGTTTGCGATCGCTGATATCTCGTATTAAAATTACGTTTAAGTTTCCCAAGTGGGGAATATCGCAAATTGTAGAAATTACCGTTACCCCCCAAAATGTCGTCCCATCTGGGCGAGTATAACAGCGTTCTGTCGCCAACACTTGAGGCGGGTTAGATGTGGCATTTTGACAGGAATTATAGTCCGGTTTCCAGTTTTCTGAATCGAGCAGATCTCGAAAATTTAGATTCATCAACTCGGACTCAGAATATCCCAGAAGTTCACACAGTTGATGATTGACTAAAATGGGCGTGCCATCCATCTTTGTAAACGCCACCCCCAAGGTAATCTGCTCGAATAAAGCCCGGAATAATTCTGTTTTTATTTTTAACGCTTTTTCCGTTTCCTTATAACTGGTAATATCGACAATTGAGCCAACCACTCGGCAAGGTTTTCCATGGCGATCGCATAAAAATTTTCCCCGACACAAAAACCATCCGTATTGACCATTTTTGCGCTTGATTCTTACCTCAATTCGCAGTTTTGAAATCGACGTTTGAGCTGTTTTTATGGTCTTTAAAAAAGAGTGTTGATCTTCGGGATGAATGCGGCTGAAAATGAAATCTGCACCTTTGCAACTGTTCTCTAAATTGGGAAAACCCAAAATTTTATAAATTCCCCTCGACCAAAAAAAGTAATTGTGTTTAAAGTCCCAATCCCAAATTCCATCCACCGTTGCATCCAAGGCTAGTTGTAACCGTTCGTCTTGTCTGGATAAGTCCGACTCAGAATTGTATCTGTCCCGATGCAATTCTTGATGTTTTGAGAAAGAAAACGATGTAAATTTTAAGGAATTATCGCGAATTTTCATCAGTGTCTCCAATAAAAATTTGGGAAAAATTTTACCGAATTTTAGAAAAGAAAAAAAGGAATATTGAAGGGATAAAATTCTTGATTCATGGAACCGATCAAGCAATTGGCGATTAAATATGCCGATCTCGTTATCTGGTTGAGCAGTTTTATGAGTCGCCACTTTTGAGGCTTCCCTGATCGCGATCGCCAATCGATCCGATCTCCGCAACAAAACGATCGCGATCGCAAATAAAATAACCGCAATGACAAAGGAAGACGAGTCAATCACACTATTTCCGGGAAATCGGACGTCACGATCTGCTAACCATCGAATCATCATTCAAGACTCAATCTAAATTCTTCCCGCCTTTATTATCAACTCAAACCTTAGCACATTTCTCCTGTTTTCCTAGAAGTTCACAAATCTTAGGATCTGTTTTTCCAAACTTGAAAGGAATCTTGGCTAGTTTTCATAGAAGTTGATGTCGTTAACTCAAGAGTTATTAAGAAAATTTTAATATCAGTTTTTTTTATAAAAACAAGCCGTTTCTATTCGCGCCCTTATGGAATAAGATGGGCATTTTTTCCACAGAAAAAATTAAAGAAAAACAACCAACCCTCAACTATAGATCAACTTTGTTTAGAAATTGTGAAATTGTGAATGGCTTTCCAAAGCTAACAATTCTGCCCGTCGCTGACTTAACTCAAATTCAAGAGATTCGATCTCCGCCAACAACTGTTTGCGACGCTGTTCGACGCACTGGATTTGACTGGCAAAATAGGCTTCAATTTCTGGCCACAATGCGATCGCCCAATCCCGACTTGCCGTTTTCCACTCATTTAAAACCCGGACCGTCCCATCAGGTTCCAGTACAAATAAAGTATAAAGCCGGTCGCAACTGCCCCGTTTTCGCTTTCCCTTTTGGCAGTATAAATATAATCCCGGCACCTGCATTGCCGGACGATCAATCTGACTCACAAACAGCCCCTCAATGGAATAGCCGTCCGTTTGAGTGCGATCGATCCCCTCCACAAACTTACACCAATTTCCGGCTTTCGGAGACAGGTAACTCTCCCAAAATCCCGGGGCGCATAAAAATGCTTCTCTCAAATTAACCAGAATAGATGAACTCATCAGAGGCAAAACCCAACAGGCAACAAGCAATCGCGGTGATATTTCCAACTTTTCATTCAATCGGCTTCCCCCTTTTTAATGGGGACGGGAGGGGGATCATCTGTTTTTAAGTGGTTGGAGGATCTCCGTGTAAACCCGTTCCAATCCTCGAATACAGTCGAGATCGTTATAAAGGCGAGATTGGTTTTTCCGGATCTTTTGGACGATCGCCTCCCTTTTTTCAGAGTCTAACCCCAACTCCACCGCAATCTCCACATACTCCGCCTCAGTTTTGGCGATCGCTTCCGTAATTCCCAACCGCCGCAAAATCCCCGCCGACTGGCGAGCACGCATCACATTTCCCTCGTGGGTGACGATCGGCAAACCGCAGGCGATCGCGTCCAATGTCGTCGCAAACCCAGTAAATTGGAACGTATCCAAACCGATATCAGCCACGGTGTGAAGTTGCAAATATTCCGAATAGTCGAGGCGGGGTAAAAAAATGCAGTAATCCTCGCCCCGCAGCCCCAAACGTCGAAACGCGACGTACAGGCGATCGCGAAACTGTTCAGTAATTTCCGAATTCCAGTGGGCAATAAACACAAACTGCGATCGGGGTACACGGTGAGCAATTTCACCATAAATTATATCATATTTTGGCAAATATTTAAACAGGGATTGACAGGACAAATAGAGGATCGCATCTTCCGAAAAATCCCAGTCCGACCGCCGCCTTTCACCTTCCGGAAGTTGGGGCGGTTGAATGGAGATTCCCAAATGCGGCAACCGGATCAATTTTTCGCTGTAATAATTTTGGGCTTCGGGGGATTCGAGGAGTTCGGCGGAGATAAAATAATCGACGGTCGGAAATCCTGACGTCACCGGATGTCCCCAGGTGACACACTGAACCGGGGCGAGTCGCAACCCCGCCAGTTGAAGGGTTTGAGGACACATTCCTAGTTCTAAAAAAACCAAAACATCCAAGCGATCACGGTGGATGGTTTGGGCGACTTTTTCCAGGTCATTGGGGATGTGATAAAAGCGGTCGGCGTACCATTTATATAATTCCGTCATCCGATCGCATTCCCGCCCCGTATAATAGCAGTACACCTCGAAGCGATCGCGATCCAACTCTTTCACCCAACCCAAAAATAAATTGCCGACGGTGTGCCACTGAAAAAACGAGCAGACGTAGCCGACCCTGATTGTACCCCGTTTTTCAATAACTGGAGGTTGTCCCCAGTCGGGATAGTGATCCACCATCACCCGATGCACAAATTCCCCATATTTTCGCTGCAATTCTTGTTCGGAAAATTGCCCCGTAAATAAGTTCTCATCTCCCTGATATTGCAGGTAAAAATTAGTGCCATCTCCAACCGCTTTTAGGGTGGCTACTTCGCCGATGGGAGTGGTCGCAATTAAAGCGTTCAGTTCCCGTTCAAACTGCTGGCGAAAAGCGATCGCATCCCCAGGATTTTTGTAGAGAAGGGGTAGCAGCCGCAGTTGGGCAAATTTGAGCGGAATGTGATTTGGAAATTGCTTCAGGGCAGTTTCAGCCGTAGCGTTCGCCTCTCCAATTTGCCCCATTTCTTGCAATGCAGCCATCAGGGGAATGTAAGGTTCCGTCGCCGCCGGAAGGTTGCGGATTAAATCTCGATAAATGGCGATCGCCTGCGGGTATCGATTCAGTTTTTGATAGCAGTCAGCGAGGGCGAGGGAAACCTCCAAATTCTCAAACCGATTTTGCAGAAATTCCCGATAGTGTTGAACGGCGATTTCATATTCCCCCCAATGGTGGGCAGCGGAAGCCAAATAAAACGATCCACGGCGGGCATTTCCCCCGGCAATCCAAGCCAATCCTAAAGCTTCTAAAAGTTCCGGAGTGACCGTTTTTTCCAGGGCCTCTTCGTAGGTCGCGATCGCCCGTTCGGTTTGATTGTGCAGCAAAAATAAACCGCCCAAACCCAAATAACCCAAACACAGATCGGGACAGACAGTGATCGCTTTTCGATACTCGGACTCCGCCGCTGCCAACTGTCCCGACTCCATCAGCCGACATCCAGACTGATAGTAAAGATTCGCCCTTTTAAAACCCGTATCAATCATACAAAGGTATCGGGAAAAATTGACAATTGAAAATCATCAATTATCAATTAATCCCCCCACTTTACCTAAATCCATTCGGACGGATGGGAGCACTGCCGCCGGGGGACGGACTCGGGCCGGAATTGGGGCGGATGGGTTGAGATCCCCCCGGAGACGGGCGGTTTCCTTGGGCGATGCGGGGTGAAGAGAGGGTTTCGAGGGATTTGGCAACATCCCGCCGCACCTGGCGATCGCTATTTTCCAGGGCTTGGGTCATGGGGGCGATCAGGGCCGCCTCGATTTTTCCGAGGGCGAAGGCGGCTTTGGTGCGGACCTGCATATCCTCGTCGGTGAGGGCTTTCCGGAGGGCGGGAACGGCCGGTTCCCCGACGCGACGCAGGGCGATGGCGGCGCCGATGCGAACCTCCTCGTCGGTATCTTTGAGGGCGGCGATCAGTTGCGGAACCGCCGACGCCGCAGCCTGATGCAGGGTTCCCAACCCGAAGGTTGCCCCCTGGCGGACGGCAGGATTATCGTCTGTTACGGCATGACTCAAATCAGCGATCGCGGCTTCCAGAACCGCCGGGGAAGCGGGTTCCATTTGTTTTAGGGCCACCGCCACGTCCATCCGCACCGCCGGATCGGGATCTTTGAGAGCCGACAACAGAGCCGGGAGGGCTTCCCCCGCCTCCGATCCCATCGAACCCAAACCGTAAGCCGCAGCGCGACGAACCGCCGGGTCCGAATCTCCCAGAGCTTCCACCAACACCGGAACCGCCGACGAACCCATCTGTTTCAGGGCTTTAACCGCCGCGAGTCGGTTTTGACGCTTGTCGCTGCCGAGTTCTTCAATTTGGGCGATCGCTTTTGCCATCGTCGCCCGGGTTGCCGTCGTCCCCACCAAGCACAGAGCGACAGAAAGGCACAGTAAAGCCAATTTGGGCGAAGCAAAATTGGGTTTGGCGTTGTTGTCCATATCAAACACCTCCTGTAAGGGTGGAAGAGAATTTGAGTGTCAATCTACGGATACTCGAACCGTCGAAAACTTGCACCCAAAGTTGCTCTATCTTAACACCCCTTCCGATTCCGTGATTAGGGCAGAAAATCGAAGTCGATGAGTAACCGCCGGGGCAGGTTCCCATCGTTGATAATCACCCCCAGAAAATCGCCATTATTCAATTCAAGAATGATATCGTTCAATCCGTCGCCGTTGACATCATTTTGACCGGGGGACAAGTCCGGGCGATCGCGTTCCAAACTCAATTCTCTGATCTCATCAAGATTGGACAAGCCCAGGACATCAATTTTATCCCCCAGCAAGAGATTGTTATTGGCGGTAAATCCGCGAATTTCATCCACATCCGCCAGCCTCGGACTGGCTTCGTTCGCATCGAGAATGTAAATATCATCATCGAAACCGCCGATTAGCGTATCCCGACCCGAACCGCCATCTAAAACATCATTTCCGCGATCGCCATAGAGAATGTCGTCGCCCTCATTTCCGACGACCGTATCATTACCTTGTCCGCCATAAATAAAGTCTCCATCCCTTCCCCCTTCCAGGAAATCATTGCCGAGATTTCCAAAAATGCTATCTCTTCCCAATCCGCCGAAAATGCGATCGTCATCTTGCCCCCCAAATAATCGATCACCACTATTTCCCCCAGAAATGGTATCAAACCCCTGGTTGCCATTGATCAGCAACGGTTCATTGATCGTATCCGGAGATTGTAGACTGTCATTTCCGGCTAACAGCAACACGCCATCCGGGTGGGGCAACACTTGTCCGGGAGTGAGAAAAATAATATCATCTTGTGGCGAACCGAGCAGGGCATTGATCCCAAAAATCCCCAAGTTTATACTCGGAGTTAAAAACGTTGCCATAATTCAACATCCTCAACACAATATTTTGCAAATGGTTCCAGTTTAACACAGATAATGAATGAATTTATCGGTTTTTTTCAAGGGTCGCAAAGTTCGCCATTGCCAAGTATCTGACGGATTGCTGCCAAATTTCTCAAATCGGTTTCCTTCAAGTTGGATAAACCGAGCCATTTTTCCGCCAGCGATCGCCTCACCCGACGCAGCCGCCTCGACGCCTCCAATTTGGACGGTTCACCTCCCCGCAACTCGTGGTTTAAAATCGTCGTATAAATAAGCAGCGATCTGATCCGATGTGCCGGTGATAAAAATTGATACTCATCCGCAAAACAAACCTTTTCAAAAAAAGCGAGATCTGTATCTGTCCCCTCCCGCATATTTTGACAGGTTTTCTGGCGATCGTGCAGTCGAAAGTAAGATAAGGTTTCGTCGATAAAACCCACCTTGGCGACGGCGAAAATCCGCCACCACAAATCTAGATCGACCAACTGATTTAAGTTCGGATCGAATCCTCCCACGCGATCGCATACTTCCCGACGCAGCAGAACCGTCGTAGGTTCCCCAATTTTATTGATCGGATGTTCAAATAACTGCGAATCGGCCAGCAATTCTCGCCCCCACTGCAGCGGTTTCAAATCCGACCATCCCCGCTGCAAATCCCGGAAATTCTCGTAAACCATCCTCAAATTTGGGTCATTTTCCGCCCCGTCATCAAACACCATCTCTCGCCGGGAAAAAACTAGACCAATTCGCGAATCACCTTCAGCAACATCCACCATTTTTTCGATGCAGTCCGATGTCAATAAATCATCTTGAAATACAAACTTTATATACTTTCCATTAGCCTGGGAAATGCCGGCATTGCAATTGTCAGCAATCCCTTGATGTTCCTGGACAATTAACCGAATATTGACAGGGGCGTTTTCTTGAAATAAACAGGCGATCGCGATCGTCCCATCCGTCGAACCATCGTCAGCAATAATTAACTCAATTGCCGGATACGTTTGCAGCAACACACTCGAAATCGCTTCCGCCAAAAACCGCTCCCCGTTGTAAGTCGGAATACAAACACTCACCAGCGGCAATGGCTCAGACGGCGGATGACCACTGGAAGTGACAGGATCGGAATCGTCAGGTAAAATGGATTTGTACATCTGAGTTATTATATCAGATTTTGCAATTATGGTTTGGCATACTTCTTGCGGCGATCGGGTCTTGGATAAAATCGAAGCAGAATTTTATTTAAAAATCTTGCAAGACTCTTTTCAAGTCACATTAGACTTGATGACAGACTGGGATAATCCCAACCCAAAAGATATTAGCTTGTGGGTTTCTACGGGCAATCACTTCTTTGATAGAGCCAGCTTTAATTCACAAATTTATTTGATCAATTTTTCCTTAAAAGCTTTGCTAAAGCCAGAAGTACCTATGCCAGAGTTAGACCATCTTTTGGAAGCGGCGGCTTTCTACCCCTTTGCATATTTGGTCGAAAGCGTGTATACAGAAATTACAGAAATAGCCGATGAATTGATGGTTAAGGAATCAGAAAAAAACCCCGATGAATCCTTCATTTATTTTTACAGAAAAATCGCTTGGGATGCTTTTGAAACGATGATATTACCCCATTTAGACTCCTACGACGACGAAGAAGAACCCGATCCATTTCAATCATTTTATGAACAGAAATACAAATGTATAGAGATGAGAGATTGGGAATTTGCAATTGATTGTTTAGCCGACCAAATTTTTTGGGATCGGGACTGGTTTTTTGTTTCCGATCAACCGCAACTCTTAGATGGGATGGATCCGGTTATTGCAGCATCTATGGGAATCACAGAGAATTATTTTACCAATCGTTTGCCCAAAGTGAGCGACGAAGAAGCGATCGCTGCTTTGCGAGAAATTCTAGAATGGGAATTATCATAAAAGGTAATATCAAACTAAAAATGGGGGCGATCCATTGCCCCCAACCCCAGAGCGATCGCCACTTCTACAGCCGAGCTCGACTCGCATAAGGACCGCGTTTCAGCGCATTCGCCAGCGCATCATTATTCTGCCTGAGCCCTTCGTAAAAGAAACAAACCTCACCCCTAACGCCCCGATATCGGTTGTAATCGATCGCCTTCAACAGATCGTCCGGACTGATGTGGTAAGACCCCACCCGAACCAAAAGACCCGGAGAAAGTTTGGGCAACTGCCAATCCCTAAACTGGACATCCACCAACTTATCCACCAAACCTTTGTAACTCCAAAAATTGCGACGGTACAACTGCGGGTGAATCATGTCCACCAAATCGCGATCGATCCAGGCGATATAGTCCTGGAGATATTCATTCAACCCCCAACTGTAGACGCTCGGCGCCATCGAAATCAGCAAGTTAGGTTTGATCGCCTTCACCTCCCGCCGCAAACGGGCCAGAAACTCCGTCAAAATATTCGCCCGCCACTGCAACCACTGCGAATCCTTGTGGTACAGAGGCGGCTGGCGTCCGAACTCGTCAATGTAACGTTGAACCGTTTTTTGATCGTATCCCCCCTCCGAGGGCAGTGCCGGCATCCGGTCGTCCCCCTGAATCCCGTCGATATCGTACTTGCGGACGACCTCCAAAATCAAACTCAAAATAAAATTCTGAACCTCCGGGTCCAGGGCATTCATCCACTCGAACCCATTTTTGACCACCATATTGCCCCGGGCATCGATCGCCGCCCAGTGAGGTTTCCGGGTGAGGATGCGTCCCCCATTCTGCTGGTAAGAACTCGCGAACCCGTACTCGAACCACGGAATCACCTTCAGTCCGACCCGGTGGGCCTCTTCGATCACCTCCGCCAGGGGGTCGCGCCCTCTGGCATAGAAATCGATCTCCACCCCGAAATTCTGGCTCATCACTTGAGAGCGGTACATGGTGACTCCCTTGTTCCACACCACCGGGAACACCACGTTAAAACCCGTATCGGCCAAAAACTCCATCGCCTGGGCGATCGCGGGTCGGGAGTAGAGAACCCTGCTATCCGTACTGGTGAGCCAGACGCCACGAACTTCCATGCTACCTCCTGTTTCCGTTAACTCAGTCTCCATGTTGAGGATTTTCGGGCGATGAACCCCACCATCCGCACAGTTGACCCTTCTCGCCCGACTCAATTCGAGCGGTGCATCTTGCCCAGTTTATCTCCCAGACATTATCCTTAACTCAGGGGCAATTTTAACAATGTATCGAAGTCAACAGATCAATTGACAGATTCCCCGGCTCCTGCTCTTTCCTGGGATGGGTCCCCAAGCAGTGAACGCACGTCCGAGGCATCAGATCCGAGCAATGGGGAAAGGAACATACTTTTTATGGGAGTTGCAAATCGCGATCGGTCCGATGGGATTGGGGGGAGAAATTTACATCTCCCCCCACATCTGCCACGCTTCGGGATGCCCGCCACCATCTCCGCATTGGACAATACCCCATCTCTTCAATCCATTTTGACCAGCGACCGACAAATCCATTTCCCTGCCCCTCAGCACCGCCGCCACCCCCCCCACCCCCAAAATCACCACTTCCCCACCCCAGACCCAGCCCAGGGAACCCCACCATCGACTCGGTGTCGGGCATCCCTGGAATATTACGGAATGGTCGCCGGCGATACGAGCTGAATGGGGTTGCCCCCGCCTCACCGGGCTTCGGAGACAGTCCCGACCTCTGGCAACACCCGATACAGTCGCCGTTCGGCGCTTGTTTTAGAGTATTCTCGGCAGCCAATCCGAGTTGGAACGCAACCCCATTTCCGATCTGATCGCCCGGAAACCGGCGACTTGACATCCCGTGAACCGACGGTTCACCCGATCGCCCCACGAACCTTTTTGGGTTGAGTTCATCGAAGATTTTCCTTTTCAACAGATTCGAGTCAATTTCTTATTTTGTATGAAGGCTAGTGAAACGGTTAGTGCCCACAAACTTTTAACTCGATACGCCCGGGGGGAACGAAACTTTCGCGGAACCTCCCTGACGGCAGCGACATTGAAAAAAGCCACCCTGAATCGGATCGACCTGAGCGGGGCGAACTTGGCGGACGCCTGCCTGATTCAGGCCCGCCTCATCGGTGCCAATTTAAATCGGGCCGAGCTCGACGGCGCCGACCTGTCGATGGCCGTTTTGATCGACGCCACCCTCAGCGGCGCGAGCCTCACCGGGACTTGCTTGCAGCAAGCAGACTTGAGCGGCGCCATTTTGAGCGGCGCTATTTTGTCCCGTGCCAACTTGAGCGGCGCCCAGTTGATGGCAGCCAGTTTGATCGGAACCTGCGTGCTTAACGGTTCCCAACTCGCGGAAGCCGTTCTCGTCGGGGCGACCCTGAGTCGGGCGAATTTTAACGCCGCCGACCTCCGGAAAGCCAATTTGACCCGGGCGATTTTGAGTGAAATCGATCTCAGCGGCGCCAATTTGACCGCAGCCTGCCTAGTCCGAGCCCACGTCAGCCGGGGAAACCTGAGCGGGGCGAATCTCACAGCCGCCGACCTGAGCGAGTCCCACCTGCACCACGCCAACTTCTGCCTCGCCAACCTGACGGGCGCTAATTTGGAAGGAGCCGACTTGCGGGGGGCGAATTTGAACGGCGCCAAACTCGGCGGTGCTAATTTGAGGGGGACGAACTTACAACAGGCAAATCTCAACGGCCTGACATTGCACGAAGCTGACCTCCAACTCGCCGACCTCAGCAAAGCCGATTTGCGGGGAGCCAATCTGACCGGGGCCAACCTGACCGGGGCCAACCTCTTGGAAGCGGACTTGCGGGGGGCCAACCTCAGCCACGCCAACCTCAGCGGGGCGGGATTGCTGCTGACCTCCCTTCGGGGGGCCAATTTGGGCGGAGCCAACTTGAGTCAGGCCAATTTGATCGGGGCGAGTTTGAGTGTCGCCAATTTGGACGATACCATTCTGGAGGGGACGATCCTACCTAACGGGGCGACCCACCACTGATCGGAGTTCGGGCGATCGCTGTATCTCCCGCTGGCGAAGGATTTTCAATCACTTTCCCGGGGGCGCGATCGCATCGAAATCCATGTGATAGACTAATAAAGTTTGAGACCTAATAGGGTGGAGGTGAAACCGCGCAGAATGAAACAATTGGGAACCCATCTGGTCATTGACGCTTGGCAGTGTCCTGCAGATCTTCTAAATGACCCCGAACGCATTCGCCGCGCCATTCTCGATGCAGTTGCAGCCGGAGAGGCAACGCTCATAGATTTTTGCGTGCATCAGTTCAGTCCCCACGGCGTGACCGCGACGGCCACTTTGGCTGAATCCCACATCGCGATCCATACTTGGCCTGAACATGGCTATTTTGCGGCCGACCTATTTTTTTGTGGCCGTGGCAATCCTCAGAAGGCCGCTCGGTATTTGGAAGTTGCCCTCCAAGCCCAGCAAGTCAACTGGCGTGAATTTAAGCGCGGTTTTGAGCCAGAAATGGGCGGCCACGACACCTCCGCCAGTACCGCCACACCCGTGGCTCCCCTGGTCGAAACCGGCATCGTTCGCTGATCAGAATCGACCCCGGACAAATGGTTTCCAGCCCTCAGCTTTGCGACGGGAAAACAGATAATTCCACGATGCCAGATCGTGGAATTTCTGTCTGTGAAACAGTCCGCGTCGGCTCCATCCCCTAGCGTTGCTGCAACAGGGGGCGCACCACCCAATAACCCGCACCGAAGGCAGCGATCACGATTAAGGCGATCGAAACTACCAGCCACACCCCGCTTAATTCAGAGCGTTCCGGCTGAGAAGCCGGCCGCAGACGCCCTTCCGGTTCCTCCGAAAACTGGAGGTCGGGCTGGCCCGAACCTTGGGGTTGTTCCGGCGGTGGAGGAAACACCAAATCGCGATCGCTACCTTGGGGTTCCGGACTCACCGAAAAGCTGGGAGCCGATGGGGGAGTCTCTCCCTCGACTGGATAGACCTGAAAACTGGGACGAGCCCCCGGGACAACCGACGGTGGCATTTGGGGAAGTCCCATCTGGCTCTTCCCCCGAGCCACTTCGACCGCCTGCTGAAGTTGACTCGCCGCCCGAATCACATGGTCGAGTTCCTGTCGCAAATTTTGATTCTGCTCGATGAGCTGTTGATTCTGGGTTTTGAGAGAATCGATCAACGTCTGGGACGCTTGCAACTCAGCCGTCACCTCCCGATACAGGGAAATTGGCACGGACGGAGAATAGGGACTCGAACCGCCTGGGGGAGTCCCATTGGAGACGGTAGGATTTTGTATAGGATTTGACATGGCACTCAATAATTAATCGTCATGTTGAGCTATGATGAAGCCAAATTAAAATTGCTAACTGGCAATGCAGAATACTTGCCATTAGAGCAATCAGAAGCCATTTCGTCAAGGAATTGCCCGGGCAAGCCAGACGGAATAACGACCGACTTCAGGAGATTTGTCGTCCATCGCCACCACCGAGAACCATGAACGATCCCCAAGCCACATCCGATCTCTCCGCATCGAATCCCCCCCCAGAAATGAAATATGGTGAACGGGAGATTCTCGAAGGGGAGCTGGTGACATTTCCCAATCCCCGGGTCGGGCGTCGCTATGAAGTCCAGATCGTCTTGCCGGAATTTACCTGCAAATGTCCCTTTTCCGGTTATCCCGATTTTGCCACAATCTATCTGACCTACATACCCGATCGGCGGGTGGTGGAGTTGAAATCCATCAAACTCTACATCAACAGTTACCGCGATCGCTACATCTCCCACGAAGAGTCCGTCAACCAGATCCTCGACGACTTCATCGCCGCCTGCGACCCCCTCGAAGTCCACATCAAAGGCGACTTCAACCCCCGGGGCAACGTCCACACCGTCGTCGAAGTCCGCCATATCAAAAAGACGCAACCTCAAAACCACCGTGCCGGAGAATCGGTTCACCCATGATATAATAAGAGCTTGTGTCGAATTCCAGCCATTCCATGCCAAAACTTAAAACTCGCAAGTCAGCAGCCAGACGCTTCAAAGTGACTGGAAGTGGCAAGCTTGCCCGTCGCAAAGCTTTTAAGAGCCACCTCCTGCAACACAAAAGCTCCACTCGCAAACGCCGTTTGTCCAAAATGGAACTGGTCAACGAGCGGGATGCTGAAAACGTGCGTCTGATGATGCCGTATTTGTAAACATTAGAGTTCGATTGAATCAACTTTAAGGACAAAATTAACAATGACACGAGTTAAACGCGGTAACGTCGCCCGGAAACGTCGCAAAAAAGTTCTCAAACTCGCCAAAGGATTTCGCGGCTCTCAATCCAAAAACTTCCGCATCGCCAATCAGCGCGTTATGCAAGCGCTTCGCAATGCCTACCGGGATAGACGGCGACGCAAGCGCGATTTTCGCCGGCTTTGGATCACCCGCATCAATGCCGCCGCCCGGATGCACGGCATCAGCTACAGCCAGCTCATCGGGAACTTGAAAAAAGCTGACATTCAAATTAACCGCAAAATGCTGGCTCAATTGGCAGTCCTCGATCCGGAAACCTTTGGGAAAGTGGTTGCCCAAGCAACTCCAGCTAAATCCTAACGGATGGGGAAGCAACCTGTTAAACTGGGTAGAGCTCGACACTGAATGATGGGTGGAAGTGATTCTGCCCGTCTTCAGAATGCTCTTGTACTCATCATTGACACAGGGTATGGATGGTAATCTAGCAGTTATCTATCTGGTATTATTGCTGATTTTTTTGTCTGGAGCCGGATTCTTTATCATCCGCCAGATTTTTAGAACGCGCCAGGTCGAAAATAATCTGTCCCAGTTACAAAATAAGTTGGCTCAAGAAAGGGGTACCGCTCAGGAGTATTACCAACTCGGCTGCATCTATAACGACAAGAAGTTATTTTCTCAGGCGGTTTCCGTACTGCAGAAGGCACTCAAAGCGGTGGACGAACAAGAACCGCCTCAGAATGTCGCCATGATCTGCAATGCCTTGGGTTACGCCCACTTCGCCAAGGAAGAATACGATATCGCCATTCGCCAGTATAAGGAAGCGTTGAAGCTTGACCCGGATTATGTCACCGCTTCCAATAATCTCGGCTATGCCTATGAGCGCAAAAAGCTCACCTCCCAAGCCCTGGAAGCTTACGATAAGTCCCTCAGCCTCGATCCCAACAATGCGATCGCCTCCCGGAGAGCCGAGTCCCTCCGCAAACGCTTGGGGATTCCCACCTCCGAACCCGCCCGCTGATATCCGATTTCATTTCCCGGAGAATCTCTCCCTCTCGATCCTGTAACGCGATCGGGGGGGAGATTTTTTGATCCCCACAGATCTGCCCTGCCATATGTCGCGATCAAAAACCCGAGTCCCCGGTCAGGTTCTCCGCATCCGGCTCGCCCCATCCCCCGACACCGTTCTAAGTCCCGGGAGCCACACCCGCTCCGTCCTCTGAGGCATCATCCCCAAAAAGTCAAAAAAAAATCTGAGGCA
>JBNGCR010000014.1:0-4307 GCA_050045915.1 Limnospira sp.
GCACGGCTGGAGAATGGGAGGGGGAGATGGTAACATCTCTCTCGACCCCTAATTCAAACACTCACCCGACAGAAGCACCGAATCGAGAATCGCAGCATCTCTCCTGAGACGTAGGAAAAATTACCGTTCGTTGTAAGATTTGTACAGAGTTGGTAGATTTGTGCAACAATTTAGCTCGGCTCAGTCCAAATTCTCTGAAAACCCGCTCAAAACAGGGCGACTCGTTTCCCCCTGAGAGTCCGCCACCCTGGCCGTCAATGCTGGGTTTCGGCTACGACGACATAACTGATCGGTTCAAATTTCCGATGTCCTGCACACCTATGGATGAAAGGCTACAAAAAATCATAGCTCGCTGGGGTATCGCCTCCCGCCGTCATGCGGAAGAGATGATCGTCGAAGGACGGGTGAGGGTGAATGGCAGCACGGCGCATTTGGGTCAAAAGGTCGATCCGACGCGCGATCGCGTCGAAATTGACGGCCGGCCGGTGCAACCATCCCAACATCCTCAACCGATTTACCTGCTTTTAAACAAACCTCTGGGTGTCGTTTCCACCTGTGCCGATCCGCAGGGACGGCGGACGGTTTTGGATCTGTTGCCCCCCCACTGGCGGGGGGGGCGGGGCATTCATCCGGTCGGCCGGTTGGACACCAATTCCAGCGGGGCATTGTTGCTCACTAATGACGGCGAACTGACATTCCGGCTCACCCACCCCCGCTATCACGTCCCCAAAACCTATCGGGTCGTCCTCCAAGGTAGCCCCCCCGAATCTGCTTTGGAGCGGTGGCGACAGGGGATTCTACTATCTGGAAAAAAGACATTGCCGGCGAAAGTTCGGCGCTTGGGGAAGCGCCGGAGTTCACAAACTGTATTGGAAGTGATTTTATGTGAAGGTAGAAATCGGCAAATCCGCCGAGTGGCAGAATCTCTCGGATATCCGGTGGTTCAACTGCACCGCACGGCGATCGGACCCGTCCACCTGAACCCGACCGGAAAGCTGGAATTACCTCGCGGTCACTACCGGCCCCTCGAAACCTCTGAAGTGCGTTTCCTAAAACATCGGGTCGATCTCGAAACGGTGAGTGTATCTGGAAATTTGGCAGTCGATCTTGAGGAGGACGGCATATGAAACTGACTCTCAGGCCCCCAATGTTTAAATTGAACACGAATTATCAGAGTCCCGGGCAACAGCAAACTCGATTTGATACCGAACAGGTGCAGCGGTTATCGGATATTGGAGAGCAGTTGCGTCAGACCCGCATCGACCATTCCCTCTCGTTGGATATGGTGGCGACCTATACTCGCATTCGCTCCCACTTGCTGCGGGCCCTCGAAGAAGGCCGGATGGATCGCCTTCCCGAACCCGTTTACACCCAGGGGTTGATCCGGCGGTACGCCGACGCCCTCGGGTTGGACGGGGAAGAATTGGCGAATTTCTTTTTGCCGGAACCGACGGGGCGATCGCTCCAAACGTCCTTGAAATGGCTGTCCGCCCCGCAACTGCGGCCGACTCACCTGTATCTGACTTATATTCTGCTCGTTATTTGTGCCATCAACGGTTTATCCTATTTGATCCGGACTTCTCCCGAAGAGGCCGTCACCGAAGCCGAACCGAGCGGCGAATCGGTGGAAATGGCGCGAAATTCCGCGCCCCCCTCAACTTCCCAACCGACCACGGTGAAGGTGGAAAACGCTTCCCCCTCCCCGAGTGCGACTCCAGACCCGAAACCCGTCATCCGGGATGTGGAAGTCGGAATCACGGTCAAGGATGAGTCCTGGGTTCTGGTGGAAGTGGACGGCAAGACCGAGTTTCAGGGGATTTTATCCGGCGGCACTCAGAAAAGCTGGAAAGCGAAAGATAAAGTCGTGGTGGTCGCCGGAAATGCCGGCGGTGTCCTCGTCACCGTCAACAACGGCGAAGCCCAACGCCTCGGAGAACCCGGAATGGTGGAAGAGGCAGTTTTCCAAGTGGGGAATACCCCGGAAACCGACGACACTCCGAGTTCCTAACCGGGGAAGGGGGGGCGATCGCAGGAAATCCCCCGATCGCGCCCCGATTTTCTCCGGGCTCATGTCAAATCTGGGTCGTCAATCCGAAACCCTATTGACTTTGACCCTTTCCCCCGCCTACACCCCACACCCTACACCCGATTGAGATCGGACATTATCGCGGCGATCGCCCGTAGGTGTCGGTCCAGAACTTGAGGCGATCGCGAATTTCGTCCGTCAGCATCCCCGGTTCGCACCGCCAAGCCCAGTTCCCTTCCGCCGTGCTGGGCTTGTTCATCTTGGCTTCGCTCCCCAGTCCCAACACGTCCTGCAGGGGAAAAACCGCCTGATTCGCCACGGAAGACAAGGCCAGCCGGATCATGTCCCAGTGAATGCCGTAGTCGAGGACGGCCCCCAAATACCGAGTCACTCGCGCCTGCTCCTTCACCGTGCGCCGGTTGAACCAGCCCACGGTCGTATCGTTGTCGTGGGTCCCCGTATACACCACCCAGTTGGGCGAGGTGTAGTTGTAGGGCAGATAGGGGTTCTCCGGCCCCGAGTCGAAGGCGAAATGCAGCACCTTCATCCCCGGCAACTCGAATTTATCCCGCAGCGCCTCCACCTCCGGGGTGATGATCCCCAGATCTTCGGCGATAATCGGCAGCCTCCCCAACCGCTCCTCGATCGCGTGAAACAGTTCCTCTCCGGGGGCGCTGACCCACTGGCCATTCATCGCCGTCGTCTCCCCCTGGGGCACCGCCCAGAAGGACTCCAAACCCCGGAAGTGGTCGATGCGGATCAAATCGACGTAATCCAACATCGCCTGAATCCGCTGCACCCACCACTCGAACCCATTTTGCTGCAGGCGCTCCCAGTTGTAGACCGGATTTCCCCACAGTTGGCCAGTTTCGCTGAAGTAATCCGGCGGCACCCCCGCCATTAGCGCCGCTTCTCCCGTTTCCCCATCCAGACAGAAAATTTCCGGGTGCGCCCACACGTCGGCGCTGTCGTGGGCTACATAAATCGCCAGATCTCCGAAAATCTGAATCCCCTGTTCGTTGGCGTAGCGCTTCAAATTCGCCCACTGGCGGTTGAACGCGAACTGAAGATACTTGTGATAGTAAATGTCTTCTCCGAGCTTCTCCTTCCATTTGCTCACGGCTTCCGGCTTGCGCCGGGAAATGCCGTCGTCCCAAGTGTGCCAACTCGCGTCCCTCTGGGCGTCCTTGAGAGACATGAAAAAGGCGTAATCTTCCAGCCAGTAGCTCTTTTGGTGGCAAAATTCGTGAAATTCGTGTTCGAGTTCCGGCGACCCATTTTCCCGAAAGTTCTTGAACGCTTTCTTAAATAGGGGGGTCTTCACCTCCCGCACCCGGTCGAAATCGACCATATCAGTGGGCAGGGGCGGAACTTCGGCGAGATCTTCCTCGGTCAGCAACCCCGCCTCCGCCAACATATCGGGACTGATCAGGAGGGGATTTCCGGCGAAGGCGGAATAGGCGAGGTAGGGAGAATTTCCGAACCCAGTCGGACCCAGCGGTAAAATTTGCCAGAGTTGTTGGTTGCTCTCGTTGAGAAAATCGACAAACTGATAGGCATTCGGCCCCAAGTCTCCGATCCCATATCGGCTGGGAAGGGAGGTGGGGTGCAACAAAATCCCGCTAGATCTTGGTTGAAATGACATAACAAACCTAGAGATGTGAGTAGTTCGACGGGTTAAAGTGTGGATCGCCATCTGGACATCGATCGCCCAGCCGTACCTCCAAACCCATTGGAGATCGTGCCAGACCAGTCCGATCCCATCTCCAACATCTTACCTGAATGGTTGTCGCCTGACGGAAAATTGCTAAATGCGGAGTGGGGGATGGGATGAGAATTGAGAAGTCGGTATTTTTTGCTTCTCTTCCGAACGGATCGGGAGCGAGTTTAGCAAGAAACGGGGGGAGCCGAATCTAACAAAAGTTAGAAAAAGAGTCAAAACGGGACGTGGGGAACGGAGATTTTCCCACATTCTAATTTTGGCGATCGCGGCTGTTTTGTATGGCGGGACACAGACAACGGAGGTCAAAAGGGTTAGCCGTCTCGGTTGGGCTATCAGTTGATGTCCCGGTCGCCCTCTGCGGTGATTTGTTCGACAATTTTCTTGATTCGGACGCTCACAGTTTTTTTGACGGTTGTATGTTGTCCAAATCTGCGCGACCCATCATGAGATCTTCGGCTGTCAATCAAGATGTTTATTTTGAAACGATGTCGAACCCCAAAAAGTTAAAGATAAATGAAAACAAAATGAATGATTTATGAAAGAAAAGATTGGATTGAT
>JBNGCR010000014.1:4407-25440 GCA_050045915.1 Limnospira sp.
TTAAAGATAAATGAAAACAAAATGAATGATTTATGAAAGAAAAGATTGGATTGATAATTGCCCGCATCAAATCGGCGATCGCGTGATAATCTAGAAATGAAGAGAAAAACCAATCGGGCTGTTTAAAAAGTTCCCGGGCGATCGGGATATCGATCGCATCCGCAGCTCAGATAGCGAACTTTTTATCCCGTGTACCCGCCAGATTGACCAACTCGAACGGACTGACACGATCGCACGATGCTAACCGCTTTTACCGCCGGACTCCTACTGATCACCCTTTCCGAACTCGGAGACAAAACCTTTTTTATTGCCGTCATTTTGTCCCTGCGACATTCCAGAAAATTGGTGTTTGCGGGGGTCGTCGCCGCCCTAGCTGCCATGACGGTTTTATCGGTGGCGATGGGGCAGGTCGTCTCATTCCTGCCCCCCATTTACCTGCACTGGGCGGAAATTTCCCTGTTCGCCTTGTTCGGCATCAAATTGCTCTACGAAGCCAGCCAGATGCCCAAAAATAAGGCGAATTCCGAGGAAGAAAAGGAAGCGATCGAGGCGGTGGAGGGGTCGAATTTTCCCAAACGCAAGGGCAATTTGGGAATCCTCACCGAAGCCTTTTCCCTCACCTTTATCGCCGAGTGGGGCGATCGCACCCAAATCGCCACCATCGCCCTCGCGGCGGCTTACCACCCCGTGGGAGTCGTCGTCGGGGCAGTTTTGGGACACGCCATCTGTGCCGCGATCGCCGTTTTGGGGGGGCGGCTGATCGCCGGGCACATCTCCGAACGCACCATCACTGCGATCGGTGGCTGTTTGTTCTTGGTTTTCAGCCTCGTCGCCTGGGTGAATGGCGTGGGAACCGCCGCGGTTTAGGAAGTCGATCAAATCGCGATCGCCCGATTTTGGTGTTGGGATGAACCCGTACCCTTGCAGAATCTAGGGCATCTAAAAAAATCCGATATCAAAGGATTTTACCCATCCTTTTGTGGGGGATTTCGGCTTCCATAAATTCTGCCCCAACTACACTATATCCCAATTTTTTATAAAAGGGAATAGCGCCAACTTGGGCGTTAAACCAGATCGATGATAGTCCGTTCTGTCGGGCAATTTTTTCTAAGGCTGCCATCAGTTGAGAGCCGATATTTTGACCGCGATATTCTTTCAGGACTGCAACTCGCCCAATTTTGCCGTTTTTTTCGATATCGATGCGTCCCGTTCCCACGGCTTTGTTATCCTTGAAGGCGAGAACATGGATACAATACCGATCGCGATCGTCGAGTTCTAGGTGTGGCGGAACGGCTTGTTCTTGGATGAATACCGCTTCTCGAACTGAGCGAATATCTGACAGTTTGGCAGTGAAGGATGTCGTGATAATTTCCATTTGTAATTTCACCACAGAGACACAGAGAACACCGAGGTTAAGATCGGTTTCTCAGAACGAATCAAAATTTGTATTGATTTGCAATTTCCACAGACTGGGCGCAAGGAATGGCGATATTTGCTAAATCTATTATCAATAATGATAATTTATATTTTCGGTAAAATTCAATTTTTAGAGATGGCGCGATCGCTTATTTTTTACCCGGTAATTTAGTCCCCATTTCGGTGAGGGCAGATCCGAACAAATACAAAACCAATACCCCCACACCGATCGCGAAAGGAATCCCATCATCCGGCATCATAAAATACCCAATTATCAACCCCACCCATTTTACCATAAATTGTTGCACTTTAGCACCACAGTAGGGATGAAGCCCAACAACGGGATTTTACGAAATTGATTCATAAAAACGATTAATTTTGGGACGCACTCACAATTTGTCACCCTTTCATACTAAAATAGAAGCCTGGACTACCTCACCCCCAATTGACGACTCACATTTATGTCTTACTATATTTCTCCCCGCTTTCTCGATAAAGTTTCCGTCCACATCACCAAAAACTTTCTGAAACTCCCCCATATCAAAGTTCCCCTAATTTTGGGAATCCACGGACGCAAGGGAGAGGGCAAAACCTTTCAGTGCGAACTGATATTCGAGAAAATGGGAATCGAACCCGTCACGATTTCCGGGGGGGAATTGGAAAGTCCCGACGCCGGGGACCCCTCGCGACTGCTGCGACTGCGGTATCGGGAGGCGGCGGAACAGGTGCGGGTTCGCGGCCAGATGTGCGCCGTATTTATCAACGATTTTGATGCCGGCGCCGGACGCTTTGACTCCGGGACTCAGTACACGGTAAACACCCAGTTGGTGAACGCCACGTTGATGAATATTGCCGACAATCCCACCAACGTGCAACTGCCGGGAAGCTACGACGAGACGCCGCTGCAACGGATTCCGATTATCGTCACCGGAAATGATTTTTCCACCCTTTACGCGCCGCTGATTCGGGACGGACGGATGGAGAAATTTTACTGGGAACCGATTCGGGAAGATCGGATCGCGATCGTGCGGGGAATTTTCCCGGAGGACGAACTGTCTCAGGGAGATATCGTCAAATTGGTGGATAAGTTTCCGCAACAGGCGATCGACTTTTTTAGCGCCCTGCGATCGCGCATTTACGACGAACAAATCCGAGGTTTTATTCACACCCTCGGACTCGATGGAGTCTCGCGACGGGTCGTCAACAGTGCGGACAAACCCCCGGAATTTAAAAAACCCGATTTCAGTTTATCTCATTTGCTGGAATCCGGACGCGCAATGGTGGCGGAACAGAAGCGAATTCAGGAATTGCGACTGGTGGAAGAATATAACCAATTCCGCACCTTGAATACCCAACCCAGCAACCGCAACCCCCAACCAAGTAACCAACCCCACCTCCCCTATAATCCAGTCATGCCACCCCACAGTATCGGGGATTCCGGGCCGTCCGTTTTCCAGGGAGACAGTCAGAGTTCGACCACTTTCAGCCACGGCCACGCGGTCAGTACCGAGCTAAGTTTAGACATATTTGAACAAGTCGAAAAATTGCTGTCGGGAGGTTACGAAATCGGTTTAGAATATGCCGATCGCCGCCGTTTTAAAACCGGTTCTTGGAAGAGTTTCGCCCGAATTGATAACGAAACAGAGGCGATCGCGGCGGTGGAAGATTGCCTGAAGCAGCACCAAAACGATTACGTCCGCCTGTTGGGAATTGACCCCCAAGTGCGGCGGCGGGTGGTGGAAACGATCATCCACCGTCCCGAAAGTTTATAGAGCGCTGAAGCGAGGGTGTAGGGAGAGAAAAGAAGTGAGAAAAGGGAAATTCCGATACCTCCTCACTTCTCACTTCTCAGATCAAGTATCGAATGGGTAACACAGACATTCGGCCTGCATTGAACAACAAAAATCGTTGTTATAAAAACGATTGTTGCGGACATGATATAGCAACGATCGCTTAGGAATCGTGATTTTTAAATACTTTTATTCCAAAACTCTAACCCCGTTAAAATAACATCTTCTAGCCACGGTTGAAAACGCCGAACTAACATCTCTTCTGTATCTGCATAGGAAAATTGAAACGGAGAATCGATTAGAGGTTGAATGTCGCTAATATTGCGATCGCCTTCCTCAGCATTATCTCGATGATAAGCACAAGCAGTACAGACCAACAATCCACGATATTCATGTCCAAGGGCATGAAATGAAAGCAGGATCGTTGTCGATGTTTCTACATCAATCACCAATTGAATCCAAGTATGATAATTCCGGAGATTGGCAAAATATTCTAACTGTTTTGCAGTGGCTATAATTTGATAGCGATGGTAATAGGAACGGGAATCACCTGCCGGAGCAGCAACTACAAAAATTTGAGCTGCACTGATGAAATTTTGGACGGATAGTCGGATTTCCTCAGCAACATCTTGGAAACGATTTAAAGCCCGATCGAATAAACTGGAAGCAAAGCGCTCAACGGTTTGACATCGTTCTTGAATCGATGCAGATTGATTTCGTTTTAACTTTTCGGCGATCGCAGAAATAACAACTTGAGTTCGTCGCGCCTCCGATAACACTTGCTCCGACAACCCCAAACTTCTTAAAAAAGCCTGTTTTTGGCTCTTTGAAAAAAGATTGACTAAGCCAGAAAGATCGCCTCGATCTGCATTTTCTAAAGCCGCAATATAGACGGCTCTATCATCGCGGGTCAGAACCAAAGGAAACCAACTGGCTTGAATAAACACTAAACTTGCCAAACACCGAGCAACTCGACCATTGCCATCTTGAAAAGGGTGAATCTGAGTAAATCGATGATGCAGCCATGCGGCTTCAATTTCGGGGGGAATATTTTGGTCGCGATGTTGATGGTGAAGTGCAACCAATTTATCCATCTCAGAGCCGACCTGTTCTGGGGGACAATATTCGTGAACTGTGCCATCCGATCGCAGCGGATTATTCGGTTGTCGTTTCCAATCACCTCTAATTAAAGAAACTGCAAAAATTTCTCCGGTGAGCGGATTGAGAGCTTCTGTCCTATTTTGGCTTTGAGTGAGCAGTTGATGTAACTGTTTGATATAGAATGTTGAAAGGACTCTTTGCCCGCCGACAAAATCAAATAATCCTTCGATAGCTGCTTCCTGATCTTTAATCAGGGAAACCACCTGTTGAACCGGGCGATCAGTGGCTCCATGAGGAATCAACGCTTCATTGATGCCCCGCTCGATCAATAGACGAGTAATCCCGCGATCGATAGTATATAACCGCTCAATAATTCCCGTTTCGATCGCAATTTCTCGACGCAATTTTTCGCCGAATGTTTGGAACTCACCGGATTGACGGAGGCGATCGGCTTGCTCATTCCAAACGGTGACGAGAGGTGGCAATTCTGAACTGGCCAGCTCCGGCCAGTTGTACGGTAAGTTTTCGATGGGTTGCCATGCCATAAATGTTATCTCAAACGGATCTTAAAAACTTCCAATTCCAAAAACCGGGTTTCCAGATCAAAATTAAGTTGAGAAACCCGGTTTCTTACACTTACAAACTCACGGCCAGCGACTTCGGCATCAACCGATCCAAAATCTGCTTCAAAACCATCGCCGTCCACTCGATATCCGCCTCGGTAGTATCCCGCCCCAAGGTGAGACGGATGCCGCCCAACGCCTCGCGATCGCCATATCCCATCGCCAACAAAATCGGGCTGGGGCTGAGTTTCCCACTGTGACAGGCCGAACCCGCACTGATGCCAATTCCGGCCATATTCAACTGTCTGACCACCGTTTTTCCGGTGATTCCCGTTTCGCCCGCCGGGGGAACCAGACAAAAGCTGACGTGGTGGGGGAGTCGGTGCAAACGATCGCCCGTCGGGTGCAAATTCGGCACATCCGCCAACTGATCAAAAAGGCGATCGCGCAATTCGATCAGCCGCGGCGTTTCCGTTTCTAACTCCCGACTCGCCCATTCCGCCGCCGAGCCAAAACCGGCGATCGCCGGCACCGCCTGAGTCCCCGATCGCCACTTCATCTCCTGGCCACCCCCCCCCAGCAGGGGCACCAACTCCACCCCCGGACGGACGTACAACGCCCCCACCCCCTGGGGTCCGTAAATTTTATGGCTGGAAAGGGACAGCAGATCCACCGGCAGTTTTTCCACGTCGATCGCCAACCGCCCCGCCACCTGCACCGCATCGGTATGGAACAACACGCCGTGCGATCGGCAGATTTTCCCCAACGCCTCCACGGGTTGCAACGTCCCCACCTCACTTTGGCCGTAAATCACCGAAACCAGTACCGTATTCGGCCGCAATGCCGCCTGCAAGTCCAGGGGGTGCACCCGTCCCTGGCGATCGACGGGTAAACGAGTCACCCCCCACCCCTGTTGTTCCAACAATCGCGCGGGTTCGGCGATCGCGGAATGTTCCACGGCGGAAATAATCAGATGTTGAGGCGTATCAGACCGGCGGGTAACGCCAAAAATCGCCAAATTATCCGCCTCCGTCCCCCCGGAGGTAAAAACGATCCCGTCGGGTGGCGCATTGATCAGATGGGCGATCTGTGTTCGCGCCAACTCCAACACGGTGGCAGACCTTTGGCCCCATTCATGTAAGCTGGAAGGGTTCCCCCAAGTTTGCGTCAAAACCGCCTGCATGGCCGCGATCGCTTCAGTCCGGGGGGGAGTCGTCGCACTGTAGTCCAGGTAAATTTGCATCCGTTAATATCCTCAATGGTTAACTGTAAAACTTATCAGTGATTTCGGGAACATTGACAGACCCAAGTTCTTCTAATTCCCCAAGTCCGCCGTCAATCTCCCGGCTTACAAACGTTGTAATCTTCGTGGGACAGCACCTTTTGAGGGACCAAAAAATTTCCACTATCCTGACAGAGCATCCGATAGTTGCGGGTGACGGGAATGCTGATCACAAAACGGTTGTGCCGCAGCCGCTTCCCGCCGAACTCGCGATAATTTTTGGTGGTTCTCAACCCGTCGATTATCGCCCGGGCTTTGATCACCACATAGTCCGGCAATCCCCTCAGATCGATGATATCTTGGGAGAACGATGCTTCCCACTCCAATTTTTTGTTGCGTTTTTCCTCCAACTCCTGATGTTCCTGTTCCTGAATCATGCGCTCTTGTTCGCATCTATGGCAGGTGCGACCGTAACCTTTATGGCCACAGGGAAAAGTCCTTTTTCTTTTTGGCATAACATGGTGTGAGGGTTGAAACTAACCCACGCCGCCGACTGCGAACCGCACCGGAGGCGCTTACCGACGCTCAAGCCGTCGGATCTCATGCAAAATCGACAATTTTACATTCACTCAGCTCGGCTTTACGTTCTTATCTATATAGATTACCTGTCCGAGTGGGGATCTCTCAAATTGGGGCGTGGGGTGTGGGGGAAGCAGGGGAAGCGGAGGAAGCGGAGGGGGTGGAGGGGGCGAAGAAACGGGTGGAACATCCGGACCGCTTGGGAATCGATTCCCCGAGGGCGCAAGCCAGGCGCCCCTACTAGCAGAAATCATCTCAAGATGATTGGGAAATTTGTACGGACGAATGTAAACTTGCCTCCCCTGCCTCCCCTGCCTCCGGTCGCCCCCCTGCCCCCCTGCCCCCTGCCCCCCTGCTTCTTTCCGAGCCCAATCTGGGAATCCTAGATCAATTGAGTTTAAGGGATCGACCGTGCGTTTGCCTGTATCGATACGGCGGCATTCGACTTGGGTTGTGTTGCTACTCCTCAACTCGTGTGCCTGTAACCCAGACGCGATCGAATCTTCCGAGACGTCCCTGAAACCTTTGCTAGAACCCCTCCCGCAGGATTCCCAGGTTCAGGCGTATTTCAACCACTCGGAAGCCTCGGTATATACTGAACCTTACCGCCAGCAGACTCGGCTGGGGGACGATCTCGAACAGATTATCGTGGATACCATCGAGAGTGCCTCTTCGACGGTGGATGTGGCGGTTCAGGAGTTGCGTCTCCCCAAAATTGCGGAAGCGTTGGTGCAACAGCATCAGCGGGGAGTCCGGGTGCGGGTGATTATTGAAAATACCTACAGCCGTCCCTGGAGTGAAGTGAGCGCGGCGGAAATTTCCAAATTTACGGATCGGGAATTGGCGCATTATAACGAGTTTCTGCAATTGGCGGATTTGAACGGAGACGGCGAACTGCAACGGGATGAAATCAATCAAAGGGATGCTTTGGTGATGCTGGCTAACGCGAATGTTCCCTTGATTGACGATACTGCCGACGGCTCGAAAGGGAGCGGTTTGATGCACCATAAGTTTGTGGTGGCGGACGGACAAACGGTGATTGTGGCTTCGGCTAATTTTACTACCAGTGGCATTCACGGGGATTTTTGTTGCGAGGAAAGTCGGGGAAATGCCAACAATTTATTGAAGTTGGAAAGTTCAAAATTGGCGGATATTTTTACCCGCGAATTTGAGATTATGTGGGGAGATGGCCCGGGGGGGAAGACGGACAGTCTGTTTGGCATCAACAAACCGATTCGCGGCCCGGAACAGATGTCGGTGGGTGGGGGAACGATCGCGGTACAGTTCGCCCCCAATTCCGAAACTCAGCCTTGGGAAAATAGCGTCAATGGCGCGATCGCACAAACGTTATCGACAGCCAACCAAACCGTCGATTTCGCCCTGTTTGTCTTCTCATCTCAGCAGTTGGTTAATACTTTGGAATCCGCCCAAACGAAGGGGATCAGCCTGCGGGGGCTGATCGACCCCAGTTTCGCCTATCGCTCTTATAGCGAAGGGTTGGATATGATGGGAATTGCTTTGGGAAATAACTGTAAATATGAAGTGGGAAATCGACCCTGGAAACAACCCCTTTCGACCGTCGGCGTTCCCAATTTACCGGAGGGCGATCGCCTCCATCATAAGTTCGGTTTGATCGATAATGAAATGGTGATTACCGGTTCCCACAACTGGACGGAAGCGGCAAATAAAACTAACGATGAAACTCTGCTAATCGTGCGGAATCAGACGGTTGCAGCCCACTTCCAGCGGGAATTTGAGCGGTTATATGGAAATTCGACGTTGGGCATTCCGCCCTGGGTTTTAACTCGAGTGGAACGGGAAAAAGAGAAATGCGGGGGTGCGATCGCGACCCCATTTCAACCCTCTGGAAAACCGGTTAATTTGAACACCGCCTCCCAGGAGGAATTGGAAACCCTCCCCGGTGTCGGGCCGGTCTTGGCGCAGCGGATCATCGAAGCCCGAGAACAACAGCCCTTCGTCAGTTTGGAAGATGCCGATCGCGTCTCCGGTATCGGCCCGAAAACCTTGGAAAAATGGCGCGATCGGGTGATATGGTAAGTCCGCAGATTACGCAGATTTTCGCAGATTTAATTGGAGTCCAGCAGTGGATACTTTCAGCTAAAATGAGGCAATAGTCGGTCCAGTAGGGTGGGTTGGGCGCGGCAGTAATTTTTCTGAAAAACCGACAACTTTTCATTCGCGCCGTAACCCACCATTTCCTTTTTAATGCACAGTTTTAGCCGAAACTGTCCACTACCATTTCCTAGAGCGCATCTGGATCGATACCCAACTCCTGAAGTTTCGCCAAGGCTTGGTTCAGTTTAGCTTGAGTTTCTTCCTCTCGCAACAGTGCGCGATCGCGTTCCGCTTGCGCCTGTTGTTGCGCCTGTCGTGCGCGATCGCGTTCTAGCAACATTACTTCCGGTTCGGCGAAGGGTTCGCCATTGGGATGGAACACCGCCAACCCATCTTCAAACCGTTCAAACCGAATCTGCAACAGGGGCGATACCCAAGGCAGATACAACGCAGTAATCAAAGTGTAAATATCATCCGACTCTTGGCGCACAAAACCCCAGAAATCTTGGCGTTCTGGGTCATAGTAATAAGTCTCTAAAACGCCGTAGTTTTCATAAAACTTCTGTTTTTCCGCCATTTCCCGGCGGGTGTTGCTGGGTGAGAGGATCTCAAACACCACTTGCGGGGTAATGTTATCTTCTTCCCATTGCTTATAGCTGCCCCGATATCCCGGAGGACGCCCCAAAGCCACCATTACATCCGGTGCTTGCTGGGGTACGGGCGGTGCTTCCACTTCCACCGGATACCACAGTAAATCCCCCGCCACAAACGCCACTTCATCTCTGAGTAAATGCTTCAGATTCGTAACCAAACGGACAATCCATTCGTACTGCTCTGTATTTTCAGCCATCGGCTTCCCGTCTGAATCCGGGTAGAGTGTTTGATGAGAAAAGGAAGCTTCAACCATGAGTCACACCATCGTTGATTCTGGTGAGTTTATTATAGCGCTGCGCGTAGGTGTCGGGTGTCGGGAGAAAAAAGAAGTAAGAACTCTGCGATCGCAATTATCTGATGACAAGGTGGTTAGGACACAATCACCGATCCCGAGTCCACTGAAGTGGACTTTTGCTGTAAGCCTTGAAATGAATTTCAAGGCGGGTCTGAAATTGGCAGATCTGTCCTCAGCGCCGTGGCGATTGCTATACGAATACATAATTCATTCTTTCCAAATATAGCGAACCGGGTTTTGCCCTGTAAACTGAATGCTAAAATTGACAATAAAGGATAAGTTTGGACATATTGATTGACTCGGCTTTAACTAGATAGAATTGTCTCCCAAACTGCCGCCACCAGCGACAACGCCGCAACCGGCGCCGTCACCGATCGCAAAATTCGGCTTCCCAAAGAAACAGGTTGAAATCCAGTATTGACGGCCATTTCGATTTCTTTGGGCGTCCATCCCCCCTCCGGCCCGATCGCCAAAATGAGGTGAGTTGCACCGTCGAGTTGAGATGCTCGCAAACAGGTGAGGAGATGGGGAGAGTCGCCCCGGGCGATACAGAGATATCGATCTGCCTGGGAATCGAAAGAGTTCAACGCTTCCCCCCAAGGGAGGGGATCGGCAATTTCCGGGACGATCTGGCGTTCCGAGAGTTCCGCCGCCTCTGTCGCAATACGCCGCCACCGGGTCAGTTTTTGGGGACTCGGTTTCAGCAGGGTGCGATCGCTGAGGACGGGGACAAATCGCGTCACGCCCAATTCGGTGGTGCCGCGGACGATCTCCTCAAAACCGCCGCCCTTGGGGAGGGCGACGCAGAGGGTGACGGAGACGGGCAATTCCGTATCCGCCGCGATCGCTTCGAGTACGGTGCCATTCGGGCCGTCGAGCCATTCCGTCAGCCACCAGCCCCCCTTGCCGTCAATAATAATAAAGCGATCGCCCCGCTGCAGGCGCAACACCCGACCCAAATAATGCTGCTGTTCGGCAGTCAGGTCAACCTGTTGGCCTTGCAGTTGATGGGGGGCGATCGCGATCCGCTGAAGTTGCACCATTTCGGTAAAGCACGCAGATTTGAGGTGAGCCAAACGACCCCAAATCGAGGACGAATCATCGGGCGAACTTACTGTTCGGCGCGGGCTCGGGCGAGATATTCCTCGATCGCCTGGGTGGCAATTTCCACGATCGGTTTGCTCTGACGTTTGGACTCATCTTTCAGTTGGGTGTAGATCTCGTGCCGGACGCTGACCCGGTGCCGGATCTTGTTGGGATCGACTGCAGCCTCCGATGAAGCTGCTGCATTCGAGGTCGTTTCAGGAGAGGATTGAACGGCGATTTCTTGCGTCTCAATGTTCATCGAGGAAGTTACAGAGTAGTTGGATACAAACTCGCGGATAGAGTCAAAACCGACGCGGTGGCAAAAGTCGCCGAAACTCTCCCCCGGTTGCCGATTCTGTTTGAAGCCAATAAAAATCGGCTCCAGAACGGCTTCCAAGTCGTTGAGAGCCAGACGATCCATAAAAGGTTGTGCCAACCGCGTCTGGTCTGGAGAGCCTCCCAGCCAAACCTGATAGGTGTCGGGAGCGCTTCCGACGAAACCCAGTTCCGCCATGTAGGGTCTGGCACATCCATTGGGGCATCCGGTCATCCGCACGACAAAATGCTCCTGTTCCAGCCCTACCTTGTCCAACAATACCCGAATCTGGTCCAGGATACTAGGGATGATCCGTTCGGATTCTGTAATTGCCAGTCCGCAGGTGGGTAAAGCGGGGCAGGCCATCGCATAGCGGACCAGCGGATCGATTTCGGTTTCCCGCAAAATGCCGTGCTGTTTGAGGGTGCGATCGATCGCCTCCCGGTGCTGCGGTTCGATTTTGTACAGAATGATATTGTGGTTGCCCGTCAGCAACATCGGAATTTGGAACTGGGTGACAATTTCCTTCAAAGCACTCTTGAGGCGGAAATTTCCCTCGTCCTTCACCCGGCCATTTTCCACCGAGATCCCCAAAAATAAATTGCCGTCCCCCTGTTCGTGCCATCCCAGGTAATCTTTGTATTTCCATTCGGGCAGGGGTTTGAACGGTTCCAGGGATTTGCCGAAATACTCCTCCACCTGGGCGCGGAATTTCTCCACCCCCCAATCTTCGATCAGGTACTTCATCCGGGCGTGGCGGCGGTTTTGGCGATCGCCGTAGTCCCGCTGGGTGGCCACGATCGCCTTCATCAGGTCGTAAATATCCTCCCGCGCCACATAACCAATTTCCTTGGCAATACAGGGGAACGTCTCTTCTTTGCGGTGGGTGCGCCCCATGCCGCCCCCGGCGAGGATGTTGAAACCCTGCAGTTCCCCCGCCCCGTCCGTGATCACGATCAAACCCACGTCCTGGGTGTAGATATCGACGGAGTTATCCCCCGGCACCGTCACCGCGCATTTGAACTTGCGGGGCATATAATGTTCGCCATAGATCGGTTCTTCCCCCTCGTGGAAAACCGTGCCGTTGCCGTTACGCTGCCGGGCGGCTTTCACCTCCGGGTCTTCTTCGGCGCTGACGAATTTTTCCCCGTCCAGCCAAATTTCATAATAGGCACCCGTCTGGGGCGTGAGCAGGTCGGCAATATAATTGGCGTAGGTGCTGGCGTATTGGTACTCCGGGCGATCGCAGTAGGACGCCGGCGGGGCCATCACGTTGCGGTTGAGATCCCCACAAGCCCCCAGGGTCGATCCCATGCTCTTGATAATATCCGAGAGCACCGCTTTTAGGTTCCGCTTCAAAATGCCGTGCAGTTGGAACCCCTGACGGGTGGTCGTCCGCATCGTCCCGTTGCCGTATTCGTCCGAAAGGCGATCGAGGGTCAGGTACAATTGTGGCGGAATGAACCCCCCCGGACTGCGGGTCCGCAGCATGAACTGATAATCTTTCTCCTGTCCCTTCACCCGGTTGTCCCGATTGTCCTGCTGGTAGGAACCGTGAAATTTGAGGATCTGAACCGCATCTTCGGTCAAATGGTTGCGATCGTTGAGCAATTCGGTGGCTAAGGGTTCGCGCAGATAGTTGCTGCGTTCCTTAATCCCTTCGAGTTTGGAGGGCTTCTCAACCCGAGATTTTGAAAATGTGGAGCTTGTCATAGGATCGTGCAGTGCCAGTCAAAACAAAAAAACACGCCCGGTTGAACCTGGTTTAGCCTAAATTCCAAACCGCACTCAACCCAGCTTCGTATAAACACCGGTAATTCGGTCGGGATTCCGTGATTTACGATCATCCTAACACGATTATCCAAGAGATTGTCCCCCATTGTCAGAGGTTTCGGTTTAAGTGAAAATAAAGGTTCGGGCGTTTACAAAACTTAAAAATTATGGCGGATTCCCTGATGTATAAAGAAGATCACTTCGTCGTGTTGGAGTCGAACCAACCCGAGCAGTTTCTGAGTGCGGGGGAACTGCTCGAAAAATTACAGACAATTTTAGCCGGACGACAGGACGACCTCCCCCGAGATCTGCAAAAATTTGCCACCCCTGCCCAACAAGCCAAACATTTGCTCGATACCTCCTGCGACTTCGACCTCGGCCCGGGACAGTACCTGCAATGGTATGCGGTTCGCTTAGAAAAGTAAATCGGGGTGCGGGGAATAATTGACAATTAATTTCCCCAACTCCCACTTCCCAAACCAGGGGAAGACCAGCAAAATCTGCGATAATCTGCGAAATCTGCGGATAAAGTTGATAATTGTCAATTAATTAATTGACAATTAATTTTCCTATTCCCTATTCCCTATTCCCCACCCCCCACTCCCTCTTCCGTTTCGGCGATCATCATGAGATCGACACAATCGGCTTCCGGCTGTTCAATTCGGACTCGGATGTTGGGGCCAAAAAATTTGGCGATTTTTTCTCGTTTTTCTTCCCAGACGGAGAGAGGGACGAAGGGGGAGTAAAATTCTAAAATCAACCCATAGGCTCCGTCCGCGACAGTTTCCCGCAGCCCTTGCAGTTCGGGGTGATCTTCGTCTGTTCTCCCCAGTTGCAGGCGTTCCAGGGCATCGATCAGGTGGGCTGACTGGCCGTAGCGATAGCGGGTGACATCCTGACGAACCTGATTTTGGGTGGGCGTGGCCTGCTTTTCCCGGAGGGCGAGGACTTCCGGGGAAGTGGGTTCGGAAAAGGGGATGGGTTCGAGTTCCGCAGCTTTGAGGGCGAGTCCGCCGAGTAACAGGGGGATGCCGTAAAAGAATCCCGCCAAGTTCAAAGTGGCGTAGTCGGCGAAGTACGCACCGAATCCGACAATAGTGAGCAGCCCGCCTAGAACCAAGCCCAGTTGAGCCAGAGAAATTTGACGTAACATAAGATCAGTTGAGTTTGAATCGTCCGTGCCGGATGATTTGAGGATTGATTCTATTTATCTTATCAGGTGTAGGGACTCGGGGAAGCTATAAAACCCCGTCCCCTGAGAGCCCGGAACTTCGACCGGATCGGTCACAATATGGACTCCCCCGGGTCAATTGAGGGGTACTCTGCTCTCAGGCACTTTGCATCTACGATGCCCCGAAAATAGACCGGAATTTTGCCAGCCGACAGGGTGCAGCGGGAATTTTTGAAGGCTCGGCGGCTGCGGTTTCGGATCGAAGGGGCAACCTGAGTTAAGCTGTGGGTGGGTTCGGTCTGATATCCCCCGATTCTCACCAACAATATAGCGCGGCGCGCTTCTTAATCGGCAAAAGGCAACAGTCAATAGGGAACTGAAATGACCTTTAAATAGGGGTTTCAAGGTTTCTAGCCCGATTTAAACTGTTAACACACGAGCGCGATACTTGCGATCACTCAGATTGTCCGGTCAGGCTGTCGGTCGAACGTTGCACTCACAACTTTAGATTGTCTGTATGCTGTTGGAAGCAGCTTTTGCGATGTACCCCTGTCGCCCACCCAATCTGTAAATTATGACCCAAGACGAAGATCCGTTAACCGCCGATCTGAAACGGAAAATTTTTGAACAGATTAAATCTCTTCAACAGGAAGATGAGCGACTTTACAATATTTTAGCCGTCGATGTTTGGGCGCTTGCCAAAACAATGGACGAGTTTCAGCCCGGGTTTTGGACGGCGTTTATGAAAAATCGCGAGAAAGCCTTGAAGCGATTTTTGGCGGAGGCGACCCAACAGGATGCTCCGAATCACAAAAAGCCTCCGTTTCTAGATTGAGGGATGGTGTTAAAATCTGAAGTGCCACCGGGTCAGTCTGCACCCCGGATCTCGACCATAACGTGATAGAGGGATTAGTTCGATGGACGCACAAATTATCCGAGAGCGGGTTGCTGTCATTGAAAGCAAACGGGATGCTCTGGTGCAATTGCTGGAGAAGCCGGATTTGGGGCCTTTGAGAATTGACGTGAATCAGGCTTTGGAGGAAATGGACGACTTGCTCGACGAGTTTAAGCGGACGTTTCCCGACTCGGACAATAACTGAGGCGATCGCTCGCTCGCCTGATCCCGTCGGCGGCGGCAATTCACCGATTGCCGCCGCCATTTTATCGCGTCATCAACTCCTGTAGAGGCCGACTCATCCAGTTGAACGCGACCCGCATCTGGTGTTCTAGGGTGGGGAGTCGGTAGAGGTAGATGAGGCGGCGGGCCAGGTGAGCCAACTGGCCGTCGAGTTGGAGGCCCAAACCAGCGAGGGTGGCGGTATCTTTCCCCAAGGTCATCATTTCCCCGAGGGCTTGATAGCGGAAGGGGAGCGGGGGACGCCCGGTCAGGGAGGCCCAGAGGTTCCACCCGGCGTAGTCGGCCTGCTGAAAGGCGGCTTGGGCGGTGGTGGGGATTTTTTGACCGTCCGCATCGTGACACTCGGCTAGATCTCCGAGGGCGAAGATTTCGGGATAGTCCACCACTTGCAGGGTGGGGGTGGTGACGAGTTGATGGCGGGCATTTTGTTTGAGGGGGAGCGATCGCACCACGGGTGTCGTTTGGGTCCCCACGGTCCACAGGACGATATCCACCGGCAGGACATCCACCTGGCCGCGGTATTCGAGGGCGATGGTTTCCGCCTCCACGGACTGGACGGTGGTTTCGAGATCGAGCCAAACCTGCCGTTCGGAAAGAGCCCGTCGGGCGACTTCCCGGTTAAAGTCGGGGGAGGACTTGAGGATGGCTTCCCCCCGTTCTACCAGCCGCAACCGTCCCCGCTCCCCGAGGCGTTCCGCCAACTTGCAGGCCAGCTCTACGCCACTGTAACCGCCACCGACGATCGCGACCCGAATTCGTTCGGCATCGGAGGCTTCCAAGAGTCGCAGGCGTTCTTCGAGGCGGTAGGCGTCGGCGACGGTGCGGAAGGGGATAGCTTGTTCTTTAGCCCCCGGTACACCGTCGAGGGGGGTTTCCCCGCCCAAGGCCAAAACCAGGCGATCGTAATCCAAAAATGTGCCGTTTTGCAACTGCACCTGGCGGGCGGTGAGGTCGATGTCGGCCACAGCCCCCTGCACGAAGCGGAGGTCGGTTCCTTTCAAGAGTTGTTCAAAGGGCGGGGCGATTTCCCAGGTTTGCAGTTCTCCGGTGAGGAGTTCGTACAGCAACGGCGAAAACACGAAGCGATCGTGGCGATCGACCAAGGTGATTTCCGGCACTTCTGCCGGTGGCCAGGGGAGCTGGGTCAAACGGAGGGCGGTGTAGAGTCCGCCGAAGCCTCCGCCGAGAATACAGATGCGGGTCGGTTGTTGGGTCATGGGATGGGTCGGTGGATCTGAGCTGGGCGATGGGTTTCTATCTAGGATAGCAACGGAATCGAGTCTCTGGGCGATCGCGGGTCGAACTCGGGCCGTGGGGTGAGGCGGGCGCTCCGAATTTGTGGCCGTCGTCACGGTGCTGAGGGCAGATCTCCCGACTCCTTATTCCCTTGGCGCGATCGTGATAAAGACGCGATCGCACACTGCTATTTAACCCACCAACCCCCCCGTCCATCAACCCTCGCGAGTTACGGCTACCAACCCATGTGAATCCTCGCCATTTAGACGGGGAAAAAAGAGGAGAGATGCTAAAAGTTTTGATTTATAGGTGATAGCGAGAGTCGGTCCAGTCGAGGGATTTGGCTTTCCCAGACTCCTTGGCTTCGGCTTCAGTAAAGGCGGTTGTGATTCGGAGTTGTTCCCGGATCTGATCCCGGTGGGAAAGGATGGCTTGACGAGAGGGCTGGCGACTCTCTGCGGTTCCGGCTTTTTGAGAGTGGGGATGTTCTCCTGTCGCCGTTCGGAGTTGTTCTCGGATTTGATCGCGGTGGGAGACGATGGGTTGACTCGGAACCCGCTGTCGCTGAGGCACTGGGGTGGGGGTCGCGATCGCGTGGCGGACGAGTTCGAGGGCGTTGCGACGGGCGTCAGTTTGCTGGGGCAGCAAATCGATGAGTTCCCGCAGGGTTTGTTCGTACTGGACTTCCTCGGGGGACATCAGGGGGGTGGACAGTCGGATGGGATCTCGTTGGACAGCCGCGAGAGCCTGACGCACCGTTTCGTGAATTTTGCTCCTGTACTTTTTGGCTTGCTGTTTTTGTTTAGCCAAACCTTCTTGGCAGGAAGCGTATAGGGGGGGCAGGCGGTTGAGGGCGTAAGTCGCCACTTCGATGCGGTTGATATATTTCAGCAGATTTTCAGACAGATGTTGGAGTTGGCGATCGATTTCCTCATTGACCAAAATTTCCATCACATTTTGGTAATTTTGGGCTTTTGCATTTTTTTCCTTACTCATTTAATTGGTTTTATAGTGATGCTCCTTAGTATTTTAAGTTAACATACTACCCCCATTCTGAGGGGGATTTGGAGATTCTTTATGAAAAATTTACGCAATTTTTTTAAATCATCAAGATTTTGTAAAGGTCAGATTCGGGCCTTGGGGTCACACCGATCGCGGCTGAGACACCGTGTCGCACTGCGCGCCCGAGTATCGCGGCTGGAACGGGGGATTGGCCACGGCGGGCGATCGCCGCAGCTTGAATCCTGATATTGGCAGAAAAGTTCGATTTATAATAGATGGCATTCCCCGAGGATTTGAAACCCGTGTGAATCCCCCGTCCTCCCCGTTCTTTGATCGCATTTCAATTCTGACCCACATCTAAACTCATGATTATAAATGGAAATAAAAAATCAACATATGAACACAATACAATATTATTTTTACCGGATTTTTCCCCAACGCCACTGGTCCCGCTTTGTTCGTTCATTTAGCAAATTTATTCGAGATTTTCTGGAAATATTATTAATTCTATTCGCCGTTTTTCTCGTCATCTCTACCATCCTCTACTTGGAAGACACCCTCAAACAAAATACGACCTGGGGAAACGTTTTTATCAAATCCCTAGAACAGTCGCGAATTCTCGGCACATTTGAAAGTATCAGCATCGTCACCGCCCTGGTCATTTATATGAGGCAGGGAAAAAAGAAATCCCATTACGAAGCTTGGCAGGTGATCGACTCAGCCCAGGGGATCAAAATCAGCCACGCCCGAATTAAAGCCCTGGAAGAACTCTCCAAAGACGGCGTGAGCCTCAAAGGGCTATCCTTGCCGATGGCGGATCTCGAACAAGTTACCCTCGTCGATACCGACTTTAAAGAGGCGAACCTCAAAACCGCAAAACTCCAAGAAGCCAACTTAAAAGGAAGTACCTTTGAACTGACGCAACTGCAAGGTGCTAACCTCTGGAAAGCTAATTTACGAGACTGTTTTTTCCTGCTCACTCAACTCCAAAAAGCCAATCTCAGCGGTGCCAACTTGCAAGATGCGGAATTGCAGGGCGTGAATTTGTTAGAAGCGAATTTACAACGGGCTAACTTGCAGCGAGCTTACATTTTGGGAAACCTACAGGGAGCCAACTTTCAAGATGCCAATTTGAAGGGAGCAATCCTGCAAGGAGCTTACCTACAAGACGCGAATTTTCAACGGGCAAACCTCCGGGGGGCGAACCTCAAAGAAGCCGATTTAAAAGGTGTCAACTTTGAAGGGGCAAACTTACAAGGTACCAACTTTCAAAATGCCACCGGATTGACTGCCGAGCAAATTCGGGTGGCGATCAATTGGAAACAAGCCCGATATTCTAAACCCTTCTTGGGCAATTTGGGCCTCTCCTGCGAACAATCCCCCGAACATTGCGAAGGGGAAGTCGAACCCCATTCATCCGGCGATTGCAGTTGAGGGAACATCGGGCGATCGCGATCGAGCCAAAAAAACCTCCGTCATCTTCAGCACATCGACTACAATCAAAAAGAAGTTGAAAAACCCACTGCCACCCCATTGCCTTGCACAGGATCTCGGAACTCGCCATGCCAACCTACACCGGAATTTCCAGCGAAGCATTTCGACATCCCCTCGACCGACAGGCCGAAGATGCCCTGCGGAGTGTTCCCGGTTTCGACCTGATCGCCAGCAAATTTGTCGAATTCGTCTACGAACGCCCCCAATATGTCTATTTGATGGGGAACTGCATTGAAGTTGGACCTCGCCAGTACGCCAGCCTCTATCATGTCTTCCGGGAGTGCATCCGTGATCTCGACATCTCCCCGGAACCCTCCCTGTTCGTCGCCCAAAATCCCCAACCCAACAGCTATGCCCTCGGACAGGAACATCCCTACATCGTCATCAACACCGGATTGCTAGATCTGATCGGCGAAGCGGAACTGCGGGCGGTGTTGGCCCACGAATTGGGACACATCAAATGCGGCCATCCGATCTTAAATCAGATGGCAATTTGGGCGATGAGCGTGGCATCGATGTTGGGGGAACTGACCTTCGGGTTGGGCAACGTCGTCAGCAGCGGTTTGATTTTTGCGTTTTACGAGTGGCGCCGAAAAGCCGAACTCTCGGCCGATCGCGCGGCGCTGTTGGTCACAGACGATCTAAAATGTGTCATGCAGTCGATGATGATCCTCTCCGGCGTCAGCGACAAACACGCCCACGAGTGCAGCTTGGAGGAATTTATCCGCCAGTCCGACCGCTATCACGATCTCAACCAGGACGAACTGAATCAAGTCTACAAATTTTTGCTCTACAACGGCGGCCAGGGCATGATGTTGAGTCACCCGTTCCCCGTCGAACGCATCCGCTTTTTGCGGGAGTGGTCGAATTCCCAGGAATATCGCCAAATTCGCTCGGGGAACTACAGGCGGGCGACAGCCGAGGGGTCAGTCGATGTCGAGGCGGAAGCATCGAACGCCGAAGCCGAACGGCTACGCCGTCAAATTGCCGAGTTGCAACAGGAAATCCAACGGTTGAGTCGGAACCAGCGGGGATAACGGGAAACCGCCCGATTTTTCATCCGTCCCATCCGAAATCCGCCCGTCCGGGCTTGAAGGATAAAATAGAGGAAAGGACATATCGATCCCAACAAAATGCCATTTTAAGGTTTATTGAAAATGATGAAAGTCGATCGCGTCAAATCCAACCATCACGGCGGCGGTTATATCGGCAAGGGGGCGATCCTCCTCGCCATCCTGGCGGGGACGATGGCATTCACAAACCCCTCCCGGGAAGAATATCTCGACTATGCATCGGTGTACGCTTCCAAGGAGCTGAAGACATCTGCCTGCCAAGAGTCGAAAGTTCCCGAGTTTTTACAAGGTTTTTCCGATCTCTATGTCGATGTTTGCAGCACGTTTGCAACTTCCCAGCGCGGAACATTTAAGAGTTTTATCGATAATTCAACTCATCGCAAAAACGCCATTGTTTTGAGTATTTATACATCGGAATTGTTCGATAATCGCTATCAGACGATTGGCGTATTCGGGAACTTTTTGACATTTTCTGGTGAAAAAATACCCGAAACTTCTGTGAACTAAATCATCGCTATTGTTGGGCTTTAGCCCCACTCCGGCACCGAAGCGCAACAACGAATGTTGAGATATTTGGACAAACCGAGTTTCTGTATGTGGCGGTGGGCGGAATGAGTTGGAATGAGTGGGCGATCGCTTCACCAGTTTATCCAAGGTTTCCCCGAATTTATTGCCAAAAACATTGGGTGAAGAAGACATTTCTAGCGCTCGCCGCCTATGGAACCAAATTTACAGCGGTTGTTACTTGAAAAACTGAATGAACCGCTACAAATCCTCGATGCGGAAACCTTTGAATATGCCGCGCTTGGGCGGCACGGGGTTTTTACCGTCCATCTCTCGCCCTCTCCCCCAGCCCCTCTCCCAATTCTGGGCGAGGGGAGAAAAGCACAATGTATCAACGGCATCAACTTCGGGTTATTTGAGCCTCTGGTTCCCCCCAAAATTGGGGGGCTAGGGGGGTTTTTCGGGTTATTTGAGCCTCTGGTTCCCCCCCAAAATTGGGGGGCTAGGGGGGCTTTTCGGGTTATTTGAGCCTCTGGTTCCCCCC
>JBNGCR010000014.1:25540-51973 GCA_050045915.1 Limnospira sp.
CAAAATTGGGGGGCTAGGGGGGCTTTTCGGGTTATTTGAGCCTCTGGTTCCCCCCAAAATTGGGGGGCTAGGGGGGCTTTTACCGTCCATCTCTCGCCCTCTCCCCCAGCCCCTTTTTGATGAACAAAAAGCGATCGCTCACCGGAATAGAAACCGGGTTTCTTCGGCGTGGTTCATCCTCCCAAAACGATCGCCCCATTCTGCCCCCCAAATCCGAACCCCAAACACAACACCCGTCGCACCTCGGCAACCCGGGCAGTTTTCACCACATCTAAATCAAATTCCAAATCCCGCAACCCCACGCAGGGCGGTAAAACTTGATGCTGTAATGTCATCAAAGAAAACGCTACTCCCAACGCGCCCGACGCCCCCAAACTGTGCCCCGTCGCGCCCTTCGTGGAACTGAGGGGAACGCCACCGGGAAACAGTTTATTAATGATTTTCGCTTCGTGGCGATCGTTCAAAATTGTCGCCGTCCCGTGGGCGTGAATGTAGTCGATTTCCTGGGGAGAAATACGGGCGCGATCGCAACTTTTTATAATCGCCGCGATCGCACTTTTTCCCCCGCGATCGGGTTTGTTGTGGTAGCCGGCGTCCGCACTCAACCCCACCCCTAAAATTTGGCTGTAAATTTTCGCACCTCGACTGCGGGCAAATTCCGCCTCTTCCAAAACCAAAAGCGCCGCCCCTTCTCCGAGTACCAAACCGTCGCGATTTCGGGAAAAGGGAAACGCCCCCTCGGACGCCAGAGCCCCCATTTTGGCAAATCCGATTAAACTCAAGGGGGTGACGGGGGCCTCGATCGCACCCGCGACAACCCGCCGACACTGCCCGGTTTGAATCAATTCAAATCCCTGGGCGATCGCCCAAAGTCCCGTGGCACAGGCCGCCATCGGACTCAGAACCGGCCCGAGAGAACCGATTTGACGGGCGGCACTCGTCCCCAATTGAGAATGCAGAAAATGCGGAAAAGCGGATAAATCCGCCTCCGTCCTATTTTTAGCCAGTTGTTCCAAATCTTTCTGATAGCCCCGACTCGATCCGATCGCGATCCCGCAATCGGACAGGGGCGGTTGCAACCCGGCATCAAGTAAGGCATCCGCCAGGGTTTTTTCGAGTAGGGGGGCGAGGTGGGTGGGTTGGGTTCCCAAAAGCGCCAGAGGCCGGGGTTGAAGTTCCGGGAACGGTTGAGAAGGTGCGATCGCCGACTTTCCAGCCAGCAATCCCTCCCAACTGTGCACCAACCCGCCCAGGGCCGAGTGCAAACCGATTCCCGTCACCACAACATCCACGGCCACTCAGAAACCGGGAATCCCCTCAGAATTCCCGTTACAAATCTTAACAGTGTTTTAATTTTTCAGGTAGTCCAACCCGTCGGTCACTTTCGCCGACTCAATGCGATCACCCGGCTGAATTGTATCTACCACGTCCATGCCGTCCGTGACATAACCGAAAACCGCGTAATTCCCATCCAGGAAGGGCAGATCAGCCAGGGCGAAATAGAACTGGGACGAAGCCGAATCCGGCGCCGCCGAGCGGGCCATCGCCACCGCACCGCGGCTGTGCTGCAATGCGGGCGAAACGCTCACCTTTGCTTGGTCGAAGGTTTGGCTGTAAATCGGTTCCTTCCCATTCTTGGGTTGAATTTCCAAGGGAATGTAGCGCTCTTTGGAGGTCGCCGGGTCGATAAATCCCCCCGTCCCCAGGCGAGACATGGGAACTTTCGGATCTTGACTCTGGGGGTCGCCCCCCTGAACCACAAAGGGCTGGGGATCACGGACGACCCGGTGGAACGCGACGCCGTCGTAAACGCCCTGGTTGACCAGATCGACAAAATTCCCAGCCGTAATCGGAGCCGCCGAACCGTCAACCTCAATGGTAATCGGCGATCCGTTGACCGTCATCACGACCGTGGCTTTTCCTTCAAGTTTAGGTAAATCGCTCATTAGGGGTGAATTTTCACTTTGAGAAATGGATACGGCCGCATCGCCGCTATGGTCTGAGGTGGCATTCTGGACGTTGACAGAAGCGTTCGTGTCAGACAGGCTACATCCGCCCACCATCACGATGCCAACGATACACAAAAGTAACAACCACTGTCGCATCATACGTTTCAATCTCTTCAATCCTAGAGTCCCTCGAGGGGCACCTGCAGAAACTTAGCCAGTTCGGCACCTTGGTTTTCCAACTCCGCCAGGGGCATCGGCTGGCCAACTCGGGTCAGGGGAACTTCACGGCGATCCTTGAGCTTGAGGTACAAGGCGCGACGAGGGTTGAGTCCTTCCTTGATATCGACGCGGATGGATTGGACATCCTCCGTGCGACAGTTGAACTCGACGCGACGATTCTTTCCGGGAAATCCCCAGCGGAAAATCTGAATTTCCCCGCTGTCCCGGTCAAACCGATTGTAACCGCCGCCGAGATCCCAGAGAATCACCAACCACAGGTACGAGGCTAACAGGATGGCCGCGCCCCCGTAAAGCCCCATCACCAAGCCCTGGGGAACGAATATCAATTGAGTCGGATCGGAGAAGGGTAGGAGGTTCCGGCCCAAATAGCTGGAAATCCCCGACAGCAGGAAGCCGATCCCGCCAATGCTGACCGCCGTCGCCCAAAAGTAGTTGCTGAAGCGACGAGATCCCATGATTTGATTCTCGAGAGTGCGATCGCCCATACTCGTCGTCTGTGTCTGTGCGTTCATAAAAATCCCATAGACCTTTGCAAAAAATGTTAACTGTAATATATATTTATGTTAACTTGCTTAAAAAGCATGACGTTTTAGAAATCCCAAGGATCGTTCTCAAATGACTATAGCAGTCGAGCGCCCTCAAGCTCAGAGAGGATGGTTTGACGTCCTCGACGACTGGCTGAAGCGCGATCGGTTCGTGTTCGTGGGATGGTCCGGAATCCTGCTGTTCCCCTGCGCCTACCTGGCTCTGGGCGGATGGCTCACCGGCACCACCTTCGTCACCTCCTGGTACACCCACGGACTCGCCAGCTCCTATTTGGAAGGCTGCAACTTCCTGACCGCGGCCGTCAGCACCCCCGCCAACAGCCTGGGACACTCCCTGCTGTTCCTGTGGGGTCCCGAAGCCCAGTGGGACTTCACCCGCTGGTGCCAGCTCGGCGGACTGTGGACGTTTGTCGCCCTCCACGGAGCCTTCGGCCTGATCGGCTTCTGCCTGCGTCAGCTCGAAATCGCCCGTCTGGTGGGAATCCGTCCCTACAACGCGATCGCCTTCACCGGCCCCATCGCGGTGTTCGTCAGCGTCTTCCTGATGTACCCCTTGGGTCAGTCGGGATGGTTCTTCGCCCCCAGCTTCGGCGTGGCCGGAATCTTCCGTTTCATCCTGTTCTTCCAAGGATTCCACAACTGGACGCTCAATCCCTTCCACATGATGGGAGTCGCCGGCATCCTCGGCGGAGCGCTGCTGTGCGCCATCCACGGTGCCACGGTAGAAAACACCCTGTTTGAAGACGGCGAAGGTGCCAACACCTTCCGCGCCTTCGAGCCCACCCAAGCCGAAGAAACCTACTCGATGGTGACGGCGAACCGCTTCTGGTCCCAGATCTTCGGTATCGCCTTCTCCAACAAGCGCTGGTTGCACTTCTTCATGCTGTTCGTCCCCGTGACTGGACTGTGGATGTGCTCCATCGGCGTCGTCGGTCTGGCCGTGAACCTGCGGGCTTATGACTTCGTGTCGCAAGAACTGCGGGCCGCAGAAGACCCCGAGTTTGAAACTTTCTATACCAAGAACATTCTGCTCAACGAGGGAATTCGCGCCTGGATGGCTCCGGCCGATCAACCTCATCAAAACTTTGTATTCCCTGAGGAGGTATTACCGCGTGGTAACGCTCTCTAGCAATTCTTACTTAGGCGGTCGCGACCAGGAATCCACAGGGTTCGCCTGGTGGTCTGGTAACGCTCGTTTAATCAATCTTTCTGGAAAACTGCTCGGCGCCCACGTCGCCCACGCCGGCCTGATCGTCTTCTGGGCCGGGGCAATGACCCTGTTCGAGGTGTCCCACTTCGTTCCCGAAAAGCCCATGTACGAGCAAGGTCTGATCCTGCTCCCCCACCTGGCAACCCAGGGCTGGGGTGTGGGTCCCGGCGGTGAAGTCATCGACACCTTCCCCTACTTCGTGGTGGGTGTCCTTCACCTGATTTCCTCCGCCGTCCTCGGTTTGGGCGGTATCTATCACGCCGTCCGCGGCCCCGAAGTGTTGGAAGAATATTCTTCCTTCTTCGGATACGACTGGAAGGACAAAAACCAAATGACCAACATCATCGGGTATCACCTGATTCTGTTGGGATGTGGCGCCCTCCTGCTCGTGTTCAAAGCCATGTTCTTCGGCGGCGTCTACGACACCTGGGCGCCCGGTGGCGGTGACGTCCGGATCATCAACAACCCGACCCTGAACCCGCTGGTCATCTTCGGCTACCTGTTCAAAGCTCCCTTCGGCGGCGAAGGCTGGCTGATCGGGGTGGACAATATGGAAGATATCATCGGCGGTCACATCTGGGTTGGCCTGATCTGCATCTTCGGCGGTGTCTACCACATTCTGACCAAGCCCTTCGCCTGGGCCCGTCGCGCCTTCATCTGGTCCGGAGAAGCTTACCTCTCCTACAGCTTGGGTGCGCTGTCCCTGATGGGCTTCGTCGCCGCCTCCTTCGTGTGGTTCAACAACACCGCCTATCCGAGCGAATTCTACGGCCCCACCAACGCCGAAGCGTCCCAAGCTCAGTCCTTCGTGTTCCTGGTTCGCGACCAAAAATTGGGTGCGAACATCGGTTCCGCCCAAGGCCCCACTGGTCTGGGTAAATACCTGATGCGCTCCCCCACCGGCGAGATCATCTTCGGCGGTGAAACCATGCGCTTCTGGGACTTCAAAGGCCCCTGGCTTGAGCCTCTCCGTGGCCCCAACGGTCTTGACCTGAACAAGCTCAAGAACGACATTCAGCCTTGGCAAGTGCGTCGGGCTTCCGAGTACATGACCCACGCCCCCAACGGTTCCATCAACTCCGTGGGCGGTATCATCACCGAAGCTCAAGGGTTCAACTACGTTAACCCCCGGGCTTGGCTGGCTGGTTCTCACTTCATTCTCGGTTTCTTCTTCCTGGTCGGACACCTGTGGCACGCCGGTCGCGCCCGCGCCGCCGCCGCCGGTTTCGAGAAGGGAATCGATCGCGAGACTGAACCCGTTCTGTCGATGCCTAACCTCGACTAATTCCTTCCCATCGGTTTGATCCGAAATCGGGATCGCAAAACCCCACCCGTCCCGGGTGGGGTCTTTCTTTGAAAAAGCCAGGAGTCGAGAATCATCAATTGATAATTATCAATTATCAATTATCAATTATCTACCGCCCTTGCTCTGCCGTCTCCATCAAAATGTCCTGGGCGCTGAGTTCGGGTGCCTTGTCGGCCGGACGCCGCTGGATGTAGCTGCCGTCTTCCTGCAAGTCCCAGGCGTGGCGGTTGTCCGAGAGCATAATGCCGAGCACTTCCTGGAGATCCTTCGCTAGTTTGGATTCTTCCACCGGCACGATCGCTTCCACCCGCCGGTTGAGATTTCGGGGCATCCAGTCGGCCGACCCGATGTAAACCTCTTCCTCGCCGTTATTGTAAAAGTAGAAGATCCGCGAGTGTTCCAAAAATCGCCCCACGATGCTGATCACTTTGATATTTTCGCTCACCCCTTTCACCCCCGGACGCAGACAGCAGATCCCCCGGACGATCAGATCGATGGTCACGCCCGCGATAGACGCTTCGTAGAGGGTAGCGATAATTTCCGGATCGACCAGGGAGTTCATCTTGGCGACGATGCGGCCCGTCTCTCCGGCTTTGCAGCGATCGATCTCCCGGCGGATTAAACTCAGGAAGCGATCGCGCATATTCACCGGCGCTACCAACAATTTTCGATAGGACTGCTGACGGGAATATCCGGTCAAGAAATTGAACAGATCGGTTAAATCTTCTCCCAACTCTTCCCGACAACTCAACAGCCCCAAATCTGTATACAATTTGGCCGTTTTCGGGTTGTAGTTTCCGGTGCCGATGTGGACGTAGCGGCGGATGTGGCCCTCTTCGTGGCGCACCACCATAACCACTTTCGTGTGGGTTTTCAACCCCACCAACCCGTAGACCACATGGACGCCCCGCTGTTCCAATTTCCGCGCCCAGTGGATGTTATTCTCCTCGTCAAACCGAGCCTTCAACTCCACCAGCGCCGCCACCTGCTTGCCATTTTCCGCCGCCGCGATCAGGGCATTGATAATGGGGGAATCCCCGGAGGTCCGGTACAGGGTCATCTTGATCGCCAACACGTTGGGGTCGCGGGCCGCCTGGGTGATAAATTGCTGCACCGTCGCCGAAAAAGATTGGTAGGGGTGGTGAACCAATACGTCGCCGTGGCGAATAATCGCAAAAATATCCTTTTCGACTTCACCGTTGCTCGTCGATGTCATTTCGTCGCTGTCCGCCAGCCACTTGGGTAGGGTCGGACTCCAAGACCGATCTTTCAAATCTGGGATCGGAAGAGCCATGAACGATATCAAATCCTTGAGGTCGAGGAGTCCCTCCAAAGTGTAAATGTCTTCGGGCGCCAATTCCAGCTCCTCCATCAGCATCTCCCGGATGCTTTCGGGCATACTGGCGTTGACTTCCAACCGCACCGCCGATCCCCCCAGGCGTCGCTTCCGCAACTCCTGTTCGATCGCCAACAACAGGTCGTCCCCTTCGTCTTCCTGCACCCCTAGATCGGCGTCTCGGGTGATGCGGAAGGGGTAGTAGTCGAGAATGTTCATCCCTGGAAATAGGGCTTCTAGGTTGTGGGCGATCACCTGTTCGAGGGGGACACCCGTCCAGAAATCGGCATCGCCGTCCCGCTGTTTTTGGAATTTTTCGGGGAGCGAAATGAAGCGCGGCAGCAGTTTGGGGACTTTAATCCGGGCCAGGAGGTCTTCCTCCGTCTCTGGGTTTTTGAGGACGACGGCTAAATTTAAGCTGAGGTTGGATAGGTACGGGAACGGGTGGGAGCGGTCGATCGCCAGGGGGGTGAGGACGGGAAAAATTTGTTCCTCGAAGTAGTGGTGTAGGTAGGTTCGCTGTTCCTGGTTCAGGTCGATGTAGTTGAGCAGATGGATGTTGTGCTTGGCCAGCTCTGCCTTCGCCGTTTTCTCGAAAAACTGATGTTGTTCCGACACCATCGGCAGCAACCGCCGGTGAATTTCCGTGAGTTGTTGCCGCGGCGTGCGGCCGTCGGGGGTGCGCTTGTGGACGTTGGCTTCGATTTGTCGCTTCAAACCGGCCACCCGAACCATAAAAAATTCGTCGAGATTGGAGCTGAAGATGGACAGGAATTTGAGCCGCTCCAACAGCGGGGTGCGATCGTCGAGGGCTTCGGCGAGGACCCGGTAGTTGAATTCCAACCAACTCAGTTCCCGGTTAAAAAAGTATTGGGGATCGCCGAGGTCAATTGATTTTGAGGTCTGGGTTTCGGACTTTTTCGTTTTTGCCATGATCTAGAATAAAATGTAGGAGTCGGACGGACCTTTGCAGTTTTTTGTATAATACTGGAAAGAGAAGAGCGGCTAGTTGACATTACAAGAAGTTTAACATTTTTGGTTTAAGTTTTTGTTAATCAAATATTAATATGGGCGAAGCTTGCCCCGGGTAATGCCGGCAACTTTGTTTTTACATCTGACTTAAATTCGGGCTTGCAATGGACAGAAATGGCGATGATTGAGACGAGATAAACCGTCTTTCTATTGGGTGTTTCTTACTTTTGGGCGCTCCGAAAATTTTTCAGATCTGGGGCGATTTGATTGTTGCAGGCGGGGTTTTCGTGTATTTTTATCAACTGTCAAGATAATTTTTTGCCACAATCGGCAGTTTCGATCGCGACAAAATTTTCGAGCCAATTCTCCGACTCAATCCTTGTCGCGATCGCCGCCTTCGGGTCGCTTCGGAAGGGAAAAATCCCGCGAATCAAGTCCCGGGGGACTCGAAAGTGCGACCCCGACGCGATCGCCAAATTTTTGGGGCATTTAGTAAACCCCGTAACACTTTTGGAGATCCGATCCTGAGACAATAGAACTGTACCCAATCCTACGACCCAGTTAGGAGGGACTTTTATGTCCAAACACAATGTAGAAACACTGCTCGAAGCGGGCGGTAAAGACCCCAAGATTCAGGCGAAATATGACTTAGCCAAAAATGAGGAGGAGTTTGTCGCGATCGCCAATGCCGACGGTTACGAGTTCACGGTCGATGAGCTGAACGCGGTCATCGGTGAAGCCGGAGATTCCTTTGAAATTACCGGATTTCCGCCCCGGCGAATCATTTGGTGGAAATAAGTGCGACGGCGATTCATCTCCAACCGAGATTGAATAAGCGGTCGCCCCGAAACCATTAAACGAACGGCGAAAGTCTAATTCAATTAAAAATCCCCAGAGCCGGATTGTTCTGGGTTTTTTTGGCGCAGATTTTCGCCACCCAAACACCCGTTATAAGGATTGCAAGAGACGCCACAGCAAAGCGATCGCGACTAAACTGACGAACGACACCAAAATCACCAACAGCAGCAACCCGCCTAAGAGTAAAACGACAAATCCGCGATCGGCCTTTTTCCCAGCTTCGGGATGGTTCAAATGAGCTTCCAAAAGATCGACATTTTTCACGTTCGCCTTCCACGCCACATCGAACAGGTCGCCGACGACCGGGACCGTCCCCACCACAGTTTCCAACGCGATGTTGGACCCCATCCTCAACAAAGTTTCTTTGGGGACGCCGAACTGAAACGCCTTCAACACGATATAACCGGAAAACACCGCCCCCAACAAGTCGCCCCCACCCGGTATCAGCCCCACAATGGGGTCTAAACCGATGCCGTGGGACGTTCCGGGAATGCGGATCGCCCGATCCAGGAGATTGCTGAATTGGCGCAGTTGTCGAACAGAAGTGAGCGTTGTCTCGTCACCTTTGGATGGGGTAGATGGAAGTTTTGACATGAGCGAAGACTGTTGAATCGGCCAATCAGCCAATTTTATCCCGGCGGAGTTGTTCGGACATCGACCCATTTGAGGAATCTTTGACAGGTGGCGGTTCTTTGGAGCGAGTATTCTTTTTGAACCGGGGATATCCTTTCTTTTTTTCTTGCAGTTATGGATGCTACCGATACATCGAGTATCATTCTATCACAGGTTCAAGAAAAAGTCGCCCTTAAAGGGCGAGGCTTGAGACCCAAGTTTTTGGTCAAAGGATTGGAAGCGGGGGAATTAACCCCCGATCCGTTTATTTGGCTTCGGTGAAGTCGGCGTCGATCACGTCGTCGGACGGTCCTTCGCCGCCGCCGTCAGACGGGCCTCCCGTCGCTCCCGCTTCGGCTCCCGGCGCGGGGCCGCCAGCTTGCTGGTACAGGTTGCTGCTGAGGGTGTAGAGGGCCTGCTGCAGGTCGGTGGTGAGAGTCTGGATTTTCTCATCATCTTCCTGGGCGATCGCATCCCGCAGCTCTTTGATCTGATCTTCGATCTTGGTCTTCTCGTCGGCGGGAACCTTGTCGCCGAGTTCGTTGATCTGCTTCTCGGCTTGATAAGCCAGGGTGTCGGCCTGGTTCTTGCGATCGATGCGCTCCCGACGCTCCCGATCCGCGGCCGCATTCTGCTCGGCTTCCTTGACCATGCGGTCTACTTCGTTATCCGGCAAAGTGGAGGCACCGGTGATGCTAATGGACTGCTCTTTGCCCGTCCCCTTATCCTTCGCCGTCACGTTCAAAATACCGTTGGCGTCGATATCGAACATCACCTCAATTTGAGGCACGCCACGGGGAGCCGGGGGAATACCATCCAAACGGAAGGTACCCAAACTCTTGTTGTCCGTCGCCATTTCCCGCTCACCTTGCAGGACGTGGATTTCCACGTTCGTCTGGCCATCAACTGCCGTGGAGAACACCTCAGATTTCTTGGTGGGAATCGTGGTGTTGCGGGGGATGATCTTGGTCATCACGCCGCCGAGGGTTTCCACACCCAGGGAGAGGGGAGTCACATCCAACAGCAGGATGTCTTTCACTTCGCCGGCCAACACGCCCGCCTGAATAGCCGCACCGACGGCAACCACTTCATCGGGGTTGACGGTTTGGTTGGGATCTTTGCCCAGAACCCGCTTCACCAATTCTTTGATAGCGGGAATCCGGGTCGAACCGCCAACGAGAACCACCTCGTTGATGGAGGACTTGTCGAGTTTGGCATCGCGAACCGCATTTTCCACCGGAATCCGGCAGCGGTCGATCAGGTCGGAGCAGATTTCCTCGAACTTCGCCCGGGTCAGGGTCATGTCGAGGTGTTTCGGCCCGTCCTGGGTCGCCGTGATGAAGGGCAGGTTGATTTCCGTCTGGGTGACGCTGGAGAGTTCCTGCTTGGCTTTCTCCGCCGCTTCCGTCAGGCGTTGCAGGGCTTGCTTATCCTTCCGCAGGTCGATGCCTTCGGTTTTCATAAATTCTTCGGCCAGGAAGTCCACGATCTTCTTGTCGAAGTCGTCACCGCCGAGGTGGGTATCGCCGGATGTCGAGAGCACTTCAAACACGCCGTCGCCGACTTCCAGGATGGAGACGTCGAACGTACCGCCCCCCAGGTCGAAGACCAGGATGGTTTCGTTGCTCTTTTTGTCCAAGCCGTAGGCCAGGGATGCGGCCGTCGGCTCGTTGATGATCCGCTTCACTTCGATGCCGGCAATTTTACCCGCGTCTTTGGTGGCCTGACGCTGGGAGTCGTTGAAGTAGGCCGGAACGGTGATAACGGCTTCGGTTACGGTTTCTCCCAAGTAGGTACTCGCGTCTTCGAGCAATTTGCGGAGGACTTGGGCTGAAATTTCTTCGGGTGCGAATTGCTTCTCTCTGGCCGGACAGTCCAGCTTGACATTGCCACTGCTGTCGGACAAAACCTTGTAGGCGACTTCTTTGGACTCGTTGTCTACTTCTGAAGACTTGCGCCCGATGAACCGCTTCACCGAGTAGAAGGTGTTGTCGGGGTTCATCACGGCTTGGCGCTTGGCAATTTGCCCGACGAGCTGATCGCCATTTTTGGCATAGGCGACGACGGAGGGGGTCGTGCGAAGGCCTTCGGCGTTGGCGATCACGGTGGGTTTACCCCCTTCCATTACCGCGACACAAGAGTTAGTGGTTCCTAAGTCAATTCCAACTACTTTTCCCATAGTGGTGCTTTTGCTCCTATCACTACTACAAAATTTGTTCTGTTTCCGCCCCGTTGATTCGCCAATTGAGTTGACCGCAGGTCACATTGGGTGAATGGGATTTCGGATGGAGTCCTTTTTGAATAAGATCTTCAAGATCGATTCTTATTTCTATACTGTGGGCGGTCTGTCCTTTTGATGAAGGTGTGTTTACCGAACCTCCGGGGGACGGTTGGACTCCTTGCAAACGAACCTGCAACCGTTTCGGATCGGATTCATTTACTACTGTAGGAGGTGCGATCGCAGTTGATATGGTGGCTAACCGTAAGTTTAAAGTTGTGTTTGCCGTCAATCTCGGAAAAGGGTTCGCTACACTGGGGGGGGTCGGGGTCTATCTCGCCCGACTTGTAGTCGCGATCGCACCGATTGAACTGATGAAACGCAGACAATTCCTGACCCTCAGCACCGCTGCCGCCGGAGTCCCCCTCCTGGGCCAGTGCAGTTCTCGCGCTTCCTTACAGGCACAATCTTCGAGATCGACGAGTCAAGGGGGGCTGCTGGACTTGGCGTTGGAGGCTCGTCCGGTTCGGGCGGCGATCGCGGGCCAATCCCTGAACCTGTTGGCCTACAATGGACAGATTCCCGGCCCGATGCTGGAAGCCAAACCGGGGGATACGGTGCAAATCCGCTTCAAAAATGGCCTGACCCGAGAAACGAACCTGCACTATCACGGCCTGCACGTCCCCCCCACGGGTAACGCCGACAACGTTTCCATTCACGTCCCGCCTGGAGAAACCCAGACTTACGAATTTACGATCCCCGAAGATCACCCGGCGGGTACTTTTTGGTATCACCCCCACCGCCACGGTTTAGTCGCCGATCAGGTGTTCGGGGGACTGGCGGGGTTGTTTGTGGTTCGGGGGAAACTCGACGAAATCCCGGAGGTGAAGGCGGCAAAAGAAGAATTTCTGGTCTTGCAAGATTTTGACGCGGCGGGAAGTTCAGGTTGGCGGGGAAACCCCATGATGCAGATGATGGGCCGGGAAGGTGCGATCGTCACGGCTAACGGACAGGTGAACCCGTCCCTATCGATTCCCCAGGGGGGATTGTTGCGGCTGCGAATTCTGAACGCTTCCCCTTCCCGCTTCTATTTATTGTCTCTCGAAGATCACCCCATGCACCTGATCGCCACGGACGGCGGGGCGATTCCCGAACCGGTGGAGTTGGCGGAGGTGTTGCTGACTCCCGGAGAGCGGATCGAGGTTCTGGTGCGCGGCTCACGTCCCCCCGGACAGTACCGCCTCCTCAACAAACCCTACAACCGGGGCGGCATGGGCGGCATGATGGGACGTGGCATGATGGGACGTGGCATGATGGGACGTGGCATGATGGGACGTGGCATGATGGGCAATCCGTCCAATTCCAACACGACCGAAACTCTGGCGACTCTATCTTACGGCGAGTCAGTTCAAACCGTCCCCCTGCCGAAGCAGTTGTTGCCGGTGGAGGCGCTCCCCGAACCCGTTGCCACCCAACAGTTTACCCTCAATCACGGCATGGGAAGGGGGAGGGGAATGGTTTTTTTGATTAACGGTCAGATGTTCGACCCCCAGCGGTTGGATACGCGGGTCAAGTTGGGGACGGTGGAAGAGTGGGAAATTACCACGACCGGAACGATGGATCATCCGTTTCACGTCCACACCAACCATTTGCAGGTGGTGAGTCGCAACGGGCGCCCGATGCCCTACCGGGCTTGGAAGGATACGGTTTTGGTGTCTCGGGGGGAGACGGTGCGGCTGCGGGTTCCGTTTCGGGATTTTGCGGGTCAAACGATGTACCACTGCCATATTTTGGATCACGAGGATCTGGGGATGATGGGGATTTTGGCGATCGCGGGATAATTCTCGCCATCGGACCTGGGCTGTGGGCGATCGGCACAAATCCACTGCCGGCGATGGCGAGATCTGGGGATTAGACGATGTCCTGTAGCGTGGTGCCATGTCTTCCTGCCGATAGAATTATCCACTTCCCCTCTAGACACTCCGGCAACTGGAAGGTTTATCGTGGGAGTATCGGAATACTATGAATCTGGAGGTTCATATGAATACAAAACAGCGCTACGGAACGATCGCGGGTATCGGTTTGGCGATCGCGACGGGATTGATTGCCATCGACACTGCCACCGTATCCTCACAGCCGACTTCGGACAATATTGGAGGCAATTCGGATAATCCCCAGGAAGTCTATCAAAACTGTCCGGGAGGGGGTCGCGGTCTGGGTCGCGGTCGCGGTCGCGGTCGCGGCCCCGGATGGGGACGACAGCAAGGAATGGGTCGGGGCAGACGAGGAGGCCCAATGATGTACGACCCCAGCCAAGTCGAAACTGTCCGAGGCCGGATTGTCTCCGTGGATGCAGCCAATTCCCGGGGCGGTCGGGGTCCGGGAGGAATGCACGCAATTTTGGAAACCGACAATAACGAGCAGATCGACGTTCACATGGGACCGTCGTGGTTTTGGGACCAGCAGGCGGTTCAAATTTCCCCCGACGACGCGATCGAAGTGACGGGTTCGCGCATCGACGGAGCCGGACAGCCGACGATGATCGCCGGTCAAATTACGGCCAGGGGTCAGACGCTGAATCTGAGAGATGATCGCGGGTTTCCCGTCTGGGGCGGTGGTGGCGCGGTTTGCCAACCCCAGTGATATCAAATCCTCTCTTGTGGCAGTGCGCGATCGCCTGTTTGCAGCTTCCTGCCGAGGAAAAGCCTCGAAACCTTAATTCCCATGGAATTTCCCATCCCCACACGCCTCACTCACTTCAGCGCTAGAAAAGTCTGATTTGAGGTATAGCAATCAGCAGTCAGGTTTGGGCAATCAGCAAAGCTTAAGAGCCTATAATTGGGAGGTTTCGGGATTTTCGGATGTCCTAACTACCCGGGCGGTTGCTATACCATCGGCGATCGCTCCCAATGCAAAAAATTGGGGAACCTCAATCACCCGGCATTCAGGTTTCGTCTGGGATTCCCCAAATTCTCGCTCGATGAGATTCTAAACTTCGACCGGAGCACCGGCAGCTTGCAGTCGCGCTCGGGCCCGCTTGAGAGCTTGTTTCGCCTTGATCTGTTCCTGTAAACTGATGCCCGCCGTGGCTTGTTCCAGGCTGGCTTCAGCCTCTGCGAAGGCTTTGCGGGCGGCATCGGCGTTGATATTTGTACCCCGTTCGGCACCGTTGACCAAAATGGTCACTTCATTTTCTTGCACTTCGGCAAATCCACCCATCAGCGCGATCGCGATCCATTCATTTTTCTGTCGGACGCGCATAACTCCCGTATCGAGAGCCGTCATCAGGGGAGCGTGGCCGCTGAGAATTCCGAGTTGACCGGTGATACTCGGGAGAATTACTTCCTCGGCTTGATCATCCCAGACCGTCTGATCTGGGGCTATAACGCACACGGTTAATGTCATGGGTTCGGTGTTGAATGGTAATCCACAAGTGAAGATCGGGAGTCAGAGGGGAGTCCGAGTCCAAACCCGATCCGATCCAACTCCCCGACCTGTCAAAATTCAAGGTCTATGGGACCCAATTTATTGATTTTTTTCCTTCATCTTTTCAGCCTTGGCGATCGCCATATCGATATCGCCAACCAAGTAGAAGGCTTGTTCCGGCAGATCGTCGAGTTCCCCATTCAGAATCATCTGGAAGCCCTTGATGGTCTTTTCCAAAGGCACATATTGACCCGGAGAACCCGTGAATACCTCAGCCACAAAGAAAGGCTGGGACAGGAAACGTTCAATCTTACGGGCACGAGCCACAGTCAAACGGTCTTCCTCGGACAATTCATCCAGACCCAGAATCGCGATGATATCCTGGAGTTCCTTGTAACGCTGGAGGGTGGACTGTACGGCTCGGGCGGTTTGATAGTGTTCCTCACCCACGACACTGGGTTGCAACATGGTTGAGGTGGAATCCAGGGGATCGACGGCGGGGTAAATCCCCTTCGACGCCAAAGCCCGGGACAGCACCGTAGTCGCGTCCAAGTGGGCGAAGGTGGTGGCCGGAGCGGGGTCTGTCAAGTCATCGGCCGGGACGTAAACGGCTTGAATCGAGGTGATCGAGCCTTCTTTCGTGGAGGTAATCCGCTCTTGCAGTTCCCCCATTTCCGTGCCCAAAGTCGGCTGATATCCCACAGCAGAGGGCATCCGTCCCAGGAGTGCGGATACTTCCGAACCCGCCTGCACGAACCGGAAAATATTGTCGATGAACAGGAGGACGTCTTGTTTGCTGACATCGCGGAAATATTCGGCCATTGTCAGGGCCGATAGACCCACCCGCATCCGCGCTCCGGGGGGTTCGTTCATCTGACCGTAGACGAGGGCAATCTTAGACTTGGAGCGATCTTCGGTGTCGATTACGCCCGATTCAATCATTTCATTGTAAAGGTCGTTTCCTTCCCGAGTGCGTTCACCCACGCCCCCGAACACGGAAACCCCACCGTGGTTGATGGCAATGTTGTTGATCAATTCCATCATGATCACCGTTTTGCCAACCCCGGCCCCACCGAACAGGCCAATTTTGCCTCCCCGACGATAGGGGGCCAACAAGTCTAATACTTTAATCCCGGTTTCAAAGACAGATGGCTTGGTTTCCAAGTCCATGAAGGCGGGCGCGGAGCGGTGAATGGAGAAGGTTTCTTCTGTTTGAACCGGACCCAAGTTGTCTACGGGTTCGCCGATGACGTTAAAAATCCGACCCAGGGTAGCGGTGCCGACGGGCACGCTAATCGCCGATCCGGTATCCGTCACTTCCATGCCGCGGACCAGGCCATCCGTTCCGCTCATGGCAACGGAGCGCACTTGGTTGTCGCCGAGAAGTTGCTGGACTTCGCAGGTTACGGAAATATCTTGACCCGCTTCGTTTTTACCGGAAATTCTCAGGGCATTGTAGATTTCCGGCAATTTGCCGTTGGGAAATTTCATATCGACAACGGGACCGATGATTTGAGTAACGTAGCCGACGTTTGTTTTTTCTGCGGTGGTGACCATGCTTTCGCCTATTTCCTTAATCGAGCTAATCCGACGTGTTCGGCAAGCTTTAGAAGAATTTAATATTGCCATCTATTAGGGTATCACTCTATGGAGACATTCCAGAGAAAGTTTGCCGAGAAAGTTGAGGCCGGGTCAGGGGCACTCAGGGGGACTCAGGAATTGGATGCGGGGGTATTTTTGACCCGGCGGATCGGCAGGTTGGCGATCAGGGTGGTCGCCCGCTGGTCGCTTTCGAGGCCAAATTCCGAATCTTCCGTGTCGATTTCGACGTACCGGGACACCACTTCTAGGATCTCCCGGCGCATAGCCTCCACCATTTCGGGGGACAGGTCGGCGCGATCGTGGGCGAGAACCAACTTCAGCCGTTGTTTGACCGCATCACGGCTATTGGGGGTGGTGCGGGGAAAGAATCGTTCGAGAAATTCATTGATCTTCATCAGATTTGCGGGATTATCGATCGGTAGGGGTTGAAAATCTGCGCCCGAGTTTCCAGGTTCCCCAGAGAAGATGACCGATCCCGATCGCGCGGACTGGAGTCGGCGACCCGGAATCTCGCTCGGGTGGGGTTCGCCCGGTGCGGCAACCTACTAGACAATCTTAGACGACAGCAGTTTTCGCAGCCGAGTGAAAAAACCTTCCGGCGCGGGGTTGAGATCCATAAATTCAACTTTTTCTCCCTCCAGGCGGCGGGCGATATTATTGAAGGCGGTCAGCGCAGCAGAAGAGGTTTCGGACAAAACCAGGGGTTCCCCCTTGTTGGTGGCGACGATCACCTGTTCGTCGTCGGGGACGACGCCGACGAGGGGGATGGCGAGAATTTCCTCCACATCTTGAACGGACATCATGTCATTGGCCGCCACCATCCCCGGCTTGATGCGGTTGATCAGGAGGCGGATACGCTTGACGCCGTTGGCTTCGAGCAATCCGATGACGCGATCGGCGTCCCGGACGGCGGAAATTTCGGGGGTGGTGACAACGATCGCTTCCTTAGCCGGGGCGATCGCATTTTGGAAGCCCTGCTCGATCCCGGCGGGACAATCGATCAATATATATTCGTACTTGGGGGTCAGTTGGCCGATCAACTCTTTCATCTGTTCGGGGGTGACGGCATCTTTCATGCGGTTTTGGGCTGCCGGCAGCAGCACCAGGCGGGGCTGGCGTTTATCTTTGACCAACGCCTGTTCCAGGCGGCAGTCTCCCGAAAGCACTTCCACCGCCGTGTAAACGATGCGGTTTTCCAAACCCAGCAGCAAGTCCAGATTTCTCAAGCCGAAGTCGGCGTCGATGACCACAACCGAGCGTCCCCGTTGGGCCAGGGCCATGCCGAGATTAGCTGTGGAGGTCGTTTTCCCGACCCCTCCCTTTCCAGAGGTGACAACGATAATGCGACTCATGCTGGTTGTTCGTTCGTTAGCAGTACAGGTGTTAGGAATGGGGTGGGGGGAATTGATAATTGACAATTGACAATTAACTTCCGGACCCGGACTCCCGACTCCCCATTCTGGATAACCCCGATGTTCCCCGTCAATTTCCGGCAAAGGCGGCCATCTGAGAATCGGGTGAATTCATCCTACCCGATCGCCTGCCCCTCCCGAAGTTGCCCTCCCATAATTATTGGCAGGTCTTGAAAATTCGGATCTCCGGGAGAGGGCGATCGCGACGCGACACCGATGATAGCAGACTAATAATTGACCGTTGGTCATTGACAATTATCCGTGAATGTCTCTTTCCCCGACTCCCTAATACCGACTCCCTAATACCGCTTCTATCCCCGAATTTGCCAGACTTTCGCCTTGGCGAACTCGTTGGCGCGAGTGATGCGGATGCCGTTGTGGGTGATGTAGGCGACTTCCGGGAAAAATTGGTCGGGGGATTGTTCCGGGCCGCGAGCCACGCTCTCGGCGATGCGGATCAATGTCGGTTCCATCTGGAGGGCCATGACCAAACTTTGCGAGTTGCCGCGGGCCCCGGCGTGAACGGTTCCCCGCAGCCGTCCCCAGACGATGATATCGCCGTCGGCGATGACGGAACTGCCGGGGTTGACGTCCCCCAACACCACCACCGTCCCGGGGTGTCGGATATCGACGCCCGATCGCAGGGTCATTTTCAGATATAGGGGTTCGGCTTGCACCGAGGTGGGGTCGGCTTCCGTTCGGGTCAGGTGGATGCGTTCGGAGTCGCGATCGACGGAATATCCGGCGGTGGCCGCGGCCACCGCCGTTTGGGCGCGACTGGTTCTCACCCGTTTGAGTTGCAGTTGCACTTCCGCGAGGGCTTCTGCGATACTCTGAAGCTGCCGTCCGTCCAACAGGCGATTTTTCGCCACCAGATGCACGTCCATGCCCGGTTCCCAGGCGTGTTCGCCGCCGTTGATTCGGTGTTTGAGCTGCTGCCATAGTTCCGTCCAAGTGCTGCCGTTGGTGGATTCCGGGCGATCGCGCCCGGTTTCTTCCGGGAGGATCAGTAGCAAACAGTCTCCCTCCCGCCGGAACCGCACCTGGGACTCGGTGGCCGGAGCCGGAGCGATCGCCTCGGGGGTTTCTTCAGCCAGAACTTCGGTCGATTGGGGCGCATCAGAAGACATAGTGACCAGTTGAACTCTCAACAAAGGGAGTGGGGGGTGGGGAGTAGAGAATCAAAGAATTAATTGTCAATTGTCAATTGTCAATTGTCAATTATTCCGGACTCAGGCGTCGGCAAACCGTCGCCAAGCCATCGGCATCGCCGACGTTGCCGGGGAACAGCACCACGGGAAGATTCGGGAATTGGGGGTGGTTGGCGGGGGTTTTCACCATCGAGCATCCCGGCAAAACCTGTCCGAGGAGGCGGGCGGTTCTCAAAGCCAATCCTGTACTCAGCACGTCGTTGGAGGTGATGCCGCCTTTGCTAATTAAAAACCCGATATCCTCTGGCAACCCCTGCACGATATCCATCAGCAGGGCGGAAACCGTCGCCCCAAATTTCAAGCGGACTTGGGTATTTTCAAAGGTAATTTCCTCCCGGCTGGTGTAGATGACGGGGGTTTTCCCCTCGGCGTGGATGGCGGCGACGCGATCGCAGATCTGGCGGCACAATTCCTCCCGTCGGGCCGGAGTGTCTTCAAGCAGGTGGGAGACATCTACTTCCACCCCCACGACATCAGCTTCTTCGAGCAACCGTTCGAGTTGCCGGGTGGATTTTTTGACGTGAGATCCCATCAACACCACCCCGGGTTTTTGATGGCGGGTGTATTTTCCCATTTCTTCCGGGGGCAGGGGTTGGGAACCGAGGGCGGCGAGGGAGGTGAGGATGCTTGCGGCGCTGCGGAACAGAAACCGCTTTCCCCGACTGGCGGCGGTGAGGACATCGGAGGCGAACCGATCCAGGTCGGCTTGGGTTTCCCCATCGACTCCCACGCATTGATTCCCCGTCAGGTGCATGAGGCGGTCGAGGGTGCCGTTGCGGAGGGTGTCGAGTTTGAAGACTTCTACCGCCTCGGCTGGGATTTTGCCCCCGGTTTTTTCCGCGACGTAATCCGGCAGGTAGCTGTGGTGGTAGCCGAATACGGAATCCCGGGCAAATTCGGTTTCGTGGACGGGGGTATCAACGCCATCGACATTTAAGTAGTGGATGCCGTTGCGGGTGATACGCCCCCCTTCAAAAAAGGCGGGGACGAGGAAATGGGCGTCGAAGGGTCCCAACTCTTCGGCGATGGCATCGGTTTCGATGGGGTAGTGGCCCCGCAGGGTAGAGTCGGAGCGGCTTACCACCATGAAATCTTGCACGGACTCAGCCGCGATCGCTTCTTTGAGGTTGTGGGTAACTTCCCGGGTGACGGCGTTTGCGTCTTCCGGGGTCAGCGCCCGGGTGTTGGTGAGGATGAAGAAGATGGGGGATTGGTCGGCGAGTCCCAACCGCAGGGTGTCCACGTCCCAGCGGGTCAATAGCAGACAACTGTGGACGGTTTGGGAGCCGGTGGGATCGTCATCCAGAACGATTATTTTGGGTTGCATCGGGTCGGTTTCGGGGTAACTAGCAGAGGAGGATCGAGTTTGGGATCGGAGCTCGATCAACAGCCTACCATCGATCGGACGCCGGAGCTAGAGGAAGCCCCCATCTGCTTGACATCCTCCCCGTCCCTTATTGATAATTGATAATTGATAATTGATAATTGATAATTGAATAATTAACAATTATAGCAACGAGCGCTGGCGTGGTTACACGCCGGGAATGATCAATCTCTCTACTCCCGACTCCCTAATACCGACTCCCGACTCCCTTTTATAGGTTTTGTAACTATACGAGCGCGCACTGCTATAATTCCCCCCTGTCCCTCCGCTCCCGGTCGCTCCCTCTGCCATTTTTCGGGGGAAAATGAAAGGGCCGAGCCCTTAGGGCGGGGAGTGTCAACACCTGCTACGCGAGGTGGTCGAGTGCGGCGAATTGTGTTCAAAATCGGGGGGGACGGCGATCGCGCAAAGGTTTCAATTGGGTTTCGACGGCGACGGCTACCTTCCAGGCTTCGGCCAGCAGGCGTCCACGGGGGGTGTCCTCCGGGAAATCGCCCCATGGGGGAGCCGCCCAATCCGAGAGTTCGGGCGGGAATAAATCGCCGGATTCGGCTAAAAATCTGCGGTTTTTGCGGAGCAAGGATTCGGTTTTCAGCGCCCGGACTAATTCTTCCCGGATCAATTTCAGGGCATCGATAATTTGTTTTCGATCAGCTAACGCAGCATCCGGATTTCCGGCTTGCTCTAGTCGGTCGAACAGGTCGATCGCCTTGACGATGGCATTGTAGCGCTCTACCTGCTGCCAGATGGCGATCGCGGTTTGATGGCGGCGGGTGGCGATCAGTTTCAGCGCGTCGTCGAGAATCAGCCCCGCCGCAGCGATGGCGTGGACGGTTCCCGACACCAATTGAGATCGGGGAAAAATCGCGCTCAAAATTCCGTGACTCAGGAAGAGCAACCCCAAGGCGAAGAGGGTTTTAAGGCCTTCGTACCCCAATTTTTTCAGGGTGGGGGGGCGGTAGACTCGGTTCATGCCCAGTCCGCTGAGATGTTTGAGTTCCCCCCGGCTAATTTCGAGTCCTTCCCAATCAGGTTTCATAGCCTTCTGTGCCCCCACCGGCTATTGTCTATCGAGGTGTTCCCGCTATCAATCCGGTGAAATCGATCAATTTTTGGCGGGAGAACTCGACAAGCGGACTTCCCGCGATTGAGAAAAGCTGTAGCCGTGGGAGAAAGTTGCCACTAACTGATTGTTTTCGGACTGTTTTAGGGCTTTCTGATAGGCCCATTCTGGGGTGATGGGAAGGGGCTTTTTCAATTCGCCGTACTGCAAGTTCAACGTCGCGAGATCTTCGAGTTCGGAAATGAGTTCCCGGGGATTGACGATGCATTCGAGCAAAAATTTATCGTAAGCGTCCCCCAACTGTTCGTACACCCGCGACGCGGATTTGTGGTTGTCGGCTCTTTCCATGGGATTGAGAAAGGTAAGCAGGGGAGCTAATCCCGCCACTAATACGGAAAATAAGACGTAAAATGCGAAGGTCGTCCCGTCGCTGGGTTTTTGCAGTTCGGCGATCGCCTGGACGCCGGCGGCGGCGGCTAGTACGGTACTGGGAATGCCGATGTATAAATGGGTGTGCGCCCACCGGATCGAAACGTACAGGTGCGCCCAGCTCATGATGCGGCAGAGGTTCCGTCTATCTTCAGCTCGGGCGAGAATATCTTCTCGTCTGACCAAATTTTCCATGCTTTTTTATCCCTGGTATGGATTCGGCGCAGTTGACTCCTTGATTCTCGACCCATTGTTCGTGTTGTGAGAGGCATATTGGAGGATGGCGAATGGATAATGATGCCTTGTTTTGCCGGGGCCGAAACTGCACTCAAGGGTTATACGATACCAAATTCGACCCGTCCGGAGAATGGGGGAATCGGGGTTGGGGAGTCAACCCGCCAGGGGTAGCCACACGACAAAGGTGGTTCCCACCCCGTCTTGGGAGGAGACGGCGTGGGGGAGCCATTGGGGGGGGGCGGGGGAAAAGGCCTGGATGTCCCCCCCCGTTTCCTTGAGGAGGTCCCGGGCGATCGCCAGTCCCAGGCCGGTTCCGGGGATGTCGCCTTCGGCTTGGATGCCCCGGTAGCCCCGCTCGAACAGGCGGTCGCGGTCGCCGGGGGGGACGCCCGGGCCAGTGTCGCTGACGGCGATCCCGAGGCGGGAGGGTGTCTCGACGGCGACTTTCAGGTAAATTTGCCCTCCTGGGGGCGTGTATTTGAGGGCGTTGTCCAACAGGTTGCCGAGGGCTTCCCGCAGGGCTTTGGCGTTGCCGAGTACGGGGGGGAGGGCGGCGGGAATTTCGGAAATGCAGGTGAGTTGGCGGTCGTCGGCGATGGCACAGGCGGAGGTCCAGAGGGGATCGAGGATCGCTTCGACGGGCAGGGGTTCGGCGATGTCGGTGGCCGGGAGCAGGGCTTGGGGCGGTTCAGAGGCTTCGGGACTCTCGGAAATGTCGATGTCGAGGGGGGGCAAACCGAGCACGTCTTCGCCCCGTTCGACGCTGCGATCGACCTGTTCGAGCAGTTCCTGGATGCGATCGCTCTCCCGCAACAGGTTGTTGGCGAGTTGGCGGTTGCGGTCATCGGGGAGGAGGCGTTTGAGCAGGAGTTTGCCGAAGGTTCGCAGGGCGGTGAAGGGGCTTTTGAGTTGGTGCAGCAGCCCGTGCAGGGTTTCGTATTCCCGGCTCTGGAGTTGGTACTGTCGGGCGAATTGCTCCCGCAGCCATTGGGAACGCCGCTCCAAAATGCAGGCGGTGGTGAGGGTGTGGGCGATCGCCTGGAGCTGTCGCCGTTCTTGGGAGTTCCAGGGGCGATCGTCGCGGCCGGTGACTAAAAAGCCCATCACCCTGCGGTCGTGCATCAGGGGCAGCACTTGCCGCCGGGGCGATTCGGGGTGGGAGTTTGGGGGGTGCCAACCCGTTTCGGGTTCGGGTTCGGGAAACGATTCCACCTCCGGCGGGGGAGACGGATCGATTTTTGAGTCCGGGGCGGCGGGTAAAATCGGCTGGGTCGGCCCCCCGAAGTCGTCGGTGTCGGGCAGCCGAGTCCGACCCGGCTCCTCTTCCCAGCCGACGGGCATTTCTGGGTAGGCGGCGATCGGAATCAGTTTTCCCCGTTCTCCTTTCACCCAGTCTTCTGTCAGATAGACAATGCTCAAGGAGCCTCCTAGACTGGCGATCAGGGAGACTTGGGCTTGACAGAGGGTGACGAATTCGGAACTCGTAGCCATAGGCGTTTGGGTTGGCGTGGAACCGCTATCCGTGAGGAAATCGTGACAATTCTCCTCCGGGGGCTTTTCAGCCCAAAATGAGGCGGTCAAACCCTTTCGGGTCAACCTATCCGGGGAAAATCTGCCCCCCGCGGACGACGGGATGATTCTCTCTTATTTGTATCAATCTATTAAATGATATTGAAATTTCAGGCCAGAACCGGTATACTTTTCTCGGATTTGGTAGCTATATTTACACCCATCTGCTCAAAGAGGAGGTAAAGAAGTTGGCTAGAAGACGTAAGCGGAAGAGCCGTCGCAGACAAGAAGGACGGAGAATTCTTGAGTGCGTGCCTCAATATAGCATTTCTAGTGGCGAAGATAAACCGGTAACAGCAGCCCGAAAGTACATTCACTCGGAGGGCATTATTCCGCCGGCTTTGCTCCTTGTCAAGCGAAATGAGCATACCACCGACCGTTATTTCTGGGCCGAGAAGGGCTTATTTGGCGCTCAATATGTCGAAGAAAACCATTTTTTGTTTCCCAGTTTAAAGCATATTGCCGAAAAAACAACTAACCTGGTGAGTGCGGCCACAACTCGCGTCTGATTTTCGATGTTGTCAGCACCCCGGGCTCAAGCACGGGGGCTTCGTGCCTCCCGCCACAGGATAGCTGACCCGTCTAAGCCTTAACTGGCTATGTTTCGAGGATCACGATACCCAAATATGTGTCGCTAGTATCTGGCTCTATCGGTTGTCGTTAAGCAGGTGAGCGGGGGATTAAGCCAGTGCCACAGCCCGAACAAGTGCTGGAAACATTGACAAAGCGAACGTTACGAGCAATCAGAAGAGACACAACAATGTCTAATTACATTTTTGTTTGAGTTCGAGAGCCATCGTAAGCCCTTAAAACCTGGCAAACCCGGAGTGGCGAGGTGAGAGTTTTGGCTGTCCAAAAATGATACCCATACCCCACCGGCTAGGGGCGGATCATCGAGGCGACGAGCATCTCGTCTCGATGACCTGCCCGACAGGGGGTCGTCGATTGTAACACGATCGCTGGGGCGTTGACAACCGGCGCCGGCGTTCAAGCCGACTCTGACGGTTTCAAGCCCAATGTTTGTTTGAGGGTAATGAGTTCATCTCGGTGAGCCGTCACCCGGATGATGCTTTGGGTTTGGTTCTCAGAGCCGATGACGGCTTCGAGTTTGAGGGAAACCCGCTCGGGCCGTCGGGCTTGTCGCCAGTAAAACCAACCGGCGAGGGGGGAAAGCAGGGCGAGGGTCAAAAACCAGTTGCCGTAGGCGGGGACGACCATGGAGAGGACTAACCCCAGACAGAGGGCTCCCACGGCGGTCAGGAGGGTGAGAAAGATGGCCAAAAACCAACTGGGGCGGACGATGCCTTCGTAGGTGATGGCGTTGTCTTGAGGGTCGATCGCGATCGCCCGGTAGGCACGGGAACTGAAATAGTGTTGAATTTGCTCCAACAGGGTGTCCGCGTCTTCGGCGGCGGACAGGGTTTCCTGCTGCGTCCGATCCTTGACGGAAGCTCTGATAAAGAAAAACAGACCCACCCCCAACAGGAGGGTGAGAAAAAAGGTGGATGGAATGACAGTGAAGGTCATGGATTTTTAGGGACTAACTGCGCCGTGCGATCGCAAACTACTTTAAATTAGTTTACGTTGAGATGCGTAGTCGTGCCAGAGTCGGGCGAGTTCTTGGGCTTGGTTGCGGAATTCCGGCAACACTTGGTACATCCGCCGGGGGCGCCCCCGACCGTCCACTTTTTTCCAGTATCCCGCGATCGTCCCCTCCCGCTCCAAGAACTTCAAAGCAGTATACAGAACCGTGTCGGAGAGCCGATAGGTGGCGTATTCTTGCTCCAACCGCTGAATCAACTCAGTTCCGTAAGAGTCTGCACGCAAAAACACCGACAAGACGTAACACACCGCCAACTCCTTGTTCAGATAAATCGGCGGTGGCTCTTTAAAAAATCGATAGATGTCTTCAAACGTCATCGGATTCTCCCACTCGATAGCCTTACCCCTCCTTGGCGGAGGCAAGGGGTGTCCACTGACTATTAGGGGTCGAGAGAGATGTCACCATCTCCCCCTCCCATTCAGAACCGTGCATGAGACTTTCACCTCACACGGCTCCTAGTTCAGCCGTCTCTTTGTTATGAGTACGACTCTTGCTTAAACTACCATCTGTGGATGTTAGCGAGGAGTGGACTGATTACCTCTCCTTGTGGTGTCCCGGCTTTTGTATCGTCAAATACACCGTTGTCGATGACCCCGGCTTTTAACCATTGTTTGATATTACGCCTGATGGTCGTTGGACAATGAAGTTTGGATAATAGGTAGTCATGGTCAATTTGGTCAAAGCATTTGGCAATGTCGGCATCAAGAACGTGATAGTTCGATTTGTTGAGTGCCACATATATTCTGCCAATTGCGTCAAGGGTTGAGCGTCCGGGTCGGAATCCATAGCTTGTTTCCTCAAATAATGGTTCCCAATAGGGTTCCATTGCCATTTTGACCAAGGCTTGCTTGGCTCTATCTCGGATTGTCGGGATTCCCAGTGGGCGTTTTTCATCCCGTCCGGGTTTTGGTATCCAAACTCTCCGTAATGGCTTGGCTTTGAAGTTTCCTTTGATTTCTTCGACAAGGATGAACCTTTGTTTCGGAGATATTGCTATCACACCATCTACTCCGGCTGTTTTCTTGCCTTGGTTGTCTTGGGTCACACGCCTTACCGCTAAGAGCCTTGCGTAGTATGACTTCAAAACGAGTCTCTGCAACCTTCTGGCTTTTGCTTCCTGTCCCGATTGAGCCGCTTGATAGATACGTTTTTGCAACTTGAAGACCATCCGCTGAACTTTCGCCCAGTTGATTGTTCTCCATGCATTCTTAGTGACCGCTGGTTTCGGCTTGCCGAATCCTTTGGTTTGAC
>JBNGCR010000015.1:0-3315 GCA_050045915.1 Limnospira sp.
ATTATAAGGATTTGATAAGACGAGAAAAAATGGGGGCGGTGGGACTTGAACCCACACGACCGGTGAAGGTCAACGGATTTTCATCCTCCCGCAGCTTTCGCCGCCGCGATCGCCGGATTCGGCCCGATCGCTTCGAGAATTGGACTCTCCCTTTACCCTCGACTTGACGTTAGGGTAGCTCCCGTCGAGTCTCTGCACCTTCCTCTGAAAGCGATCGCACTTTCAAAGGCTTGGCTCAGGATTGCCGTGTCTGGAACCAGATTTAGGTTTCCCTGAATTTGAGAGCCGTCACTTGAGGGATTTCTCGCCCCAAGGCCCAGTTTTCTAAGTCCGTAGCGTCTACCATTCCGCCACGCCCCCAGTTGAATGGGATCGATCGCTCGCGCACAAAGATCCCGTCTGTTTATTTGAGCATTTTTGGAAAATTTTGGCAACACCCCCAGAGCAATTCGTTCGATCTCGTGGGCTCAATCTGGAATTGGGGTGGGGGGTGTGGGGAGGAAAGAGGCACTACCCTCGACAATTTTGAACCGAGAATGAAACAGCCCTGCTGTCGCAAAGGACAGTTGAGTGCAATAATAAGCCCTCGGGTTGGCTTGCTGCGCCCGAGTCCTGCAATAATAAATAGCGATGGGGCGATCGCGTTCAACTCTGCCGGGTTGTTCCCCGCCCCCATCATCTGTCGTTCGATTCCCAAACCACCCAACCATGCCGATCGCACTGTTACTGTACGTCATCCTCGGTGGCACCTACCTGATCGTCGCCCCCGGTGCCCTGTACTTCTACCTCAAGAGCCGCTGGTACGTCGCCAGTTCCTTCGAGCGGGCCTTCATGTATTTTCTGGTCTTCTTCTTCTTCCCCGGCCTGATACTCCTGGCTCCGTTCCTGAATTTTCGTCCCCAACCCCGACAGATTGAAAGCTGATGCGACGAATTGATGTCATCGGGATCGGAATCGGGATTTTTGCGGCGGGGGCGGTGCTGTACTGGGCGTTCCAGCGTTTCGGCCTCGAGAGTACCAATGCCGGCATTTGGAGTCAGGCGGTGTTGGTGGGGGGATTAGTCGGCTGGCTGCTGACCTACCTGTTCCGGGCTCTGACCCAGAACATGACCTACAATCGACAGCTCAAAGACTACGAGGAAGCGGTGATTCAGAAACGACTCGAAGAAATGACTCCAGAAGAACTCGAACAACTGCAGGCCGAAATCGATCGCGAGTCCGAGTCGTCAGATTCTTGAAACCCGCCGCGAAAATAACCGACCCGACAACAACCGATTACCTCTCTCAACATGATCTCAGTTTCTCAAACGTTCGAGGCGTTGCGTTCGCGAAGCGTGCCAGAGGCATCGCCCGATCGCCCTTCCTGCGCTTTAATTCCGTTCATCACCGCCGGCGACCCCGACTTGGAAACCACCGCCAAAGCCCTCAAGGTTTTGGACGACAGCGGGGCGAACCTGATCGAGTTGGGGGTCCCCTACTCCGACCCCCTCGCCGACGGCCCGGTGATCCAGGCGGCGGCGACCCGGGCGCTTAACCGGGGGACTCGTTTGGACGGGGTGTTGGAAATGCTGACCACGGTCAGTCCCACCCTCAAGGCCCCGATTATTTTATTTACCTATTACAATCCCATCCTGCACCGGGGGATTCCCCAGTTTCTCAAACAAATTTACGACGCGGGGGCGCGGGGGTTGGTAGTCCCCGACTTGCCCCTGGAAGAGGCGGAAATTCTGCTCGCACCCGCCCGGGAACAGGGGATCGAAGTGACCCTGCTGGTGGCGCCGACGAGTTCCCGGGAGCGCATCGAAGCGATCGCCCGTGGGTCCCAGGGATTCATTTACCTGGTCAGTGTCACGGGGGTGACGGGGATGCGGACTCAAGTGCAAAGTCGGGTTCGGGATCTCCTCGACCAGATGCGTGCCCTCACCGACAAACCCATCGGGGTGGGATTCGGGATTTCCCAACCGGAACAGGCCCGACAGATGCGGGACTGGGGCGCCGACGCGGCGATCGTGGGGAGCGCCTTCGTCAAGCGCCTCGCCGACGGTCCAGCCGAACAGGGATTGGAAGCGATCGCCGATTTCTGTAAACGTCTCCGAAGCGCGATCGACGAATAAACGGGAATCGGGAATCGGGAATCGGGAATCGGGAACTTTTCACTTTTCACTTTTCCCCCGCCCCAATTTTTGACACAAAAGAAAAGCTGGAAGAGCGGTGCTCCCATAAACACCTGCCTTCCAGCTCCTTGAAACCCTCGTAATGTGCCTTTCTGTATTTAATTATTGCAGTGCGATTCTAAGAATTCAAGAGGTCTGTTGCAATCACCCACTTTTCTCCAGGCGATCGCACCCGACCCAACCGACGCAATACCGATTCCGCCCCCGTTCCTTGGCTTGATACAGCGCCAAATCCGCCGCTTTGAGCAGGTGAGCGGGCGACCCCTCGGCCGTGGGAACCGTGCAGGCGACCCCCAAACTGATCGTCACCCAATCGCCGACGTCCGAGGCGATGTGGGAAATGTGCAGGGCTTCCACGGCGGTTTGGAGGCTTTCGGCGACTTGTATCGCTCCCGCTTCCGTGGTGTTGGGGAGAATGATGCCGAATTCTTCGCCACCGTAGCGGGCGACCAGATCGGCCGGACGCCGGATACTCCGTTGGATGGCTTGGGCGACGCGGATCAGACATTCATCCCCCGCCGGGTGGCCGTAGGTGTCGTTGTAGCGTTTGAACTGGTCGATGTCGCACAGGATCAGGGACAGGGGTTGTTGCTCCCGTTTGAGTCGGTGCCACTCCCGGTGCAGGTAGGTGTCGAAGCGGAGGCGGTTGGCGACTTGGGTGAGGCCGTCGATGGTGGCTTGCCGTTTGAGTTCCTGGTTGGCCAGTTGCAGGCGGCGGTAGATTTGGGACTGGTGGATGGCGATCGCGAGTTGGTCGGCGATGGTGCGGGCGACCTCGACTTCCGAATCGTCCCAGGGGTGCTTCCGTCCCAGGGTCAACAAACTGAGGCTGCCCCAAATGGATTCGTTCACCTCCAGGGGGACGAGCATCCAGGCCCCGGCAAAATTGGTGGCGATGCCCCGGTTCACGTCGTCCTGCAAAGATTCGGTATTGTCGATCCGCACGACTTGAAAGTGTTTGAGTTGGGCGGCCAGGGGATTGTCCCGGTCGGGAATTTCCAACCCCAGGGAGTCGGGGATCTGGGAGTGGCGGCGGTAATCGGCGACCCCCTGCCACAGTCGGGCGGCGGGGTGGTACTGATAGATGCTGACCTGATCGACGCCGAGCAGTTGGCCCACTTCTGCAGTGGAGGCTTGAAAG
>JBNGCR010000015.1:3415-25086 GCA_050045915.1 Limnospira sp.
GCTGACCTGATCGACGCCGAGCAGTTGGCCCACTTCTGCAGTGGAGGCTTGAAAGATGGTGTTGAGATCGAGGGAGTTGCGGATGGTGCGGATGACGCGGTTGAGGGCCTGTTCTCGGTGGGCCTGCTGTTGGGTTTGTCGGTAGAGGTGACTTTGGTGGAGGGCGATGGAGACTTGGTCGGAGATCTGTTGCAGGAGGTGAATTTCCCAGTCTTGCCACCGGCGGGGGCCGCCGCAGTTTTGGGCTGCCAGGAGTCCCCACACTTTTTCCCCTTGGAGGATGGGAATCACCAAGTTGGCCCGCACCTGCAATTCGATCAATAAATCGATGTAACAGTCCGGGAGTCCGGCGGCGTGGATGTCCTCGACCCGGTGGACGTGACCTCGGGTGTAGGGTTCGATACAGTATTCGGTGCTCAGGCAAGTGTCGCTCAACTTTCGGCCTTTGATGGAGCGGTACTGGGGATGGACGGCTTCCACGATGACGGTGCCGCTCCAGTCCGGCTCGAATTGATAGATCAAGACGCGATCGACGTCGAGGCACTGTCGCACCTCGACCACGGTGGTGTTGAGAATTTCGTCCAAATCGAGCGATCGCCGGATTCTTTGGGTCATTTCCGAGAGCAACCGCTCCTGTTCGACTTGCTGTCTGAGTAAAATTTCAGCCTGTTTGCGATCGGTCATGTCCCGTCCGATCGCCTGAATTTCGGTCACACGGCCGCCGGCGTCCGTCACGGCCCGAGAACTCCACTCTTGCCAGCGCCGGGAACCGTCGGGGGCGACGACTTGATGTTCGACGGTCAATATTCCCCCCGTTTCCGCCAGGGTGGCGATGTGCCCCCGCACCCGTTCGCGATCGCCTTCTGGAATCAGCGACAAAAGGTTGCGCCCGAGCAGCGCTTCCGGGGGTTGCCGAAAATATTCGCAGTACGCCCGATTGACGTAGGTCAGTATGCCCTCGGGCCTGTAGCAACAGATCAGATCTCCCAAATTATCCAATAAATTGTAGTCTTGGCTTTGTGGGAAATGGTGAATGCACTGCTGGCGTTCGGCAATTTGGAGGGAAAGTTCGCTCATGCTCTGCTCCAAGCCGGAGTGGAGGCTCGTCGCCAGCTCCAACCAATCGGCGGGGTTCACGGCTTTGAGGATGCTCCTTTGTGTCACTAGCCCGATGAGGCGTTTCCCGTCGCCTCCGCCGACGACTGCCAACTGTCGGACTTCGGACTGTAGCATCCGCCGGTGAACCGTCCACAGGGATTCGCGGGGGGCTGCGCTGATGACGGGATGACTCATGAGGGTGCGGACTGGGGTGCGATCGCTCTCAAGGTTTTCAGCTTGAAATTTGAGCAGATCTAACTCCGTGACGATACCGATGGGGTGAGGCCGACCGGCGGCATCGGACCCGACGATCGCGGCACAATGGGTGGCGGACTGAGACATTAAATTGGCTAACTCGCGGACGGATAACTCGGGAGATGCCTCCAAAATTCGGGTTTCCATCACTTCATCGACCCGCCGAAATCTCAGCAAATCGCAGGGGGTCAGCCGTTCTTGGACGGACGCGGGGGTGATGATGCCGACGGGTCGGTTTTGGGAATTGACGACGACGAGGCAGTGGGTTTGATGTTTGTGAAACGCATCTAAAATTGTGAAGAGATTGTCCGCCTCGGATTCGCTCAGGGTGACGGCGGGATGGGCGATCGCTTCCCCCACCGGCACGTCCGCCAAGGTTTTTCCCGACGCGATCGCCGCGACCCCATCCTGGCTGCAAAATACCCCCACCAAATGCCCCTCATTGACCACCAGGGCGGCGTCGGTTCTCTTTCGATTCATTTGATTGATAACGGCAGACACGGGGGTATTCCGGGCGACTGCCAACATCTCTTTTTTTAATTTTGCCCGAAAAGGATTGATATCCGGGAACTGAATCTGAACCATGTTTTTATAGGGATGCTACACTTGCCGAGGAACTTTTTTTCCGGAGGGGGAATCATAAGATTCATTGAATCAGTTTTTGAATGATTATTGAGTTGTAAATTTTAAAATTGCCCTAATTGTAGCAATTGATCGCCGGATTTTGGGATTCCGGACGGCAACGGGTGCCACCGGCATCGGCGGCTACAGATGACCGTTCCGAGCCTCCTTTCCGACCGGCACATCCCCCTTCTATCTAAAGATAGACGGACTTTCTCCCCCTTGCCGCGATCGCGGCGAATCCGAAGCCGGGGTTTTCTGCGCCGGGGAGGCTTCTCCTTTTTCGTTTGGACTCGAAAAGTCTTTTTGAGTATCCTCCCACGGGGAACGGAAAATGCGCCAAAATTTATCAAAATTTTATTTTTTTTAAATCGACCCCTTATTTCGGCAAATTGTTTCCGGGAATTGCACTGAAAAATCGGACTGTCGAACCCCCGTTTGCAGCGGGGTACGAACCGGCAGATCGGTCTGTTTTCGGAACAGCTTTCATCGGCGGGCGATCGCCCCAAAAATCGTACCAAAAACCGTCCAAATAAGGAAACAATCCCGGCGACCGCCCCAATATCCCGGCATATCCCGAGCGAGCACCCGTTTTCAGACTCCGAGATTCCGTGATATATTATTGCATACAATTAAAGACCCACGGACAACCATGCTACCACCTTCAGCCCGATTTCAGTTCACCGCCGACCTCAACATCTGTCGGATCTTAAACGGAATGTGGCAAGTGTCCGGGTACCACGGACGTATCGATCCCAAAGCCGCCATTCAAAGTATGTTCGCCTACCATGACGCCGGCTACACGACTTGGGATCTCGCCGACCACTACGGTCCGGCGGAAGACCTGATCGGCGAGTTCAGACGCCAACTCGCGGATGCCCGGGGTCGGGAGGCTTTATCCGAAGTTCAAGCCTTCACAAAATGGGTTCCCAAACCGCAAAAAATGACCCGGGATTGGGTGGAAAAAAATATCGATATTTCCCGCCAGCGGATGAACGTCGATGCCCTCGATCTCATGCAGTTTCACTGGTGGGATTACCGCGACGACAACTATTTGGAAGCCCTCCGCCTGATGGGAGAGCTGCAATCGGAAGGCAAAATCAAGCATCTGGCCCTGACGAACTTCGATACCGATCGCCTCAAAATTATCCTCGAAAACGGGATTAAAATTGTCTCCAACCAGGTGCAATTTTCCCTGGTCGATCGCCGCCCCCTGGTGAAAATGGTCGAGTTCTGTAAGGCTCACGACATCAAATTGCTCCCCTACGGCGTTCTTTGCGGTGGCTTTTTATCGGAGCGGTATCTCGGCAAACCGGAGCCGATCGCCATGATGTTGAAAACCGTCAGCCTCAAGAAATATAAAAACATGATTGATGCCTGGGGCGGGTGGAAATTATTCCAAGAGTTGCTGGGAGTTTTGAAAGAAATCGGCGATCGCCGCGGGGTCAGCATCGCCAACGTGGCGGTCTGCTATATCCTCGAACAGCCGACGGTAGCCGGGACGATGGTGGGGGCAAGGTTGGGCATCTCCGAACATTTGGAAGACAACGCCAGGGTGTTCGATTTCAGCCTGGATGAGAGCGATCGCCAAACAATTCACGACGTGACCGGGCGATCGCGAGATTTGTTTGAAATTATCGGCGACTGCGGCGACGAATATCGTTAATTTTCTTGCAGTTTCTTCACCGCTACCACCAGGCGTTTCAAAAAGGGTTTGATTACCTCTCGATTCTGGGTTTGCAACTCGTTCACCTGCCGGTAGAGGTCGGCTAATTGATCCGGTAGAATCGCCAAGTCCTCGGGTAAGATCGGGCGGGGCGAACTCGAACTCGGCGGTTGATGTTTGATGGCATCGATCGCCTCTTCCATCAACTGGAATCGGACGTTCATTATTTCCCAGTCCTCCTGACGCAGGGCATTCTCTTCCAACCGCCGCGTCACCCGCTGCAATTCGGTTAGGACGTCCGCGATCGGGTCGAGATCGTCCCTCGATTCTCCCGGCAGCGTTTGCATCTGATCGTGTAGCGATCCCACCACTTGATGAATCTCCGCGATCGCGGAATCCGTTTTTTCTCGGATTTGTTCCTCGAACCGCCGGCGGTTCCAGGTATTTAACGCCAGGGCGACGGTGAGCGGGGCCGCCGCCAACAAAATGGGACGGTACAAAATCGCCGCGGCCACCGAACCCACCCCGGATGCCCCCACGGAGACATATTCCGCTACTCTCAGCCAATCTCGCCGGTCGTCTTGGGGGGGTGGGGACGGGGGATCTGTCATTTGCATGGCTCTCGTCAATATAGGAGAAAAATATCATAGAGTCATGCTAACGCAAACTGTCCGCCCCGCCTCTATCTCATTTAATAATATCGCTGTCAAGCCTTTGTTAAGATTCGATAGGTCGGGCGTCACAAGACTTCATCCAAATTTGAGCAATTTTACCGTTGGGAACGGACTCCCGCCCCTTTAAAATACACGGTAGAGAGCGGTAATTTTGCCCGGGGCGATAAATTTTAACCGCTCCTGCCTCAACCATTCCGACAGGAGAAAAAAACTGTGAAACTGAAAGTTATCGAAAATTTTGACGGTCATTTTACCCTCGAACCCGAAGCCGAATCGCTGCTGTTTGACCTCCTCAACGGCGATACATTTTTGAATCAAATCAGTCGGCAAATTGGAGGCGATCGCGTCGAATTTACGGGGCGACTGTTTCAACCCGTTCCCTACAGCACGAACACCCCCAAAGGGATGCCACCGGAATTTGAATCCTACCATCAATCCGAAGATCATGTCATCGTCAACGTGCCACCAAACTATATGTTTAAAGCCAAAATTTTCAAGCCCAGTCGCCTCTGTGCCATCTACCGCCGCCTTTGATCTTTCCATTCACTTTGTCCGCGATCGCTTTCATTTAATTCATTCTATCTATGACTGCAAAACTTGACACCGTTTCTCTCGATCAGCTCGATTTAATTCCCTACCTCGACGGCGGAAAAATTCCGGAAAGCCTCACCCGTCAAATTGGAGTTTACGCCATTTTTGACCGGGATAAAATCCTAAAATATGTGGGCTATTCTCGAGATGTTTTCCAAAGTCTCAAACAGCATTTAGTCCGCCAACCCCGAGATTGCCACTGGCTCAAAGTTCAAACGATAACCCGCCCGAGTCGGACGTTACTCGAAGAAATTCGCACGGCTTGGATCGCTGAAAATGGTTCCGTCCCTCCGGGGAATGGCGGAGAGAGCGATCGCTGGAATCAACCCATTGACGTCAGACCGCAAATGACACCCGAGGAAATTTCCCAATTTCAAACCCTCGATGAATTGGCAAAAGAAAAGCTGCTGAAAACTGTAGCGAGACGGGTGGAAGCCCAAATTTTAGAGGAATTGGCGGAACGGGGAGTCCAGGAAAACATTCGGTTCAACCCAAAATTGAAAACCAGCGGTATTCTCGATGTGAAGTGATCGCCCCCTCAAAAATATGGGCTGATTCGGGTTTCATTAATTTATTAAAGGTCGGAATGGGAGCCTCCAGCTCCCCCGATTTTTTGCATAAAAAAACGTGATTTTTAATGGTCAAATGGTAACTCTGATGAACATTCGGTTTGGAGTCGATAGAGTTTCAAACTCGGATGGGGGGTGAGGAACCAGTGAGAACCGCAGTGGGGAGGATCGGGGCGCTTGCAAAGTCGGTACAGAAACAGCGGTTCTTCCCGGAAGATGGAAGTCAAAATGAGGCGATTCCAATCCGTATTTCCGCGATCGAAGAGTAAGTAAGACTTTCCACTATATCCAGTTTTAACCAGTTGTCGGACTAACCAAGTCATCAATGCCTGCAACTCGTCGGTAGGTAGTTCGCAGGTGTTTAAACCGTAAATATCGATTTCAAATTGGTTGGAGCGGGGTTGCAAAGAAGCCCAGAGAGCCGTGGTAATGTCGATCAGCATTTTCATAACCGGCGTCCTAGATGATTCCTAATTTCAGTTTGATGAAAACCGAGTGAGGTTGACTTCCTACAGTTGGGTGATTTAGGGAGTCTCAAAAGCACCCCTTAAGGTCAAAAAAAAGTAGCCGAGTGAACTGGCTACTTTGAATTAAGACAAGCGACTAGTTATTCACGGACAGAATTAAATCAAGCAACATATTGGGGAAGTAGATCCAGCTAGTTAAACTGCCTGAACCCCTCTTCTGTTCCTATCAATATTTAGTATATTCAATTGTTATCGCCGGCGTCTTCAAGGTTGTGTAAATCTTGCCAGATCCAGTGTGAAGAATTGGTAAAGGAGCAGGGTCCGGGGAAACCCGACGAGTTCTTCGGATGTTGCTGGGGGTAGGCGGCGATCGCATTCCCGGCTGAAAATTCAGTAAATTTACGGTGGCCCGGGCTTCCGAACTGTCCTAAATTTTAATTGGGTGTCTCAGCCGGCGATCGCCCTTTTTAACATCTGTTATACAGTCTGCTTTAAAGCCAAAAGATTGCCCAAATGGGAAGAAAAAATTTCGATCATTTTCGGGAATGCTGGAAAGGGGGGCTGTAGTCGGTCTGAACGATTTCAACAAACTATTCAAGGAAATTAGTATCGATCATGGATGCAAAAGTGCCTCAGTGTCAAAATTTGGAAGATCGGGTAAATGCTCTACTCAAGTTACTGTTTCAGGAGGCATCCCTGCGATCGCGGGATCTGTCTGCGGTGCGAACCTCCCTCGAAAAGGCAATTTCTCCCCGCTTTGAAATTGTCTTTGCCGGGGCGTTCAGCGCGGGAAAATCCATGTTGATCAACGCCCTCCTGGAGCGGGAACTGCTCTACAGCGCCCAGGGACACGCCACGGGGACGGTTTGCCATATCGAATACGCCCCCGAACCGTCTCAAGAACGGGTGATTCTCACCTTTATGAGCGAAGTGGAAATTCGCGAACAAGTCCGCGAACTGTGTCAGATTTTGCAACTGGCAATTCCCGCCAATCTCAACCCAATTCAGGAGGCCGAACAACTCCAACAGGCGGCCCAAACCCTATACGAACGAGAAGGGGGGGACAGCCGCACCGAACGGGCAAAATGTGCCAAAGCTTTGGAACAATTAATCGCGGGATTTGTCGCCAACCGCGATCGCATCAGCACCAACAGCAACGCCATCTGTTCGATGGTTCAACTCGATGCCAAAAGCTTGGAAGAAGCGTCCCGCTACGCCCGCCGCAGCGAAAACAGCGCCGTCCTTCAAAAAATCGAATATTACTGCCACCATCCCCTCCTCGAAGATGGCAACGTCATCATCGACACCCCCGGAATTGATGCCCCCGTAAAACGGGATGCCCGCATCGCCTACGAAAAAATTGAGCACTCGGAAACATCGGCGGTGGTGTGCGTATTCAAAACGGCTGCAAACGGGGAACTGACCTCGGAGGAGACGCAATTACTCGAACGAATTCAAAATAATTCTAACATCCGCGATCGCGTGTTTTACGTTTTCAACCATATCGATGCGACTTGGTACGACGACCAACTCAAAAATCGCCTGAACCATCACATCGAAACCCAGTTTTGGAGCGCCGATCGCACCTACAAAACCAGCGGTTTACTCGGGTTTTATGGCAGCCTTATCCGCAGTACGAACGGGGGCGATCGCTGGGGTTTGGATTCGACGTTTGCGGCTCAAAATGGCGGGGGAAACGAACAAACTCCCAAATTTGTCGTCGAATTTAACAGCTACTTTTTCACCTCCGGCCAGGTGTCCCGCAGCCGCTTTCCGATCACCCCCGCGATCGGTTGCGCCGAAACTCACCAGGAAAAATACCTGCAAATTCTCAACGCCCACGGCGTCAACTTGATCGAACAACTTGTTCTCGACAGCGGTATCGAACAATTTCGCCACGAGATCACTCGCTACCTCACGGAAGACCGGCGGCCGCAACTGTTTGAAGTGTTCGCGGACGACCTGCGCCCCATTTGTATCGATTTGAGGGATCATTATCTACACACCTGGTGGAATTTAGAAAGTCAGCCCCAGGAAATCGACGCTATCAAAGAGCAGCAATTGCGGCAACTCAGCCAAGATCTGCGGGTGATCGGGGAGGAATTTTATCAGTGTATCAGCGGATATTTGAATCGCACCGTCGCCAGCAATGAAAACGACAGTTACGAGCGAGATTTTCGCCTGCTGCAAAAGCAAATGCTCGATCGCCTCGACCATTTGATCCAAAATTTCTCCGTCGGTCAAACCTACAAACGCGCCCAACGCAGCCACGAGGAAAGTGCCGTCGTCCCCCTGCTGGCAATTTTGGCGGAGGCATTTTACAGCCTGTCCGACGATCTCAAAACCACGCTGTTGGAGTCCTGCGAAACGTTGATTCAAAATTTCTTCCGACAGTTGACGGAAACGGTGCATCAGGCGGATTTTTACCGGCGATTGTACCGGCTTTTGGGAAATGACGGCGGCATCGACACCACTTTAAATCAACTCAACGGCCGGGTGCGTGACGCGCTGATGAGTGCAGCGCGGACCGAATGCGGGACTTATGTGAGGGAAACGCCGGAATTTTATGCGGAGGGAACGGTGCCTCATTTTCAACTGCGTCAAACCTTGCAGCAAGCCTGCCGGAGTGCGGACTATCAGGGAATGGTTGAGGCGGAACCGGCGATCCGACAATTGTTGAAAGTTGACTTTGAGAAGAAGGTCAAACAGACGGTTTTACGACGGTTTCGGACGACAATTGATGTCACCCTCAACGACCATCTATTGGCGGGGGTGAAAGACCACCAAGAGGCGATTTTTGCACAGTATGAAGCAGCCCGGGCAAATTTGGCGAAAACTTTGGAAATTGAAGCGGAAGAACAGTTGAACCGCAACCGCCAGCTCCAGGCGGAAATTGAAGAGAATATCGGGGCTTACAATGAGTCAATCAATGCCATCAATGATTGTCTGGTGGCGATGGGTTTGGGGCGCGGAAAATTGCCTCTGATTCTGCCTTCTGATCTCGAAACTGTTTCGGATTTGCCGGAACAAAGCGAGGTGGAAATTGATGCGATCGCGGCGATCGATTCCGCAGAAGCGGAGTTTAATTCGGAACGGCCGATCGCTTCTGTTAACCATTAGTTTTGAACCCTCCCAACCCTCCCCTTGGCAAGGGGAGGGGTACATTTTTGGAAATTTTTGTGTTAGAATGAGAATGGAAAAAACACCCCGCATTCCCTTTCCTCCCGCCGTCCGAAAATATGTTTATGAACGCGATCACCACACCTGTCAAAGTTGCGGCCGGACGGGGCAGGAAACTCAATTGACTATCGACCATATCATCGCCCTAGCCCGGGGCGGGACGAACGATCTGAGCAATTTGCAGACCCTCTGTTGGGCCTGTAACCGGCGCAAACTGCACTACCGCGATCGCCGTTTTAAGCGCCGTTTCACCGAACCAAATCAATCAGATTAAGCAGTTGGAGATACTTGAAATGATCCGCCATTGGTAATAAAATTTTGGCGAGTTCTGGATGGCTATCTTCAAAGGTTTGGATGACCAATTTGATGCCGTCCGTACTGCCCAGAATCAAAGCCTCTTCGAGGTCATCTATCTGGGATTTTGTCAAATTTTTCATCATTTCTTCTAAATTTGAAATCGATGCGATCGCGGCTTTTTTTTCGGAGATCGCACTGAAGTTCCGATCTCGATAACGCAGGTTTTTTAAATAATTGTTTAGGACATAAAAAATAGATTTTTCCTGAAAAGGTTTTCCGATAAACTCATTAAATCCAGCCATCGCATCATCCCCGTCATCGGGTTCAAAACTGATAGCTGAAATCGCGATAATGACCACGGGATCGATGCTCTTTTCGGCTTCAATTTCACGAATAATTTGGGTCGCTTCATATCCGTCCATCACCGGCATCCACAGATCCATCCAAATCAACTGGGGCTGCCACTGTTTCCACAATGCGATCGCCTCCAGACCATTTTCTGCCTCGCGAATTTCAACTTGGAAAGGAGCCAAAAATTGAACAAGTAATCGACGGTTGGGCAGATTATCATCGACCACCAGAATCCGATAATTAAACTGTCCAGGTTTGAGGCTGAGGGAGGGTTGACTGGAGAGGGTTTCTGAGAGGAAAGTCGGTTCAATTTTTGTCGTCAGAATACTAAATTCAAACGTACTACCGACACCCGGTTGACTATTAACTTGAATATCTCCACCCATCAACTGTACGAATTCTCGGCTAATTTTCAAGCCGAGTCCGGTTCCGCTTTTGCTGTGTCTTCCAACTTCCGTTTGCATGAAAGCCGCAAATAAGTGCCGTTGTTCTGCGGGGGAAATTCCGGGGCCGGTGTCTTCCACCGCGAAGGACAGTTTGAGGGTTGAGGGGGGGATTTTCGATGCGATCGCGACCCGAACTTCGATCCATCCCGTTTCGGTAAACTTAATGGCATTACTGATTAAATTAATCAGAACTTGGCGCAGCTTCATTTCATCAGTCCGGATCGTTATCGGAACGGCAGGTTCAATTTTAAAGGTCAACTGAAGCCCTTTATTTTGGGCTTGTAGGGACAATAAATTTTCAAGTTCGTACAGCAAATTTTCCAAATTAAAAATCGTCGGATTAACTGTCGTGCAACCCGATTCGAGTTTCGCCAAATCCAAAACTTGATTGATCAAAGTCAAGAGATAGTTGCCACTTTGATAAATAAGGTCTGCATTTTCGCGCTGCTGGGAGGTCAATTCTGAATCGTTCATCAGCAAGCGGGCAAATCCCAAAATGGCGTTGAGGGGCGATCGCAGTTCGTGGCTCATGTTGGCAATAAATCCACTTTTTGCCTCCACGTTTGCCTCGGCTTTTTCCTTGGCTTTTTGAAGTTCGATTTCTGCCTGTTTGCGACCGCTGATATCCGCCCCCGTGCCACGCACTTTGACCACCTTTCCCCTCTCGTCAAAAATGGCTTCTCCCCGGCTGACGACGTGGCGAACCGAACCGTCTAGACCAAGGATTCGATGTTCAACTTCGTAGGGGGTTCCGTCCGCGATCGCCCGTTCGACTGCCTTTTTTAACTTGTCTCGATCTTCGAGGGGAAGCAGATTTAAAATATTAGAATAGGTAATATCAAAAGAAACCGGATCGCGCCCCGCAATGCGATACATTTCCTCCGACCAAGCGGAAGTTTTTGTCCCCACATCCAATTCCCAACTGCCGACATGGGCGATTCTCTGCGCTTCTTTAAGCCTGATTTCATTTTCCTGCAAAGCGGCGGTTTTCTCTGCGACCTTGCCCTCGAGATCCCGTTGATAATTGACGCGCAACTGTTCGGCTTTTCGCCGTTCTGTGACATCCTGAAAGGCGTTAATTGCGTAAATAATTTGACCCGATTCGTCAAAAACTGGGACGGACTGAATTTCCAAGGGAATTCGGCGACCATTATTCTCAATTTCTATATCTTGCCTGCAAACAGTTTCCCCACGCAGTGCCCGGACGACGGGGAGGTAATCGGGGGGATAAAGGCGATCGCTCCCCGCAATATAAATTTGATAAGCTTCAGAAAGCTGCGATATCGGAATTTCCAGAATTCCCCGTCCTAAAATCGCTTCTCCCACTTGATTGAGCAGAATCAGTCGCCCCGAAACATCAAATACACTAATTCCGACAGGTATGGTGTTTAAAACTGTCGAAAATTTGGATTCGCTATTTTTTAAAGCTCGAAAAGATGCGTCGAGTCGCCCCGCCATTTTTTGAAACGAATTTTCGATTTCGTGCAATTCTCTGATCCGAGTCTTGAGGGGATGATTTTCGATCTCTTTTGACGCAATTTTTTTGATATTTTCATTCAGTTTTTCTAAGGGTCGTATAATTTCTTCTGCCGTCCTCTTTCCAATCAATGTTGCCCCCAAAAATGCCAAAAAACAAAACATAAACGTCCGATTTCTGTTTTCGTTTATTTCCGACATGAAATCAGATCGGGGCACTACAATGACGACGACCCAATCTAGTTCTGGAAAAATTGACAAAGGTATGAATCGAATAAAATAAGATTTGTGATTTTTTTTGAAATCACTATTTTGAGGAGTTTTGATGCCGGCTTCTATGAAATTCTTGATCGCTAAATTTCCCGCAAATCGGGTCAACAGATCCTCACTATATCGGACGTGAAGCCTCCTTTGTTGGGGGTCGTTATTTTCGACATTGACCCCCAATTTTTTGCCCCGCATGAAGGGCGCTTCTCCCGTCGATGTCGCGATCAAAAAACCCGCCTTATCCATAATAAAATATTGTCCATTTTGGGAGATTTTTAATTCTTTTAAAAAATCTCCCATTTGATCCAAAAATAGAGCCGCACCCAGGACACCTTTAACCGTCCCATCGCGGTCTTTAAACGGCAGCGATCGCACGAGAACTAAAATCCGACTTTCCATTCCCTTGACACCGGAAACAACGATAATCCAAAGTCCATCGGGAGCCGAAATCGCCCGTTTGTACCACGGCCGATCTGGCGGATCGTTGTAGAGATCGTAATTCGGAATAACATTTTTTAAATAGAGGCGATTTCCCTGTAAGTCGGCGACATAGTTATTAAAATTACCCGTCGATTCCTCCCAGTCGCGAATCAGCAAAGAGTCGGCTTCGATTTTGGCGACGACCCGAAACTGGCTGTCGTTCGTCGCGATATAAATCGAACTCATGTTGGGAAAAATATTGATCTGTTCGACAAAATATTTTTCCATCGCATCAATGTTTGTCCCGTCCAACATTCCGGAGTTGATCAATTGGGCATTGGATTGGGTGATATAATCGGGAAGTTGCACATAATATTCAATATTTTGGATGATCTGATCGCCCACTTTCTCCATCAATCTGCCGGCCAGCTTTTCGACCGCTTGTTGTCCGCTGCGATAGGAAAAGTAGCCCACCAAGCCGACCGTTACCAGAATTTGCAACGTGAAGGGAACGACCAATAAAAACTTGATGGGAATGGTGGAAATTTTAGCTTTAATCCGACCTTTAAACCTTTTCATGTTCATGCTATTTTAAAAAAAGAATACCAATTAATGAGATTTCAATTTACAATACAAGTTTGCAACCACCTCCCGAGCAAGCCCAATTCCAGAGCCGATGATTTTATCCCAGTTTAAAACCTTCCATCCCCTGGCGGCGATCGCAACCACCCCCGACGGCGCCAGACAACTGCAACCCCTCTGTCAGGTCGCAGGGGGAACCCTGTATGTACCGCCGGCTTTGGCTGACCTGGAGGGAACCCGAGTCTACGAAGGCCCGATGCGGGAATTGCTGGCGGATCTGTGGCCGACCTACCGCGCCCTCGTCTTCTGCATGGCTTGCGGGGCAGTGGTTCGCCTCATCGCCCCCCTCCTCCAGGATAAATCGACGGACCCGGCGGTTGTCGTTCTGGACGCCCAAGGCCAGTTCGCGATCAGCCTGTGCGGCGGCCATCAGGGGGGGGCCGATCGCCTCGCCCAACTCGTCGCCCGCCAGTTGGGGGCGAAACCCGTCCTGACGGGAGCTTCGGCTAGTTCTGGACTTCCCGCCGCCGACCTGTTGGGGACACCCTTCGGCTGGCATCGGGGGGACGGGGACTGGACGGGGGTGAGCGCCGCGATCGCCCGTGGGGAAAGGGTTCGGGTGATTCAAACCGCCGGTTCGACCCTGTGGCGATCGGCCCTCCCCGAACATCACACGTTCGAGTTTATCGAAACCGAAACTATCCCCCCCGGGCCGACCGTCCGGATTGACATTCAACGGCGGGAGTCCTCCGACTCTCCCGAGGTGCGGTGGCATCCGCGAGTCCTATGGGTGGGGGTGGGTTGCGAACGCCGCACCCCCCGAACGGTCATCGAAACGGCCATCGAGGCGGTATTCCGGGAACAGAATTTGACCCCCGACGCCATCGCTGGAATTGCCACCCTCGACCTGAAAGCGGACGAGGCGGGGTTGGTGGAACTGTGTCGCGATCGCGGTTGGCCTTTGCTGACCTTTTCGCCGGAAGAATTGCGATCGCTGAAGGTCCCAAACCCCTCCGCAGTGGTGGATCGGGAAGTGGGGACTCCCAGCGTGGCCGAGGCAGCGGCACTGCGGGCGGCGGGGGCCGACACCCTGCGGGTTCCCAAACAAATCCACCGGGTCGAAGCCGCCCCCCCGGAAGGGGAAGAGCGAATCGGACAGGCGGTGACGGTGGCCGTGGCCGAGTCAGAACGGGAATATACCGGACGGACGGGGGAACTGCGGCTCGTTGGCATCGGTCCCGGGGAGTTGTCCCAGATGACTCCGGCGGCCCAAACTGCCGTCGCGGGGGCGGATGCGGTCGTCGGTTACGGCCTGTATTTGGACTTGATTTCGCCCTTACTGCGGCCGGGGCAAATCGTCGAATCCTTCCCCATCACCCGGGAACGCGATCGCGCCGAACGGGCCATCGACCTGGCCGGGTGGGGGCTGACGGTGGCGGTGGTGTCCTCCGGGGACTGCGGCATCTACGGCATGGCCGGGTTGGTTTTGGAAGTGCTGCGATCGCGGGGCTGGGACGGCCGGACTCCCAACGTGGAGGTACTCCCCGGCATCAGTGCCCTCCAGGCGACCGCTGCGCGGGTGGGAACCCCCCTGATGCACGATTTTTGCGCGATCAGCCTCAGCGACCTGCTCACGCCCTGGGAAGTCATCGAGAAGCGCCTGAAGGCCGCGGCGATGGCGGATTTTGCCTGCGCCTTGTACAACCCGCGATCGCGCACCCGCACCGAACAACTAGCCGTCGCCCGGGAGATTTTCTTGCAATACCGCCCCCCGGAAACCCCCGTCGCGATCGTGCGATCGGCCTACCGCCCCGATGAAGAAATCGCCCTCACCACCTTAGAAAAATTGCTGGAAATCCCCGTGGATATGCTGACGACGGTGTTGATCGGCAACGAGAGCACCCGCTTTTATCAAAATTGGATGATCGCGCCGCGGGGGTATTTGAAAAAGACGGAAGCATAGGGTCGGTGCGATCGAGAAGCGCTATACTGTAGAGACCCTGTATATACTTGACGTGCAAGCCAGGTGAAAGGGTCGATTCTACTTTGCAAAAAGGAAATACAAAAAATGATGACAACCGTTGCGAAATGGGGAAATAGCCTCGCCGTTCGCATTCCCCAGAATTTGGCAAAACAGCTCGATTTATCGGAAGGGGTCGAGATCGATTTTACCGTGGTCGATAAAACCCTCGTCATCAAACCCAAAAACCGCAAGCATTACTCGCTCGACGACCTGATCGAGGGCATCACCCCCGAGAATCGTCACGCTGAAATCGACAGTGGGACGGCGATGGGCAATGAATTATGGTAGAATCGGAAAACATTTATATTCCCAGCCGGGGAGATATCGTTTATTTGGATTTCGATCCGACCAAGGGACACGAACAGAGGGGGCATCGTCCGGCTTTGGTGATTTCGCCGATCGCCTACAATGAGAGAAGTTCTTTGGCTTTGTTCGTCCCCATTACCAGACAGAAAAAAGGCTATCCTTTTGAAGTTTCCTTGCCATCCGAATTGGCGATCGAGGGGGTGATTCTCGCCGATCAAATCAAATGTTTGGATTGGAAAGCCCGTCGCGTCCGATTTGTCGAGTCCGCCCCCGCATCTGTGATTGAGGAAGTACAAGCCAAGATCGAACCATTGTTGCTGTAAATTATCGTCTCAATATCCGGTTAAAATCAAATCACAAATCGGAGGATATCGCAATGGATAAAATCAGCAAATACCGAGAAATCATAACGAAAACGCTCCTGGAACACGGCAAAATCAAACCCGCCTACGGCGAAATCGAGATGGAGATTTTGTTCGACTACGATCGCGATCGCTATCAAGTCTTGCGAGCCGGTTGGCTGCAAAATCGGCGGGTTTATGGCGTTTTAATTCACGCTGACATCCAAGGGGAAAAAATTTGGATTCAATATGACGGCACGGAAGTCGGCTTCGCCAACGAACTCGCGGAACAAGGCATTCCCAAAACCGATATCGTTTTGGCTTACCATTCTCCGATCATGCGCCAATATGGAGATTTTGCGGTCAATTAAATTGCCATCGTAAATAATATCAAAATCATCCGGTGTTGGGCTTCAGCCCCAGTGAAATGCGCTGAAGCGCTACAACTGAACGGCGAAGGGTTTCAAATTGCCCGAAAATCCGACAACTCGAAACCCTCATCAAAATCCCAATTAAAACTTAGGCTTCCGTCTCTCCCCGGCCCGTGAATTGACCGATAATCCAAGTGACGAGGGACAGGACGATAGAACCGAACAGCGCCGGCCAGAATCCCGCCACGGTAAAGCCCGGGGTGAAGAATCCCACCAGGGAAATGGAAATGGCGTTGACGACGAACAGAAATAACCCCAAAGTTAACAACGTCAGGGGAAGGGTGAGAATGGTTATAATCGGTTTGACGATCGCATTCACCAACCCCATGACGATCGCCCCCACCGCCGCCGCCTGCCAACTGGCGATCGTCAGGCCCGGAACCAGATACGCTGTAATTGAGAGTGCAATGGCTGCCAAGAGCCAGGTAACGAAGAAATTGACCATGAGTTTGTCTTAACCTCATCGTTGCGTTCCCATTGTAACGGTAACGCCGATTCAATTCGCTATCCTGGGTAGATATAGCGCTGCGCGCCGGGTGTAGGGTGTAGGGTGTAGGGTGTAGGGAGGGAAGCAAGGGTAAGGGGGAAAGGGCCAAGGTCAATTGTCTTGTGGAGCGAAGACGGCTACTCAAATGTTTTCGGATTAATTACCCGGATTGGATATGACTCTATCAACACTGACGACAATGAAAAAAAGAGTTCGACAAATCGCGATCGCGCTGTTCGCCGGATTGCTGTTACTTTGGCCCGGAGTCGCCCGCGCCGCGGAAAACCCGGCCCACCTGTTTTTCAACCACAGCTTGCTCCAACACCGGGATTTTTCCAACCAGTCCCTCCCCGCGGCGGAATTTGCCAACTCCAACTTGGAATATGCCAACTTCGACAACTCCGAACTGCGGGGTTCGGTGTTCAGCCGCGCCACCCTGCTGGGGGTGACGATGCGGGGGGCCGACCTCACCTATGCGATGCTCGACCAGGCCGATTTTACGGAAGCCGACCTGAGCAATTCGATTTTTGTGGAGGCCCTATTTTTCGGCTCCACCTTCGACGACACAGATATCACCGGGGCCGATTTCACCGACGCACTGTTGGACGGCGAACAGTTGCGCCGACTCTGCCAGCGGGCCGATGGCATCAACCCCGTCACCGGCGTCTCGACCCGGTACTCCCTGGGGTGCCGCTAATCTTCCGGGTCGAGTTGGTACGAACACCAGTCGCTCCAACTCCCCGGGTACAGTTTACCCTGGGATAATCCCGCCAATTCCAGGGTCAGCAGATTGATGCAGGCCGTCACCCCGGAACCGCAGTAGACGACAATCTCTTCCGCGTCTTTGTAATTTTCCCAGCGTCCGGGCTGTTCGGCAAATTTGAGAAATCCCCCGGCGTCGGAAACGTCCCGCCAGGGCAAATTGACCGCGCCGGGGATGTGTCCGGCGATGGGGTCGATGGGCTCCCGTTCTCCCGAGTAGCGATCGCGATCGCGGGAGTCGATCAAAACCACCCCCGGCCGGTCTTTCCGGGTTTTCACGTCCTCGAAATCCACCACCCAATCCGATCGCAATTGCGGCTCAAACTGCGCCGGTTCCGGACTCGAAATATCCGCCGTCACCGGATAACCGGCAGCTTTCCAACCGCCGAACCCCCCATCGAGCAAAGCGACGCGATCGTGGCCCATGTAGCGCAACAGCCACCACAGCCGCCCCGCAAATCCGAACCGGGAATCGTCGTAGGCCACCACCAAGGTTTCTCCAAACTCGATCCCCAGGTTGGAGAGTTTCCCGGCGAGTTCGTCAATATCGGGGAGGGGATGCCGTCCCCCGTGTTTTTCCACCGGCGAGGACAAATCCCGTTCCAAATCCAGATAAACTGCCCCCGGAATGTGACTTTCCAAATACTGCTGTCGTCCCAACTCCGGGTCGCCGAGGGCAAAGCGACAGTCCACGACCCTCACTCCGGGATTATCCAAATTTTCGGCCAACCACTCGGGAGAAACAATGGGCTGAGTCTCGGGCATTGTAACGCTATCTCCGAATTGCACTTTGCCCTCAATTCTATGGCGTCGCGGGGGAGGGCAGAGGAGGCGGAGGAAGCGGAGGAAGCGGAGGGGGTTTAGAGGCAAAGATGGAAAGAATCTAAAATCTAAAATCTAAAATTCCCTACACCCTACACCCTACACCCTACACCCTACCCACTACACCCCCATAAAAAAACGCCCCCACCTTTTTAAGTGTGATGGGCGCTCGAATCAGGGTGCATCTACTATATGAGTAGTATAACCCGTGATGGGTTAGACCCCACACAAGATTTACAAAACTTTACGTTCTGCCCCGTTGACGGAGATTTTTGCGCGAGTCGGCGGTTCGGGCGCCAGAAGGGGGGGCGGAGGGTGTAAAAATGGTTTAACAGCAAAGTTGAGTGACAGGTTGGAATCGTGGCTTTTAAAATCGGTTTGTTGGGATTGGGAACAGTCGGGACGGGAACCGCCAAAATCCTGTGCGATCGCGACGGTCGCCATCCGCTGTTGCAGGCGCTGACGCTGCATCGGGTGGGGGTACGATCGCTCAACAAGTCCCGGGGAATCGACTTGCCCGAACCCCTGCTGACCGACAATTTGGAAGCGATCGTCACCGATCCGGAAGTGGATATCGTCGTGGAACTGATCGGAGGTCTGGAACCGGCGCGATCGCTGATCCTGAAAGCGATCGCCCACGGCAAACACATCGTCACCGCCAACAAAGCCGTCATCTCCCGCTACGGCAGCGAAATCTTCGACGCCGCCTCAGAAAAAGGCGTTTACGTCCTCCTCGAAGCCGCCGTCGGGGGCGGCATCCCCGTCATCCAACCCCTGAAAGAATCCCTCGGCGCCAACCGCATCCACACCGTCACGGGCATCGTCAACGGCACCACCAACTACATTTTGACCCGGATGCAGGCCGAAGGCGCCCCCTTCGACGACGTGCTCAAACAGGCCCAGGAATTGGGCTACGCCGAAGCCGACCCCACCGCCGACGTGGACGGCTTGGACGCGGCGGACAAAATCGCAATTTTGGCCTCCCTCGCCTTCGGGGGGCGCATCAAATTGGACGAGGTGTATTGCGAAGGCATCCGGGGCGTCACCGCCACCGATATCGCCTACGCCGATCGCCTCGGGTTTACCATTAAGTTACTCGCGATCGCCCGCCGAGATCCCGTCGCCACCCCGGACAACGATTTACTCTCCGTGCGGGTCCACCCCACCCTGGTTCCCAAACTGCACCCCCTCGCCAGTATCAACGGCGTCAATAATGCGATCGTCGTAGAAGGGGAACCCATCGGACAGGTGATGTTCTTCGGCCCCGGAGCCGGAGCCGGCCCCACCGCCAGCGCCGTCGTTTCCGACATCCTCAATATCGTCGCCATCCTCACCACCCAACCCCCCAAAGCAGACATCCCCTTCACCGCCCACCCGCTGATGAGTTGCACCCACCAGCACTACTGCAACCTGGCGCCGATGAAGGACTTGACCACCCGATTTTACGCCCGTTTCATCACCCGCGATCTGCCGGGAGTGATCGGCAACTTGGGAACCTGCTTCGGCAACCACGACGTCAGCCTGGAATCCATCGTCCAAATCGACTCCCACGGCAAACTCGCGGAAATCGTCGTCGTCACCCACGACGTCCTGGAAGGCAACTTCCACCAAGCGTTAGACGAACTCCGCCAACTCGATATCGTCGATCACATCCCCAACCTGCTGCGAGTCCTTTGACGTACTCCCCGCACTAAAGTGACGGGGATTCTGAATATCACTATCCAGACTTTCTCTTTCGGCGAGTCAGCTTACACGGAACGGGTTTCCCCATTCAAGCAGAGGCCAGTCTCTCCAGAGACGTTACTTTCCCTGCGCCCCAGGGTAGTTGATAGCTGTTTGAGGGCTGATTGAAGAATATTGATAGCGGCATTTTCATCCCTGTCTGCTTCAGAACCGCAGTGAGGACATTTATGAGTTCTGGTGCTTAAAGTTTTAATGACTTTTTGACCGCAGTTTGAGCAGTTCTGAGAAGTATTTTTAGGTTCAACTGCGATAACTGGAACTCCATAAATGCTGCCAAAATATTCCAACCATTTCCTGAATTTATACCAAGCAGCATCACTAATTGATTGGGCTAAATGATGGTTTTTTACCATGTTACGCACTTTGAGGTCTTCTATCGCTATCAAGTCGTTAGACTGTATGACGCGCTGTGCCTCTTTACAAGCAAAGTCGTTACGTCTGCGTGATACCTTGAGATGCGCTCTACCCAACCGATTCCTAGCTTTAATCCTATTTTTGCTACCTTTTTTAGTACGAGATAAACGCTTTTGTAGTTTTTTAATCTTGCGTTCATCTTTTCTTAGAAACCGAGGATTATCAACTTTATTGCCTTCAGAATCGGTGTAGAAATGATTTAAACCAACATCTAAGCCAGATTGTTTTCCTATTAATTTCTTTTTTTCCTCCCGGGTATGGTCAATCAAAAACTGAGCAGAATAACCGTCGTGTCTTCTAACTATTCTGACTCGTTTAATTTGTTGGATGTAAGGATGAATTAACAATTATTAATTGTTAATTGTTAATTGTTTCCCCGCCTTCCCAAGGTGCTGTGGCTGTATGTGCCGGGAGGCGGGGATTTGACGGGTTTGGGCGCGATCCGCGATCGCGTACCTATCGCCCCATCTAACAGTACAGAAAAACCAATCGGTCGTATAAATTTTTCGTATCGGTTTAGATGCGGACGGATCGGGTTCAACCCCAGAAAGGATATGAAACATTGGACGGGGGATCGACTTCAACGAGACACCGTGAGTCTCTGACTGGGTAATTTTAACCGGCGGATCAGATCGACGAGAACTTCGGTTTTGGTCTTGCCCTTTTCGGCGCAAAACTCCTCCAGATGCCGGAAATCAGATTCGGTCAGGCGGATCGTCAGAACTTTGTTGGAGGGGGGTTTAGTTCGCGGCATAGACTTCGGATGTACATACAACATACATCTACTATCATGACATCTCCTGCGCCGCTCTGACTAGGGATCTGCAAATTTTTGTTCCGGTTTTGCATCCCCCTTTGGGGATATTTTGGCTCTCTCCCAGAGGCGGATGCAATACTTGTGCAATACTTGTGCTATACTCTGTATGTACAATTTACTTGAAGACACCAGACCGAATAAAACTTAGACAAGCACTTTGCTATGATCACAGATGACAACACGCTGATATCGTCTCTCAAGGCTCCTCAGCCTAGCCATCGTTCCAGTCAAGATTATTCGGGATCGAGTTTGAATCAAATCATGAAAAAATTCGCGCACTACGCAGATTGGAGCATCACGCTCCTGTTCGATGTTCTGAGCCAAGTTGAAGAGAATTTAGATCGAAACGCCACGAGCTGAAGTTGAAGGTTGCTGTAAAGTCGTTATTGAATTCGAGAAGATCAATCTAGATGGGGTTAGCCAGGAACCCCATCTTTTTGATTGGGAGTCGGGTTGATAGGGGAGTCGGGAGTCGGGAGTCGGGAATCGGGAAATGAATTGACAATTATCAATTGTCAATTGATAGAAATCACCAGGTTGTCCCGGTGAACGACGGTTTCCGCCC
>JBNGCR010000015.1:25186-47671 GCA_050045915.1 Limnospira sp.
AATTGTCAATTGATAGAAATCACCAGGTTGTCCCGGTGAACGACGGTTTCCGCCCCCGCATAGCCGAGGATTTCGGGAATGTGTTCGGAACGAGAACCCCGGATTTTTTCCATTTCCGCGCTGCTGTAATTCACCAATCCCCGGGCGATTTCCCGATCGCCGCCGTCGCACAACTGCACCGCATCGTGCGGTTGAAACCCGCCTTCCACACGGGTTACACCGGCCGCGAGGAGGGATTTGCCGCCCTCCCGGATCGCCCGCACCGCCCCCGGATCGAGGTACAATTTGCCCGCCGGGACGAGGACGTTAGCGATCCAGTGGCGGCGGGAGTTGACGGGGCAGGATTGGGGTTCAAACTGGGTGCCGATCGCCTCTCCGCGCAGGATTTTTTCGATATTTTCGGGGTGTTTCCCGTCCGCGATCGCCGTCCGCACCCCGGAACCCGTGGCGATGCGGGCCGCTTCAATTTTCGTGACCATCCCCCCGGTCCCCCAACTGCTGCGGGAGTTTCCGACTTGGACTTGAAATTCCTGCAACTGTCCGATGTGCTTGACGAGGTGGATGGGTTGGGCGTCGGGGTCGCTGCGGGGGTCGGCGGAATAGAGGCGATCAACATCCGTCAGTAAAAACAGCCAGTCCGCCTCCACCAAACTCGCCACCAAAGCCGAAAGGGTGTCGTTGTCGCCGAAGCGGAGTTCATCGACGGCCACGGTGTCGTTTTCGTTGACGATGGGGACGACGCCGAGTTTGAGCAATTGTTGGAAGGTGTTGTAGGCGTTGACGTAGCCACCACGCTGCACCAGGTCGCCGCGGGTGAGGAGGACTTGGGCGATGGGTTGTTGGAGGGACGTAAAGAGGTCGTCGTAGACGCGGATCAGCCGGCCCTGTCCGACCGCGGCGACGGCCTGTTTGAGGGCGATCGCGCGGGGTCGTTCCGTCAGTCCCAGGCGATCGCGCCCCACCCCCACCGCGCCGGAGGACACCAGAACCACCCGATGTCCCTCTCGGCGCAGGCGGGTCAGCGTTTCCACCAGCGTCGCCAAGGTGGATAACGCCAGATGTCCGGTATCCGGCTGGGTCAAACTGGAAGTGCCAATTTTGACGACAATGGTGTAGGCCATATAAGATAGCGACAGACAGAACGGTTAGGACATTGCGATGGTAGAAAGGGAGTCGGGAGTCGGGAGTCGGGAGTCGGGAATCATGAGATCATCTGTCCTAACCGTCATGGCGACTGCTATCGCAGGTATCGCGATCGCGTGTTTACAGTTCCGGAAAGGGGAAAAACCTCGAAACCCTTATCCCCCCCTTCCTCTTCCCCACACCCCACACCCCACCCCCCACACCCCAGCGCGAAGCGCTATTTACCTTGAAAAGACGCTCCCAAAACTTCGGAGATCCAGACTTCGAGCGATCGCACCGAGAAAAATTGGCCGGTTTGAATCGGATCGAGCATCGGTTCCACGAGAATGGTGAACATCCCCAGCCGATTTCCTGCCAAAACGTCCGTAAAAACGCGATCGCCCACCATCGCCACCTGGTTCGCCGGGATCTCCATCGCCTTCACCGCCTGCCACAGTTTCCGCCGCGACGGCTTGGCCGCGCCGCTGATGTAGGGCAAACCGAGGGAACGGGCGATGCCCCCGATCCGGGCTTGGGAGATATTGTTGCTCACCAGCCACAGGCAAAAGGTCGGCTTGATCTCCTCAACCCACTGGCGCAACTCCTCAGAAGCCTGCTGCCTCGTGATCGGAACCAGGGTTTCATCCACGTCTAAAACCAGACCCTTCACGTTATTTTCGTGGAGGATATCCGGCGTGAGCTGCATGATCGAATTGCCCAGAACCAAATCCGGTTCCAAAAGTTTACCCCAGGACATAGCGGATTGTAGAGTTTGATCTCTTTATTTTATCGAAAAATGGGAGGAATTAATTGACAATTGACTATTCCCTATTGCCTATTCCCTATTGCCTATTCCCTATTGCCTATTCCCCACTCCCTACTGTTCCGACAGTTGGCGTTCCACTTCCGCGATCGCTCGGGCGTGTTCGGCTTCGGTGCGGCTGAAAATGTGGGTGCCGTCGTAGCGAGCCATGAAGTAGAGGTATTCGGTGTCCTCCGGGTTTAAAGTCGCTTTCAGGCTGGCGATTCCCGGCGAGGCGATGGCGGTGGGGGGCAGTCCCGGATTCAGATAGGTATTGTAGGGGGAAGGGGTTTCTACCTGTCTGAACGTCAGGGGTTGATCGACGGTTTGGCGGATTCCCAGACCGTATTCCACCGTCGGATCGGCGGCCAGACGCATCCCTTGTCTGAGGCGGTTGTGAAACACTCCCGAGATCAATTCCCGTTCGTCGGCGACGACGGCTTCCTTTTCCACGATGCTGGCCAGGGCGACCCACTCGTTGAGGTCGAGGTTGTGGCGTTCTCGGCTTTGCTGATAGACGGGGAGGGCGACGGTTTCAAATTGAGAGAGCATCTGGTCGATGACACTTTCCGGGGTAATGCGATCGGCCATGACCAAATAGGTGTCGGGATACAGATATCCTTCCAGGATCGGCAAATTTTGGGGTAGCCACGGATAGCGATCGTAGGGAATTTTTTCAGCTTCGGCCACAAATTCTTCCGCCGAAAAGAACCCCATATCTTCAAAATAATTCGCCATTTCTTGAATCGACCACCCTTCCGGAATGGTGAAGCTCATCTGCATGACTTCGCCTTTCCAGATGCGATCGGCGATCTGACTTAGGGGTTCGGTGGGGGATAATTGGTAGGTTCCCGCCTTAAATTCCCCCTCTGGATCTTGGAAAATCAGCCACCTTGCCCACAGACGCCAAGCCGTCGAGGAGCGGATCAGGCCCGTCGCCTCCAGATCCCGCCCAATTTGCTGGCTGGACGTGCCGGGGGGGATGGAAATTTGAATCGATGTCTCGGCGGTCGCATTCTCGCCGAGAGTGTCCTCGTCCGCCGGGGGCGAACTGGCCCAACTCCACCACGCCCAGCCCTGCCAGCCGAAAAAGATCCAGACGACCGGCAAGATGGCATAAAAGAGTCCTTTAGAAAATCGTCCCATCAGAACTTCTGCCCGTTACTATCGCTTGTTTTGACACTCCCCGCCCTCAAGGGACAGGGATTCTTGGTTCACAGACCGACCTTGACCGGGCAGGACCGATCCAACCCGACCCCCACTTCAATCTCCCCAAGCTGATCCGTTCCCGTGTGCCCCACGGTACGCAGTCCCAGTTTCAGAATATTCTTCGCCGCGTTCACGTCCCGGTCTTCCACATACCCGCAATATGGGCAAATATGAGTCCGGGTCGAGCGGCTCTTTTGTACCTTTTCGCCACAGTTGGAGCAGTTTTGGCTGGTATTGCGGGGAGGGACGGCGATCGTCACCTTTCCCGTACTTGTAGCCGAAATACTCCAACCATCGGCGAAACAGCGACCACCCCGCATCACTCATCGACTTCGACACATGGCGGTTTCTTACCATGCCACTCACATTCAAGTCTTCGTAGGCGACCCAATCGTTGGATTGGATTAAGCGGAGCGCCACTCTCTTGGCGAACTCTTCTCGCTGCCTGCTTACCCTTAAATGCTTGCGGGCATACCGCGTCCTGGCTTTTCGATAGTTGCGGGACTGGGACTGACCTGTACGATACTTCTTCGACTTCCTGCAGTTGGCCCGGTTCAGGGCTTTCTCCCCTTTCCGGTCAAACTTGGGATTCTCCACTACTTCGCCGGTACTTAGTGCCAGGAAGTATTTGATGCCCAAATCCAGTCCCACTGAATTGTGGGATGGCTCCAAGACGGGAACTGTGTCTCTGGAATCCAGATTCACGCAGAAGCGGATCGCCTCTTCAATGCGGGCGATCTGATGGGGTTTCGGGTTGACCTTGTATTCCAGTCCGAACATCGGTGCTACCGAGACATCGGGGATAATTCTACCACGGGTTTAAGAAAACGTCGCCCGGTCAGGGCGAGGCTTGAGACCCCAATTTTCGGTAAGCTCACCCCGGTCTAAAGACGCGGGGCTTTCGCTCTAACCCGTTACACTATCTGGCAAGGAGCAAGATAGAGGGTTGCGCGTTTCACCGAAGGCTTACAGACTCCCCCAAGAGTTTAATCATCGTCGCGCCGTTTAAATCAGCATCTCCTTTCCACCCGCAATGTCCGCATTTGAAAGTCTTGCCCGAACGGTGAGAATGTCCCACAGCCCGATAACAGTTTACGCGAAATCTTCAAAAAGTCGCTCCTCAATTTCGGGTAACAGGGGTTCGATTTTGTCCAACTCTTCCGGGGACAGGAGTTCCGGCTCGCCCCGTTCGTTCATCCGGGCCAGGATGAAAAAGGGGTCGAGGGGGGTGTAGATGCCGTATTCTTGTTCTTCGTGGTAGAAGCGGGTCAGCAGCAGTAGTTCCTCGTAGTCTTCATCGCCGTCGTCGTCGGTGTCCGGTTCGTCTTCGTCGAACAATTCGGGCAACTCTCCCGCGGCTGTCAGGGTGACTGCGGTGCGTTTGAGGGTGAGGTTCTGTTCCTCCAACACCACTTTCGCGGTGGAAAAGACGCGATCGATCGTCTCTTCCGATTCCACGGGAACGGCGGTTTCTTCCTCATCTTCGTCATCGGACCAGGTGAGGATTTCGACGGGAATATCGACGGGAAGTAATAAGATATATTCTTGACCGTCTATGTCAAAGGTGGATTCGACCGTACATTCGATGGATCGTCCTTCTTCATCCGTCAAGACGGTATAGGTTTCGGATTCGGGTTCATTGTCCGGGGAAAATCGGGATGGCATCATCTTGAACTTACGTTGAGCAAAACAGCACTCTGGGGTACTGAGACGGGATACGATGAAGGATCTAGACGACACAATGCGATCGCGCAGATCCCCCCTGCACAAAAAGGATAACACGGCTGTGTTGCGTGATACTTTATATAAGTTCTACTTTTTGAACGGACAGATTTGAAGCGGGTGTAGGAATTTTAAATTGTAGGGAAGCAAGGCTTGTGCCCCGATTTTAGATTCCTTTCCGATCGCCCTTAGAGGTTTTTCCGTCGCCCGTCGAGCCACTGTTGGAGAATCAGGGCTGCGGCTTTGCGATCGATGAGGGCTTTATTGTCGGAGAGGGGAATTTTGGCAGCCTGCAACATCTGTTCGGCTTGCACCGAGGTCAGGCGTTCGTCAACGTATTCCACCGGCAGATCGAGGAATTTTTGCAGGCGTCGGGCGTAGTTCTGGACTTGGCGGGCTTGAAATCCCAAGTTTCCGTTCATGGAATAGGGCAGGCCCACCACCAGCACCTGAACCCGCCGTTCTTCCACCAGATCTCGCAACTGGGCGACATCCGCCTCGAAGGACGATCGCCGGATCGTAGTCAGGCCCGTGGCGATCAGCCCCGTGCCGTCGCACCCGGCGACACCGATGCGACGGCGGCCCACGTCCAAGCCGAGGGCCGATACAAATGGGCGGGATGGGGAGTCGATCATGGTTTGGGGCGATCGCCGTTTTTCAATTCCGGGGGATGGGGGGACAGGTTCTTCTTCTCGGACTCGGAGAGTTCCGAGAGATTTTGGGGTTGGATCTGCTGTTCGGCCGGGGGTTTTTTGGAGTCTGCGGGGTGGCGATCGTCCATCGGCCCGAGCCAGGACATCCCCCCGGGGACAGGTTTGCGGGAGGGTTGCAGGCTTTGGAGGACTTCCGACCACTGGAGGGGTTCAGCGGCCATTTTCGACTCCCGCAATTTGTGCCACACCGATCGCGACATCAATAAGGTATGTTCGACGGGTCGGGCACCCACTTTTTCCAAATAGGCTTCCCGTTCCGGCTGGTAGTCCGCCGAGGCCAGCCGCAGGGATTGGGGCGGGAACTCCTGCACCAGTTGAGCCATCTGCGACAGCAGTTCCGGATACAGCCAAGTGTAGGCGGGGTGGACCGTCAGTTCAGCGACGTGGGGTTGTTTGCCGTCCCGGCACAACTGCACCTGAAAATAGCCGATCGCGGCCTTGCGTTGGGGTTCAAAAACGTAGCCGCTGACCTGTTCCACGCGGTTGAGCCACTGCCGCAGCCCATCGGCGATGGCTTGAATGACATTAGTTTTAAAATCCAAAATGTGGCGGTCGAACACCTGCCGCACCTGGGGTGGCATCGACACGGTGTCAAGTTGATAGAGCAACTGGGCGTCCGCGTTGCTCACCGGGAGCAGGTTCGGCACGTCCGCTTGAGTGGTCGCCAAATCCCGGAGCTGTTCGGATTCCAACGCCCAGTAGGTCATCTGGGCCAGGGGTTGAAAGCCATTTTGCCGATAGAGGGCGAGGTCGTTTTTGTCGTTGACGTTCACCTCCAAAACCCAAGTCCGGGCTTCCCAAATCGTCTCGAAACAGTACCGCAGCAGTTGGGAACCGATGCTGCCGAAGTTTGCCGCCGGATCGACGGCCACCCGATCCACCCGCCAGGTGCTCCGGGTGCGGTTGAAGGGGGAGACGCGAAGCACCCCCTGCACTTCGCCTTCGAGTTCGGTGACGTAGGTGTTGAAGCGGTACTGGCAGGGGTTGGGAAACCAACTGAGGAATTTCAATAACCCGTACCAGAGGCGCAACTGCTGCACTTCGCGATCAAGGGATTCGCGGGTGGCAGACTCGTCGTCCGCCCCAGCGGACATCCGAGACAACCGCTCAAATGCTTCGAGATCGCGATACTGGAAGGGGCGAATTGTCACCTGATTTTGGTTTTGGGAAAGAAATACGCTCATGTAAGTCCTCAGAGTTGGGAGTCTCTATCGATCGTTCGCCATCGGGTTGGGTTTGACAGGGCAACTGCTGGACTTGTCAGGACAATACAAAATCCCCGCTTCCGGCTCGTTTAATTTTTATTATCTCTAGCCGATCGCTCTATTTTCAAACCCGAAATTGATATCCTCGGGGCGATCGCTCCCCGGAGACGGTCAACGGTTCTGCTCCGATCCCGGGCGGAGGAGGACTAACGGCGTGCGCTCGTCGGCATTTCCGGCGGGATTGCCTCTCAATGCTCGCCCGACAAATTGCACCGGCAGATCGGAGGTGGCTGCTAATATTTTAACGGCTTTCAAGTCGTTGACGTCTACAATGGCGGCTTCAAGACCTGTTTCCCGACGGATGCGATCGACGACCCCTTGGGGATCATCGGGTCCGAGGACGATAAATTGATCGTAGGGCGGCAGCGTCCCGGTGACATCATCAATGAGGCGGGCTTGTTCTCCCGCCAGTTGGTAGAACCCGCCCCGATAGCCGAAAATACGGGCGATCGCCCCCCCGACGAAGGCCGCGAACACCCGCACCGGCCCGACGATATCCACCAGGGTTTGCAGCCCGCAGGCCGTCGCCAAACTGGAGGTGGGCATGAAAAAGTAACACACCCGCCGTGCCACCCATCCGGGTTTCACCTCTGTCGGATGGCGGAATCGGCCCTGAATTAAAGCCAGGGGAGTCTCACCCATTGTAATGATATCCCCCTTTCGGGCGTGGGGCATGACGTAGCGCCGCACCACCTCCACGGGGTCATCGAGCTGGGTGAGGAGGTGGGTGCGGATGGGGAAGACTTCCCCGCCGCCGTCAACCGGGCGGGAGTTGGGGGGCGTTTCCGGGTCGGGGTACTGCATGGGAATCACGACGTGGCGCCATTGGGGGATGCGCCCTTGGGGGCCGTAGGTGACGTAGCGAATTTGTACCCAGGCGGATTGCAACGGGTCTAGGTTTTCCCCTTCGATGTCCAAAACCACTTTGAAGCGGGTGGTTTTCTGCACTTTGACGATGTAGGCGAACCAGTAACCGTCCGGTCTAGCCGTGGCGTCTTCGTGGCCGGGGACGATGCGGGTGCGGACGCGGATGCCATCCAAACTTCCATCCGAGAGCAATTTGACTTCGGCGGTCAACTCCGGCACCATAATTTCCAGGTTCGGTGTCCGGTTGCGGAGTTCGAGTTCTCCGGTCAGGATGACCCGTTGGGGTTCGGAGAGGGTCGTCTCCCAATTCCCCGGTGTCAGTTCCAGGTCATTGCCGGGACGGCGGCGGTACTGCCACTCCAGGGCTGACAGGGCGATCGCGATCGCGGCTAAAATAACAATTCCCACCACAGACAATAATTCCAAAATCACAAGACCAAATTTTACATGGATAATTGATAATTGATCATTGATAATTGACAATTAACAATTGATTGTCCTCCTCCGCTTCCTCCGCTCCCGGGCCCCTAACTTCCACATTTTTCTCCCCTTTACCATCAAATCGGTTATTCTAATCTAAAGATTTGTAAACTGTTTGGGAGCGCCGCTTGCGTTTCGTACCTGTTTGAGGAGTCAAATGAAGCAACTTGTGATAGCCGAGCGTTTTTGCCTGACCGTCCACATCATCTCCACCCTGTTCGGTTTGGCCGGACTGCTGGTGATTTTACCCAATCCCGAACTGGTTCTCAACCTGCCCCCGATCGGACAAACCGCCTTTCAACTCAGCATGGGCGGCGGGGGGGTCGCCTACATCGTTTTCGGCGCGATCGCCGTGAGCCTCTACGCTTACCGAACCCTCGGTTTGGCGACAACGCTGGGATTCATGGTGCCATCCGTCATCCTGTCCCTGAGCAGCGAACTCCTCGGTACCAGCACGGGTTTCCCCTTCGGTCATTACCAATATTTGACGGGTCTGGGCTACAAAATCGCCGATCTGGTCCCCTTCACTATTCCCCTGTCCTGGTTTTACATGGGCTTGACCTGCTATTTGTTGGCCCGGGGCGGGTTGAAAGTGACGATGGGATCGAGTTGGGTCCGTCACCTGGGAGCGCTGGCGATGGGTGCCGTTCTGCTGACGGCTTGGGATTTAGTCCTCGACCCCGCCATGAGTCAGGCCCCCTTCCCCTTCTGGCAATTCCAGGAAGTGGGCGAATTTTTCGGGATGCCCTACCGCAACCTGAGCGGATGGATGGGAACGGGTCTGCTGTTTATGGGTGTCGCGGCGTTTCTGTGGCGACAGACGCCGATCATTTTGTCGCGAACGCTCCTGACGCTGCCGCTAATGGTGTATTTGACCAATTTCCTGTTCGGCGCGGCGATTACGGTGGTGGCCTTGGATGCCCGGTTCCTGCTGCCGACGCTGTTGAGCGTTTTATTCGGCGTGGTTCCGGCGATCGCATTTTGGTGGCGATCTAACCCCTCCCTCAAGGAAATGGCCGACTTGCTGCCCGAATCCGGCGCATCTGATGCTGCGGACATCCCCGAGAAAGTCACCGCCCAATAGGATCGATCCCTTCTCGTGGTTCAATGTTGTGAACGATGACGCAGTAGATTCATGTTCGATTTCCCCTGCTGGCTCCTTCCTCCCCTGCCTCTGGCGGTCGTCCGATTTTCAATTGACGGGTGGGTGGGGGCGATCGCCTTATTTTTGCTGGCCTTTCAGATCCCGGCGACGGCGATCCTGCTGTCCCGATTGTTTCGGGGGCTGATCCGCCGTCCCCAATTGCAAGTCGCTCCGCCGACCCCGGATCTAGTCGGGGCGGTGAGCGTGGTCGTACCCACGTTGAACGAAGCCGATCGCCTCGGCCCCTGTCTGTCGGGCTTGAGCGCCCAGGGCTACGAACTGCGGGAGGTGACGGTGGTGGACAGCAACTCCGAGGACGGAACCCAAGACCTGGTGAAAGCGATCGCCCGCCGAGATCCCCGCTTCCGCCTCACTGTCGATGACCCCCTGCCGCCCGGTTGGGTGGGTCGCCCCTGGGCGCTGCATACGGGCTTTTTACGCAGTTCTCCGGGGTCGGAGTGGATTTTGGGCATCGATGCCGACACCCAACCCCAACCGGGCTTGGTCGCCGCCCTGGTGCGGGCTGGGCGACGGGGGAAATACGACCTGATCTCCCTCTCGTCTCGATTTATCCTCAAATCTCCCGGCGAGTTGTGGCTACAACCGGCTTTGCTGATCACCCTGATCTACCGATTCGGCCCGCCGGATGCCGCGCCGACGAACCCCGATCGCGTTATGGCTAACGGCCAGTGTTTTCTGTGCCGCCGTTCGGTTTTGGAGGCGTTGGAGGGCTATACGGGCGCCCGCAACTCCTTTTGCGACGATGTGACGTTGGCCCGAAATGCGGCGCGACGGGGGTTTCGGGTGGGATTTTTGGATGGTTCGGCCCTGCTGAAGGTGCGGATGTACGACGGGTTGGCGGAGACTTGGGAGGGCTGGGGGCGATCGCTCGATCTCAAGGATGCCAGTTCCGCCGGCCAACTTTGGACGGACATGGGGTTGCTGCTGGGAGTCCAGGGGTTGCCCCTGCTGCTGCTGTTGGCGGGTTTGCCGTTTCTGAGTGCGGGAGTGCCGCCGACGGCGATGATTTTAATGGGGTTGAACGGGTTCCTGTTCGCGATCCGGGTGGCCCTCGGTGCCGCGATCGCGCCCTCCTACGATTTGAGTCAGGCCCGGGCGAAATGGGCGTTCTGGCTGTCTCCCCTGGCCGATCCGCTGGCGGTTTTGCGGCTGTGGATCTCGGCGACCCGGCGGCCTGACCGCTGGCGGGGGCGAATTTATACGAAAAGAGTTCGGGAGCTTGATAGCTCCGTCTCTTTAGAGCGGAGTGGAAAAGCGACACGGCGGCTTTAGCCGCATTGCCGTTATATCCTGAAAAAGTTAGCATTATGCGTTGATTAGGTCGAATTATGCTCGTACTTGAGTTCAAGGCTTACGGTAAGCCCAGTCAGTTCGCCGCCATCGACGAGGGCATTCGAGTTGTTCAGTTCATTCGCAATAAGTGCATCCGCCTGTGGATGGACACCCCCAAGACCGGGAAATATGACCTCAGCCAATATAGTGCTGTACTGGCAAAAGAGTTTCTGTTTGCCGAAAAGCTCAACGCTATGTCTAGACAGGCATCAGCAGATCGAGCATGGACGGCTATCTCCCGCTTCTACGACAACTGTAAAAAGAAAGTCCCTGACAGAAAAGGGTATCCACAATTCCAGAAGAATAATCGCTCAATCGAGTACAAAACCCAAAGTTGGAAGCTGGCTGATAATCGCAAGTCGATTGCTTTCACTGACAAGCTGGGAATCGGCAAGTTAAAGCTCAAGGGAACTCGCAATCTCAATTTCTACTCGAAAGAACAGATCAAGCGAGTCAGGCTGATCAAAAGATCTGACGGCTACTATGTTCAGTTCTGTGTTCAGGTCGAGCGACGTGAAGAGGTTCGGCCCACTCACAGTGCCATCGGCTTGGATGTAGGCCTTGAAAACTTCTACACCGATTCACTGGGCGGCAAGGTTGGAAATCCCCGGTTTTACAGACTGGGAGAGGCGAGGCTGAAGCGGGTTCAGAGAAGAGTCAGTCACAAGCAGAAGGGCTCTAACAATAGAGCTAAGGCGAGAGTTCGATTGAGCAAAGTTCACCTCAAGATAAGTAGGCAGCGTAAAGACCATGCCGTGAAGTTGGCGCGGTGCGTAATCACATCTAACGATGTTGTCGTCTACGAAGACTTGAGAGTGAAGAATATGGTTAAAAACCACTGCCTCGCCAAGTCAATTAACGATGCCGGGTGGTATCAATTTAGGATGTGGTTGGAGTATTTCGGGAAGGTATTTGGCCGGATTACCATTGCCGTGAATCCTGCTTACACCTCCCAGAGGTGCTCTAGTTGCGGCACTGTGGTCAAGAAGTCCCTATCCACAAGGACGCATATTTGCCAATGTGGGTGCAGGCTGGATCGTGACCACAATGCCACGCTGAACATCCTTAACTCAGGACTGGGTACGACGTGCCCCGTCGGAACCTCTGCATTGTATGCAGGTAACGCTTCTGGAAAATCGACCTCTATCTTGGCTGGCGAAGGCCTGTCAGGGTAAGTCGGCTCGTTGAAACAAGAATCTCCGTCGCTTTAGCGGGGAGAGTGTCAAGGATGGAAAATAATGCGGGATTTGTTGCAGGATATTCCCATTTTTTATCTGGGCGCGATCGCCAGCCTGATCGCCGGACTGTGTACGGCCGTCGGCGCTTTGCCGATCTTTTTCGTCTCCCATGTCAGCCGTCGGTTTCAGGGGATTTTACTCGGATTTGGTGCCGGGGTGATGTTGGCGGCGACCTCTTTTTCTTTGATCGTCCCGAGTATCGACTATTCCAAATCCCAGACGGGCAGCACGGTATTGGCCGCAATTATTGCGACCATTGGGATGGGAATCGGGGGCGGTTTTTTGTGGTTCAGTAATCAATATTTTCCCCACGAACATTTTTTTAAAGGTCGGGAAGGTAGAAATATCGACCACCTGAAACGGATCTGGCTGTTCGTGATCGCGATCGCCCTCCACAATTTCCCGGAAGGATTGGCTGTCGGGGTTGGATTTGGGGGCGGAGATATTAACAATGGTGTCGCGTTGGCGATCGGAATCGGCCTGCAAAATATGCCCGAGGGGCTGGTGGTGGCCCTGGCTTTGATGACCGAACGCTATTCGCGGATCGCCGCTTTTTCGATCGCTTTGGTGACCGGACTTGTGGAACCCGTCGGGGGCGCGATCGGGGCGGGAATGGTGGCGATCGCCCAATCTATTTTACCCTGGGGACTGGCATTCGCGGCTGGGGCGATGTTGTTCGTGATCAGCGACGAAATTATCCCGGAATCCCACAGAAAGGGACAGGAACAGGAGGCTACCTTGGGCGTGATGGCCGGGTTTGTCGTGATGATGTTTTTAGATATTACGTTGGGGTAAAGTGGAGGAGCGATGTTAAAAGGATAATTCCCAAGGTGAAGGGAAATTTGAGTGAGAGATGGTTTGACCCATCTGAAATGAGTCAAAACGGCGAAACTGCCGGCTAATTTAAAAGGACAAAAAAATGATAACTGTTCATTGCTCAACAGCTAAAATTTGCCCCGAACAATGAACAAGATCGAATCAAGGCATCATCTAATCCACTCGCTCCAATTGCCAGAGGATTTGATTGCCCTCCCGTCGCACCCTGGAGACTTCCCAGTTGCGCCAAGCCCAGTTATCGCCACGGCTAGTGACGGCGCTGGCATTAATATCCATTAAATCGGCGAGTTCGGAGCTGCTGATCAGATAGCCTTTGCCGGCAATTTCGTCGGCAATATGCAGGGTTTCTATGAGATTCCGAAGTTGATTGACTCGAACTTCGCGGGGTAAACTCTCATTGGACTCATTGATTGGCTCAGTCATGGCAGAATTTGATACAGCAAGATTAGAGTCTATCACAATGGATTGTATCCTTATATTCGCACTCTTGTCAGTCGTCCCCGAGACAATTATCGGGGGAGAAGGTTAAGAAGTCTTCGATTTGACTATCGTCGTCCTGGGTTCGACCCCGAAGACTGGGGGACATTTGCCCCCCGGGATAACCGCCGCCGGATGCCGTGCCGGCGAATATGTGGATTCATTACAGTTTCAAAGAAAAGGGGTAGAAATTCGCTAAGATGGCAAGGCACAAACGGTAACGACCGGGGAAACATCGGTGGGAGTCCGAGGCTGTGCGGCAACTGTAAGTTGATGGCCGGTGTCGCCGTCAAACAAGCCAGAACGCCCGCCGTTACCGATATCACCCGACATCCCGCCTCGCACGGGAAAGGAGTTTAAATGGAAATTTCGACGACAATTCACCCCGATTCTCTCGCCCCCCTACCGCTGAACCGCCCCCTGCTGCTCATCGGCCACGGAACCCGGGACGACGCCGGACGGCAGACCTTCATCGATTTCGCCGACGCCTACCAGGATCTCGATCGCTCCCGCCCCGTCATCCCTTGCTTTTTGGAACTGACCGGCCCGACCATCCAAGAGAGCATCGATCAATGTGTGGAACAGGGCTACACCGAACTCTCCGCCCTGCCGCTGCTGCTGTTTGCGGCCCGACACAATAAATTCGACATCACCAACGAACTGGATCGGGCCCGGGAACGGCATCCGCAACTGAAATTTCACTACGGACGCCACTTCGGCATCAATCCCAAAATTCTGGAACTGTGGCAGTCCCGCCTCGCCGAACTCGACACCCCCGAGGCTAACCCCCGGCAAATTTCCCGGGCGGACACGGTGCTGCTGTTCGTGGGACGGGGTTCGAGCGACCCGGACGCCAACGGCGACGTCTACAAACTGGCCCGGATGCTGTGGGAGGGAAGCGGCTACCACACGGTCGAAACCTGTTTTATCGGCATCACCCACCCCCGGTTGGAAGAGGGGTTCCGCCGCGCCCGACTTTACGAGCCCAAGCGGATTATTGTCATCCCCTATTTCTTATTTACCGGGGTGCTGATGAAGAAAATTTTCGACATCACCGCCGGGCAGCAGGAACAGTATCCCGAAATCGACATGACCTGCCTGCCGGAAATGGGGATTCACCCGAATTTGTTGGAATTGTTGCGCGATCGCGAAATTGAAACCCAACTGGGACAGGTGCAGATGAACTGCGAAGCCTGTAAATTCCGGCTGGCGGCGGTTTCCGGCGAGGGACATTCCCACCACCACGGCCACGACCACGACCACCACCACGGCCACGGCCACGGCCACGGCCACGACCATTCCCACGCCGCGATCGACCCCTACGCGGAGCCGGAACGTTACCACGAGCGGATCTGGCAGGTGCCCTAGTCGATTTAGAAGAAACCCGGTTTCTAGAGATATCGGTAGGGGGGAAGAAACCGGGTTTCTAGAAGGGTGTTGGGTTCTCCCCTGAGATGTTGGTAGAAACCCGGTTTCTAGATGTCACTTGAAAACCCCCTCCCAAAGCGACGCGATCGCCCCTCCAACCCCTGCGATCGCCCGATTCCAAGGTTTTTGAACTTGCAGGAACACCCGGGCGCAATTGTCATATCAGATCCGGTTATTTACCCGAGAATCGGAGATCCCCCCCGGCCCCCCTTTGTAAGGGGGGAGAAAGGGGGGAGCCGGAGTTGGCTTTGATTTTTGGGTATTTAACCGGATTCGATATCAACCTTATTTTTTATTCCATCGAATCTCGCAACGATTGGAACAACCGCCGCAAAATCGATCGCAACTCTTGGCGATCGCGATCGCCCGCATCTTCCCGAAGTGCCAATTTCCGCCCGAAATTGCCGGCGGATTGGGCGATTAATGCTTCGAGTTCCTGGGCGGCAGACTCGACTTGCAGGGGTTCGAGGGTTTCTAATAATAAAGCTTTTTCCAATTGGGCGACAACCGCTCGACGCCGTTCGGCCGACCATTCGCCCCGCTCCGACCAAGCGGAATTGGGGGATTTTGAGTCCGTCGGGTTGGGTGTCTGGGGAAGCATCTCCGAATTCGTCGCGTTTTTGGGCGATTTGCTCGTCTAAATCGTCGAGTTGTCGCAGCTTTTGCTGGACTTCCGGGAGATATCGCTGTTTTGGTAGAGGTCGGCGGTTGACATCAAGTCTGGTGATATGCTTACAATAAGCATATCAGCTTAACGTGAGTTCGATGAACTTGAAACGCTGAAAACCTTCTCTGAAAAACGATTCTGGCATCGAGTACCTGAATCGATTTTGGCAATAAGGATAAACAATTGAGAATCCCCTTGGGTTTCTCAATTAATCAGTCTTTATTGCCAATCACTTTTCATGAGTAGATCCTAGAAATCCTCATTGTGTGAGAGTTTCTGGTTATGACTTTCGTCGAACTCACGTCAGCTCAAGACCGTTTGAGATATCAAATCGAGTCAGACAGGGAAATCGATCATGTTTGGTATTGGAGGGTGAACCTTGGGCAGCAATAATGCCGAGTATAAAGCCGATCTGAAAAGTCGTGTACAATTAACGAATGCCGAACATCTTTACAGCATTAAAGATGAAAATGGTTGTCAGATACCTTATGATCAGGCGACTGGACGACAACTGTTCAATCATTATCGCCACCGAATGACGAACTACGATCAAGTGCTAAACGAAATTCGCATGGAGCAGCAGGGCAGCATTACCGGAAGGCAGGAAAAGCAGATTGCTTTGGCGGCAGCAGAACACATTCTGGAAGAATACCGGAATGAACATATCAAAGTCATTCAAGATAGCCAAACTAAGGGCAAAATTCTTAAATCGATCTTTGAAAAATTGGGAGTTAGCACCGCTAAAGTCTTGCTTCAAAAGATCGATTCATGGTCGAATAAAATCAATGAAATTCGTAAGCTTGAAAAAAGTCAACGAACTTTACAGTCCTGGAATGATACCTATCGCGTTCAGCGGGAGTTAGTAAAAACACTGTTGGAGAAAGAAAATGTTTCGGCAGAAATTCGACTTCAGGTTGACCGAATTTACGGGACACGCTCTGTTAACAAGGCAGTAGAGCTGGGGTCGGATTTTCTCAATTTGGAAAGATCGGAAACATTAAAGTTAATTAAAGCTGTTGTCCGCTATGCAAAGTTGTAGGGAAGCTGTCACAATGAAAATGGCTGTTATCAAGCAGGAAGTGTACAAACTAACTGGTACAGAAACCACGAAAGAATTGAAACATGATTACCCGGAGTTGACGCAGGGACGAGATTTGCGGTATAAAGCTCAGTGGCAAAAAATTTTGGAGCAAGTGATTGCTTTAAAACAGCTTCCCAATCTTAGCTTGGCTGATTTAGAAGAGTCAGAAAAAATGCTGAAGGAGTCTCTGTTCAAGGTGGGTTCTATTGCTGGTTTGAGTAACGATGAACTAGAAATAGATTGGCAGCGCATTAAATTGGAAGCTCTGGTGGCAGACATTCATATTGAGGAGTTGTAGCTATAATTCCCATTACTGATTTGGCGTTGCTACCGCACGCCAGTGGTATTTATCTGGTTCTTACCTCAGACGGAAAAGTAATTTATATCGGGCAATCTCAGAACATTTACCGACGATGGAACAGCGGTCATCATAAGCTTGCACAAATTTTGTCACTCTATGGAACAGATATTTATATTCAATGGGTTGAACTGCCTGAATGGCTTTTAAATCGTGCGGAGAACGCAGCATTTGAATTTTATAAACCTATCTTAAACTCGATCAAACCACCCGTTTTGTAGTTCTCACTATTCCCTATCATCCGCCGATTCTAAGGCATAAGCCGCCAAATCGAGTTGGTCTTCTTCTGTCCAAGTCTCACTTTCATCGATCGCCTCATGATTCACCAAGCTATTGAGAATGAGTGCGGCCAACTGTAGCCGATCTTTGGGAGGTAAATTTTGAATCATTTGGGCATAAATTTCTTGGATTTTCGTTGTCATTCAAGAACCTCCTATAACCTCATCATAAAATAGCTCTACCCACAACTATTGTAGTCTCAAATTAATTTCCTTCTGGCGTTCCGAAAGACTGCACCTCACTTGAAAACTCCCTCCCAAAGCGACGCGATCGCCCCTCCAACCCCTGCGATCGCCCGATTCCAAGGTTTTTGAACTTGCAGGAACACCCGGGCGCAATTGCGCCCCGGCATCCCGGAAATCGAGCCGCCCGGATGGGTTCCCGCTCCGGTCAGAAACAAGCCATCGACGGGGGTTTTGTAGTTGGCAATTTCCGGCAAAGGACGCAAAAACACCATCTGATCAAGGGTCATATCGAGGTGGTAATAATTGCCCTTGTAGGACCCCAGACGCTCCCCCAATTCCGCCGGACTCTCCACCCGGCGGGCGATCATCGAATTTTTGAGATTGGGGGCGTATTCGGCGAGTTTGTCCAAAACGCGATCGCCCACCTTGTTTTTCAGGTCGTCGGTCCACCCCGTCCCGTTGAGTCCCGTACCCTCCGCCCCGGCGATCTGATAGGGGGCGAAAAACTCGATCCAGAGGGTGTGTTTCCCCTCCGGCGCCATCGAGGGGTCGAGAACCGTCGGAACCACCGCATACATGGACGGGTCGGAATCGGGGATTTCCCCCACGGTGCAGAGGCTGTGGGCTTTTTCGACCTGCCGCACCGAGTCGGCGATCAAAACCGACCCGATCAGATATTCGTCCCGGTGGTTGTAGGCTTCAAACCGAAGCGGTTCTGACAACGCGCAGTCGATTTTGAGGATGGTTTCGTTGTTGTTGATAATTTTGCGTTCCAACCGTTCCCGCAAATTGCGATCGGCGGCGTCCACATCGGCGGGATCGACGCATTGCAAAAATAACCGCCGCGCATCGATATTGGAAATCACCCCCCGGCGGGCGCGATATTCCCGCCCCCCCTCAACCGCCACCCCAATAGCCCGTCCATTATCAATTAAAACCCGTTTGACGGACTGTTCCGTGAGGATTTCCCCGCCGAGGCTGGTGACGAGGTTGACGAGGGCCCGGGTGAGGGCGCCCGTTCCCCCCCGGGGGCGGGACATTCCGGGATCGTGCCGCATCGCCAACATACTCGCCCCGACGGAGATTCCCTTTTGGGAAGGGGGGGCGCCGATTTCCGCCGCCAGTCGGGCTAGGGGCGCCCGGACGACTTCCGTATCGAACCACTCGCAGACGAGATCTTCGGGACTAATTAACATTGTCCGCAGGAAATCCAGGGCTTTGGTGGGGCCACCGACGAGAGACAGCGCATCTTTGAGGGCGCCCATATTGTAGCTGGCGACGATATCGGGGATGGATTGGGGCGGGGCGTTGAACAGGGGTGCGATCGCACTCATGAGGCGCTGCCAGTAGGCGACAAATTCGGCGTATTTTCGAGCATCATAGTCGCTGTAACGGGCGATTTCGGCGCAGGTTTGTTCGACGGACCGATGGGCGAGAAAATACCGCCCGTCTGCCTGGGGACAGAACACCACCGGATCGCAGTAAAGATAATCCAACCCGTAGCGATGCAATTCCAATTCTCTAACCACCGGGCCGAGGTGAATGAATTCGTGGTCGATCGCGCACAGGTTAAACTTGAATCCCGGCGCGGTTTCCGGCATCACTTCCTCCGTCGTAGCCGCCCCCCCCGGCACGGGTCGCTTTTCCAGCAGCAGGACGCTGTACCCCGCTTTCAGCAAGTAGGCGGCACAGACGAGTCCGTTGTGACCCGCACCGATAATTATTGCATCGTAGGTTGACATACCAAAATATAAATGCTAGAGTTAAAAACGCTTTGATAAAAAAACTATTAATCCGATTAATTAAATTGTCACTACCATAGCATTTAAAGTAGCATCATGTCTCAAAAGTTAACGATTCGGAAATTTGGGCCGGTTTCAAATTTAGAACTCGACCTCAAAGATTTACTGATTTTTATTGGCTCTCAAGCGACCGGAAAAAGTACGATGTAATAATCAAATTATAGTAACCACTCATAGTCCTTATATATTATCGTCATTCAACAATTTACTTTATGCCAATCAATTGGGAGAAAAAGAACCAGAACAAGTTGGTAAATTTGTCAAAAAAAACTTGTGGATAGATCCAAATAGATTAGATGCTTATATCTTAGAAGAGAGCCGTATTGACTAAAGTCCCTGAACCTAAAACTATTGAAATAGATGCCAAGGTTATACGACTAAAAAAAATACTTAAAAAATATAAAGGTAATTTTTTTTATAGTTCCGTGCAGTATAGTCGCGATCACATTTAATAAATCAAAAAGAGACGCAATATTGACGGTTTCGCAAACAAAAAAGTGTCGGGTTGAATTCAACCCGACACTCTACAAATTAACTGACAGATTTGAAATCTATCGTTATTTTACATCAGAAAAGCCACGGAAAACTAGGCGTTAAACACATCAGTTTCGGTCGTCGCCTGGAAGTTGTAAACATCCAAGAACGTCACCTGTTCGACGGACTGAACCTGAGCGAAGGAAACCAAAGCGGCAGAGTTCGCCGAGAGGTAAGTTTCCATTTCCAGTTCGGGATTTTCGGCCAGGAATTCCTCGCTGTAAGGCTCGATTCCGGCTTCCAGACCCGCGCCGAACATATACTGCAACCGCCGGGTGAAGCTGACCTCTTCAAAGGACTCGACACCGTAGAAATCGGCAACTTCTTGTTGCAATTCCTCGGACTCGAAGTATTCCTCGAAGTTGTAGATATCGGAACTTTCGTTCCCCGCTTCTAACAGTTGACCCGTCAAAGCATCGTACAGTTCGCCGTCGTCGATGTCGCCGTTGCCATCTTGGTCGAAGTCGTCCAAATTTTCTTCCAGTTCGTCGGCGTATTCACCCAGAGCCCAATCCAGATCGATGGTCGGTGCGGTATTGAAATTGGCTTGCAAACTGAACTCGAACGACTGCTGGGAACTGATCTGGTAGACGTTTTCGATCCGGTAATTTTGAACCACTTGCTCGCTGAGTTGTTCGCGGTAGTAGTCGAGATCGACAAACTGCGCGATATCGATACCCAGTTCGGAGGCAATTCCCAGGTCAAAGCTCGCCAGGAGAGACACATCCAGGCTGGCAACTTCCTCGACGGAAACACCGAAGAAATCGGCCAGAACTGCGGGATATTCTTGTGCGATCGCCTCGTAGTCCACGGGTGCGAAATTAAAGTCTTCTTCCAGACCCACCGTGTAGGCGTGTTCGAGAATCTGCACCTGACTCAGGCTTTGAACGTCCACCCCGAAAGTCGCTTCCAAGGTGGCAGAATATTTGGTGCTGTAATACTCGAAGTCAATGGTTTCGGACAGACCGCCGTAGAGGTAATCCACCACCAACGCACTTTCCAGGCTTTCGACTTCGCTGACCTCAATCTGATAATGCTCGGCCAATTGCACCTGGAATTGTTGTTTGAGATAGTCAACTTCGACGTATTCCAGGGGATTGATTCCGAGTTCCCATCCTTCTTGGAAGGCAAACTCGATCACCTGCTGGCGAGTCAAGCCGCCGATATTGAAGCCGTCGTCGTCCACTTCTGCAAACACCGGCGCCGCCGTTCCTCGCAGCTTGCTGCTGCCATTGCGATTTTCACCCACGCTCGTCAGGCGGACGCCGAATTCCTCGCCGATAAACTGATCCAGGGTCAACTCTTCGCCGTCGGAACTGAGGACAAACACGGTGGATTGAATGTCATCCTGACCGATACCGGACGTTCCAATTTGCACGCCGGCTTCAAAGTCCAGGGGTGAGATAGTGGCGTTACCCACTTTCTTCACATCGCCGCCGAAGTCGGACTCGGTGACATCATCCCCCGCAACCGACAGGCTATCCAAGAGATCGTCATCTTCGAGGTCGAAGAACACGCCGTTGAGATCCGCGATCGGTTCCACGCTGTCAACCGTCACCTGAATGCCGTCTTCAACTTCTTCGAGCGTCACTGTCACGCCGGCGGAATCTCCCGTGAAGTCAGACAACTCGACCACGACGGAATCGGGGGTTTCCCCTTCTTCGGTGGGGGGTTCGAGGTCTTCGAGTTCTTCTTCGTAGAACTCTGCGAGTGCTTCGGCGTTGGCTTCGGCGTAGCCTTCCACATCGAAAGCCGTGGTTTGGACTGCTTCAACTTCCAGGAGTGCTTGGAAATCCTGGCTGTAAGCGATTTGAACCACCTGCTGCCGTGAGAGATTGGCGATATCATCGATTTCGATACCCAGGTCGTCCAACAACTGGGTTTGTTGTTCGACCGTCAACTGTTGGATCTGGTATTGCAGGAAGTTGACATCGACGGACAGAAACTCGTTTTGCAGCCAATCGATCACCGTCTCATCTGCGATTTCCTGATCTGCGATCGCGGCTTGGTAGGTTTCGCCGAGATAGTCGAAGGCGACGTATCCCTCAAGCGTTCCTTCCGCTTCCCCGAACATGAACCCGTGGACTTGTTCCAGGGTCAATTCCGCCACGTCGTCCACATCCTCGAACGCTTCCAACAAGGCTTCGGCGTTGTCTTGGATATAGGCTTGATAGTCAACCGGCGAGAGCTCGATTTCTTCCTCGGCTTCCATCAACAAGGCTTTGAAGTCCTGGCTGTAAACCAGTTCGACCACCTGAGTATCGCCGAGATCTCCGAGTTCCGCGATCGCTTCTTCCGGGGACAGGATCTCATTCACCTGTTCGATGGTGACGGTTTCGGCTTCCAACAATTGTTCCACTTGATAGCGGACATAGCCGACATCGGCGGTGAGGAAGTTCTCCTCAAATGTCGCCAGAATTTCTCCGTCGGGGAGGAACTGGACTTCACCTCGCAACACGTCTTCGGCGGTGACGGAGGTTTCTTCGGTATTCAAGAAGTTGACAATATCCTCGGTTTCCGCAACTCGCAGGTAGCCGTAATTGACGGTAGACTGTACCCGTTCGAGTTCGACATCCTCTCCCAGAATTTCCCCGAACTCCTCGCTAAACGCCAGGGTGGTAATGTTTTCCGAAGTCAACTCGTCGAGAGATGCATATTCGGTTTCCAAAATACCGTTGACATCTTCAAGGGTGAAGGCGAAATCTTGCATCAGTTCTTGAAGCTGATACGCCACATAACCGGTGTCGATTTCTTCCGCCTGCGTAACGGTTTCCACCGTCACCTGTTGGATGTAAGCCAGAACGTCTTCGGCTGCAAATTCCGTACCGTCATCGGCGGTATCGTCCGAACTGTCATCGTCTGAATCGTCGGCGGTATCGTCCGAACTGTCATCGTCTGAATCGTCGGCGGTATCGTCCGAAC
>JBNGCR010000015.1:47771-51053 GCA_050045915.1 Limnospira sp.
CATCGTCTGAATCGTCCGAACTGTCATCGTCTGAATCGTCCGAACTGTCATCGTCTGAATCGTCCGAACTGTCATCGTCCGAATCGTCGGTGGTATCGTCACCACTCAAATCATCGTCGGATTCCCCTCCGATCGCATCATCTTCACCGATGAAAGCGGCAATTTCTTCACCTTGGGTTTCGCTGAAGAATTCGACAATTTCCTCTTGAGTGAATTCGCGATCGGCCAATTCTTCCTCGGACAACTCGAAGTATTGAGCAAGTTCGGTGGCGTACTGAGAAACCACGAAACCGATATTCAGTTCGCTTTGAACCAGTTCGAGTTCGAGTTCAAACTCACTTTGGAATTCGGTATCCAATCCCAAATTGGTGAGTTGCTCGTCGGTGAGGTCGTCGAGTTCGGCGATCGGTTCTTCGAGAACGGAGTTGATATCGTCGATCGCGATCGCTTCTTCGTCCAGAAGTTCTTGCAGTTGATATCGGACGTAAGCGACATCAACCCCAACCTCTTCAGCATCGATGGTTGTCACCGAATTGGTGATAAACCATTCCTGAGCATCTGCCAGAGGCACATCGCCTTCGATGCTTTCCGCTTCGGCATACTGATCTTGCAGAAACTCGTCGAGTTGTTCGTCGGAAATCGTCGTGACTTCCTCACCCGTGATTGCGGCGATATCCACATCCAAAGTGTGGGCGATCGCGGGGGCGAAGATTTCCCGGACATAATCGGCACTGACCGTTTCTTGGAACAGTTTAATCTCAGTTTCCTCACCCAGCAAGGCTTGAAAATCGGGATTAAAAACCAAATTAATCAGCCCTCGATCTCCGAGGTCATCCAAACTGGAAATTTCTTCCGGCAAAATACCGTTCAAATCTGCCAGCGTCAGGGTTTCCTCTTCGAGCAACATTTCAATTTGCTCTTGGACGTAAGCCGTATCCACATTGAGGAATGAAAACTCACTCAACCAAGCTTTAACCGCCTCGTCGCTGTCGAGAATCGCCGCGTTGAAGGTCGCGCCGATATAGCTGACATCGACCAATCCTTCCAGACTGAACTGTTGGGCACCGACGGTGAGGGCAAAATGGCGGATCTGGCTGACTTCCAGTTCGACGACACTTTCCACTTCAAAATATTCGGTCAGTGCCGTTTCCAACTCCTCGCCGTACTGTTCCAAATAGCCTTGGATATTCAGCCAGTCGAGGGAAGCAGAGTCGATTTCTTCTTGTTGGTAGAAATACTCGAGGATTTGCAGGTTGCTGACCAAAGAAATGCTCGTCACTCCAAACGTCGCTTCCACATCTCCCTCAAAGGTTGAGCGGAAGTAGTCGTAGTTTGTGAATTGAGACAAACCGCCATAAATCAGGTCGAGAACCACGTCGGCATCGACATCGGCGACTTCACCTTCTTCGAGGTCAAAGGCGGCAATAATGCGATCGCTGTACTGCTCCCGCAGGAATTCCAGGGCATCATCATCAACCACTTCAGACAGGCTCAGACCCCGTTGCAAGGCTTCGTTGACGACAAACTGATAAATCTGCTGTTGGTTGAAACCACTGACTCCATAGAAAGCCGTCAGTTCTTCGGTATATTGGACGAACGCAGCATCCAGATCAAAGGGGATGAGTTGATTATCGACGTCAAAACCTTCGGTGAGAAAATAGAACCGAATTTCCTCCGCAGTCAGTTGGTCGAGTTCTTTACCCAAACTCTCCGCATGAGTTGCCAATTCCTCTTCGTATTGAAGCAGTGCGAACCGGATATCGATCGCCGGAGCATCATCGCCAAATACGAAACTGACCACATTCTCAGCCGTGAAGTCCGCGCCAAATCGTGCGGTTAATGCTTCGGAATAAACGGTCGCGTAGTAGTTGGTATCAACGACATTAACCAGTTGATTGACCAAGGCCAACTGTTGGCTTTGCTCAAACAAGAAAGTATTGATTTGAGCGTCGCTCAAAATTTCGATATTGGTGACGTTGAAGAAAGCTTGAAGTTGCGATGCAAACAGCGATCGAGCTTCCGCAAAGTTAACGGCTGCCCCCATCACGTTCAAATTTTCTCCCGCACCCAAAGTAAAGGAAATCACCTGGGACTCGGTCAAACTGCCGACATTCTCGACCTCGATTTCGTAGAATTCCGCCAGTTGTTCCGCGTATTGAGTCACCACATAGTTGACATCGACAAAAACCTGGGATTCGATGCTGGCGATGACTTCCTGTTCGGACAGTTCTTCAACATCGTCAACATCGTAGAATTCCTGAATGGTTTCCAAATTCGTCTGTTCGACGAAGTTGAGATTCACGAAAACCGACGGGTTCACCCCTTCCGGAAGTCCGTTTTCTTGAATAAAGGCAAGCACTTCCTGCTGGGTCGCATCTGCCCCCAAAGTGGCAGTAATTTCTGCGCCGTAGACGGCTTGCAGATATTCAAAACCGAAGGAGGCGGAAGTATTCAACCCCTCTTCCAAACCTTGGCTATTGATAAACGCCAAAACTTGGGTATTGGAAATTTCGGTGATTTCAACGCCGAAGAACGCTTCCAACTGTGTCTGGTAAACGGCTGTGACATAGTTGAGGCTCACCACCGTAGAGGGATTGACCGTTTCCAAACCATCTTCGGAGGTGACGTACTCGAAAATTTCGGTATTCGTAAGATTGGTAATTTCGGTTCCGAAATGAGCTTCGATCGCCGTAATTGATTGTTGATTGGACAGCAAGAAATCTAAGTCAACTAACGACGACGGACTCTGACCTTCCGGCAATCCGACTTCGACAATGTAACTGAACAGTTGTGCATTACTGATGTTCTCGACGGAAACCCCGAAGAACTGTTCGAGTTGGACGCTGTAGGTCGATTGGAAGAAGCTCAAGCTGATATTCGGACTCGGCGAGAATCCTTGTTCCAAGCCTTCCCCGTCGATGTAATTGACGATTTGCAAGTAGCTGAGTTCTTCGACGGATGCCACGCCGTAAAACGCGATCAGTTGGGCACTGTAAGCCTCCACATAGTAGCTCACATCGACTGCGGGAGATGGGTTGATGTCGAGTTCCAAGTAATTCTCATCCAGCCAATCCAAGAGCTCCTGAGTGGCAATGGTGGTGACATCTTCCACTTGGAAAGCCACTTGCAATTGAGCTTCGTAGGTGGTCAGAATAAATCCGACATTGAAGGCGACTTCTGACGGCAGTTCCGGTTCCGGTTCGGGTTCCGGTTCCGGTTCGGGTTCCGGTTCCGGTTCGGGTTCCGGTTCCGGTTCCGGTTCGGGTTCCGGTTCCGGTTCGG
>JBNGCR010000016.1:0-16137 GCA_050045915.1 Limnospira sp.
ACCGGGAGGCTATTTCAGGCATTTCAGCCCTATTTCACTCCCGAACGAATCGCACTACCCGATCCATGTTAGCTTGTCCGAGAGTTTGTTGGGTTTGGATTCCTTCATACACCGTTTTTAGAAATCGATCCGAAGTGACCCGAACCCGAATCATGCCGGACGGCTTCGGTGTTCTCTTCCTGCTGGGTTTCGGAAGTGTCGGCACTTTCCAATCCGCAGGTTGACGCGATGGAACTCATCGCCATCGGAAAAATGGGTCGCCGCCTCGGAGTCGCACTCGCGGGTCAAACCGATCGCGATCGCGCAGCATTTGGGATTGGGGCATCATTCGCTATGGAGTCGCAATTTACAGGGGTGGGGTGGGAGCCGATCGCATCCCGGAAATGTAGCAACCGGACTGTCTGGCGTTGCCCGGATCTCAGTCTAACAAACCCATGTCAAATTGAATGGGTTGGAGGGCGAGATGAATTGATCCGCTCGTTTCATGTACGGACCTGGCAAATTACCGGCTCCGATCCAGTCCCGAGGAAACCTCCGAAGTCGAAATGCTCGAAACCCCCGACTCTCAAATAGGCTCTGGAAATGCAGGCTGAAATTTTCGAGAAGTGAGGAGTGCCATTCGGAGTCCGCCCGACGGACTGGAAAAACTGAAACCGGCTTGACGGGAGAACTTCACGGGAAATTGTCCAAAATTGGTGTGAGAATCCGGTTCTCCGGCCTGTCATCCTTTTCTGTTAAGGTAGCTCAAATCTTCAAAATTGGAAGCCCGTCAAACATTAAATCAAGTTAAGTTTTTGACGTCATACCATCCGATAGATAGACGGGCGGGGGATTGATTTATTAATCATTTTTCCGCTCCACCCCGACCCCGAAGTTGAGGGTTCACCCAATCGTCGATCCCCTCTCCGAGCAGCGACAGTCCGATCACCATAGAAGTAAGGGCCAGCCCCGGAAACAGCGGACTCCACCAAATCCCCGTCGGCAGGGCTTCCAGGGCCAACCGCAAGTCGTGGCCCCACTCCGGGGTTTCCGGGGGGAGTCCGAGCCCCAAAAATCCCAACCCCCCCAAAATCAGCACGGCGTCGGCCGCATTCAGAGTTAACAAGACCGGGACGCTCCGGATCACGTTCAAAAATAGGTAGCGGGAGAGAACCGTCCAGGTGTCAGCCCCCATCGCCCGAGCCGCCTCCACAAACAATTCCGTTTTGACGCTGACGGTGTGGTTGCGGACCACCCGGTAGTATTGAGGGACGTAGGCGATACTCAATGCGATCGCGGCATTGAACACCCCCCGCCCCACCACGAAAGCCAATGTAATCGACAGCAGCAGTCCGGGGAGGGTGTAGATCGTATCCATCAAAAACAGCAGCACCCGATCCACCTTTCCCCCCAGATAGCCACTCACCAAACCCAGGGGGACCCCGGTCGCCAAACTCAACACCGTCGCCAACAGCACCACTTTCCAAGCGACTTGAGTGCCGAACAGGGTGCGGGAAAAGATATCGTAGCCCTGGCGATCGGTTCCGAACCAGTGTTTCGGGTTCGGTGGGGAGTGAACGGGGTTGGCGAGAAATTCCGTCGGACTCTGTATCCACCCCCAGGCGAGGAACAGGGGAGAAAAAAGGGCGATCGCAATAAAAATCAGGGCGATCGATGCCCCGATCACCATCATCCACGCCGAGACGCCCATCCGACCGGATCGCGTCCAAAATCGAGAAAATCGGGATTGAGTCGAAGTCATAGTTGGGGAAAATCGGAAATTGGGAGTCGGGTTCGAGCGTTGCGACTCTTTCACAGGTTACCAAAAAATGCGAAAAGAAGGCTCCCGCCAGACCGCAGGTGGGCGGCGAGATGAATTGCCAACAAACAACTGATCCGAGCTTGTCCGTCGTCATATCAAATCCCGATCATTGACCACAAAACATCTGAGATCGAGGGAGTCGGTATTTCTGAGCAATTCACCGGATCTGATATTAACCGTTTAAATCGGGCGAGAAACCTTGAAACCTCGATTTCCAGGTCATTTCAGTTCCCTATTGCCCATTGCCTGTTGCCGATTCCCCTCGATGGGGCGCTATAGCTTAAGGGGGGAGTATGTCAAAGGTTACTTTGAATCGCGTCCCGATACTGACTTTTTTGTTTGACCCCCTTCAATTCTCGGACTAGATCCTTATGTTTGAATAACTGAATCGTCGGCGTCCCCACCACCCCCGCATTCTGGGCGATATCCGGATCTTGTTCGATGTCGATCTCGACGTAGTGGATTTTGCCCTCAAATTCGTCGATTACCTTGTCCAAAATCGGTTTCAGGACTTGACAGGGGCCGCAGGTGGGTGAAACGTACTTCACCACGATCAGGCGATCGCTCTCGTGATACAGTTTCCGTAGCGCATAAGAACCCCGGTGTCTCGTCAGGGTTCGATCATAGGTTTCCTCCGTATCGACCGCCTCCGCCTCCCGGGGCACTTCCGCCCGAGTCTCCGACGGTTCCGCCTGCTTGAATTCCCGAGCCAACCCGGAAGCCGACAGCCACCGTTCCGCCAGCATCGCCCCCATGCAGCCACTTCCCGCCGCCGTCACCGCCTGACGGAACTCCCGATCTTGGACATCTCCCACGGCGTAGACCCCCTCCACGCTGGTTTCTACGCCGCCGTTGCGGGTGACGACGTACCCCACCGCGTCGAGCTCCAAGTGCCCCTCAAAAATTCCGGTGTTGGGGGTGTGGCCGATCGCGTAAAATAACCCCCCCACGGACAATTCTTTCTCCTCCCCGGTTCGGTTATTTTTGATGCGAACCCCCTCCATTTTGCCGGTTCCGAACACGTCGAGGGTTTCGGTATTCCAGTGGACGGTAATTTTCGGATTCTCGAACACCCGCTGCTGCATAGCCTTGCTGGCCCGGAGTTCGTCCCGGCGCACCAACAAATGCACATGGCCGCCGTATTTGGTTAGGTAAACCGCCTCTTCGGCCGCCGAGTCTCCCCCACCCACGACCGCCAGTTCCACCCCCTTGAACAGCGGACTCGCGCCGTCGCAAATGGCACAGGCGGAAATCCCCCGACTCCAAAATTGCTCTTCGCAGGGCAGGTTCAACCGTTTTGCCGTGGCTCCGGTGGCGATAATAATACTGTGGGTTTGCAATTCTCGCTCCTCGGAACGGACGGTAAAGGGCCTCCGAGACAGATCGACGGCGATGACATCTTCGGTGATCAATTCGGCCCCCCATCTGGCTGCCTGGGCTTTCATCCGATCCATTAATTGCGGGCCGGTGATGCCGTCGGGAAAGCCGGGGAAGTTTTCGACTTCGGTGGTGGTCATCAACTGTCCGCCCGGGACGCCTCCCATCTGGTATCCTTCAAAAACCACGGGTTTCAAATTGGCCCGTCCCGCGTAGATGGCGGCGGTGTAGCCCGCCGGACCGGAACCGATAATGATGAGATTTTCAACGTTGGAATCCGTCATCGAATCTGGAATTTAAACTTATATTGATTTGATTAGGGGTCGAGAGAGAAGTCGCCTTCTCCCCCTCCTATTCTCCAGCCCTGCATGAGACTTTCACCTCACACGGCTCCCAGTTCAGTCGTCTCGTTGTCACTGGTCAGGGTGTATCCCTTCTATTCATCCAAGGGGATGAAGGCCTTGCCGGGAGGTTATTTCGGGCATTTAAGCCCGATTTCGTGCCCGAACGAATCGCACACTTGAGAGGATTATAGCGCCCCATCGAGGGGAGTCGGGAGTCGGAAACTGAAACCGCTTTTCTATAAGGGTTGTCAGGTTTCTGCTCCGATCTAAACTGTTCATAAAATCTTCGCACAGTGCTATATACCCCGCGATCGCTTTGATTGAGGGGTGTTTGTATCGGGATTTGAGCGATAGACCGGGTTTCTGATCGTATCTTTAATTTTCCCTATTAATGGATCGAGATAAACACCATAAATTTATTTTTTTATAGAACATTAAAAATTGGCAATCAAGAGATATAAAAAAAATATCGGAAATCCATCGTTTTTTACAAGGGCAAAACAAGTAATTTTTAAAAATTTTAAAATTTTTAATTAATCGAATTCATGATCGACTCCCCCCTACCGATTCCCCGCGATCGCCGCTATAATTGCAACCTGATATCCTCTGGAGGAGAGCCGATGGAACGAGTGTTAGAACCGGAAGTCATGGATACCTGGGAAGAGGCGATCGAATACGATTCGATGGACTTTGTAGAGGTCAATACCGCCTTCGCCGATCGGGCGATCGCCCTAGGCCCGACATCGGCGGGGGTGCTGTTGGATGCCGGGACGGGGACGGCCCGGATTCCGATCGCGATCGCCCGACAAAAGCCGGACTGGAAAATAATCGCCATCGACCTCTCCGAAAATATGCTAAAAATCGGCGATCGCAACGTCACCGCAGCCGGACTCGCCCATCAAATCGAACTAGCCCGGGTGGATGCCAAACAGTTGCCCTACGAAACCGGACAATTCGATTTTGTCATCTCCAACAGCATCGTCCACCACCTCCCCGATCCCCTGCCCTTTTTTCAGGAATTGAACCGGGTGTTGAAACCGGGGGGTGGCATTTTCCTGCGGGATCTGCTGCGGCCCGAAGACGAAATGATCCGCGATCGCCTCGTCGAAAACTATGCGGGGGAGAGCAACGACCGCCAAAAACAGCTATTCCGAGACTCCCTCCACGCCGCCTTTACCCTCGAAGAAGTGCGGCGGATGACCGAAAAAGCCCGGTTAGCCGATTTGAACATTTACCCGTCGAGCGATCGCCACTGGACCGCCGAACGGTCCTGGCAAGGCGGATAGGGGTTCCCCGGTATCCCCCAAAAAGGGGCGGAACGCGACGGAAACTTTCCGAGCAAAAACCGATTGAGATTTTCCGGAGTCGCCTATAGTAGATGGGGGGACACTCAGCCCCAACTGATGCTGAATCCAGTTTGTCCAGACCGAAATAAATATAGGACTAGCAGGGTCAATCCATCGTCAAGTCGATATCCGACGGAACCTTCCCCTGAAGGACGAACCCGAGCTTTTTTCCCAGTCAAATTTTAAATTTTTACCTCCTAAACTTCAGATGAGCATACGTGGCATAGACGTTTCCGACTACCAGCCCAACATTGATTGGAAAGCGGTTGTCAACTCCGACATTTCCTTCGCCTTCATCAAAGCGACCGAAGGGGCCGGGTTTGTCGCCGAGGTGTTTGAGTCCTATTGGGAACAGACGAAAGCCAACGGCTTGATCCGGGGGGCGTACCACTTCTTCAGGCCCACCAGCGACGTCGGCGGACAGATCGACAACTTCCTGAAAACCGTCTCCCTCGAACCGGGAGATTTGCCCCCGGTATTGGATATCGAAACCACCGACCAACTCGACGCGGCCACCGTCTGCGATCGCGCCCAGGAGTGGCTCGACGGGATCGAAGCGCGGACGGGGTTTCGACCCATCATCTACACCTATCCGGGATTTTGGCAAAAACTCGAGACCGATCGCTTTTCCGACTATCCCCTGTGGATCGCCCACTACACCCAAGCGGAACAGCCCGCCATCCCCGGAAAATGGACGACCTGGGTGTTTTGGCAGTACACCGACCGTGGCACGGTAGCCGGGATCAGCGGCGGGGTGGACATCAACCTGTTCGAGAGCATCCTCAAAGGCGCCCGGGGTCCGAAAGTCGAGACAATGCAGAAACTGCTCAAAAATCGCGGCTTCGACCCGGGGATCGTGGACGGGATTTTCGGCTCCGGGACCGAAGGCGCCCTGCTCGAATTTCAGAAAGCCAAGGCGATGACATCCGACGGCATCGCCAACTTAAAAACCTGGGTGGCATTGATGGGACAGGCGGAAAATTTTGTCCCCCCCGAAGGCGAACCGGAACCGGAACCGGAACCGAAACCCGAACCCGAACCCGAACCCGAACCCGAACCCACCCCCACCATCGACCTCCTCGACGTCTGCCGGATCTACCACGGTTCCCCCACCGAAGACAAAGCCCTGGAGTGGCTACAGCAGCAGATCGGCGACGAAAACCTGCTCGAATTTGCCCGCCGGTGGCGGAATCAGGCGACGCCCCAAACCCGCCCCATCCAAATGCTGGACGTGTGCCGGTACTATCGGGATCTGCCCAGTCAAAATGAGGCGTTGCGGTGGCTGCAGCGGCAACTGCCCGTCTCCACCCTCCTGGAATTCGAGCAGAAGTGGAACGCGACCCCCGAAGTGGTAGTGGATATCAAATTGCTCGACGTCTGCAAATACTACGGCGGCCTTTCCACCCAAAAAGAGGCGATCGAGTGGCTGCAATCTCAGATTCCCCCGGAGACGATCGCGGAATTTGCCCGGTTGTGGCGCCGTCCGACTCCCGGTCGGTAGTCCCGGCTCCTGGAGCGGAGGGGAGCAGGGGGAGCAGGGGGAGCGGGGGGAGCGGTGGGTGAGACATCTAGACCGCTTGGGAATCAATTCCCGAGGGCGGAAGCCAGGGGCCCCTACCAGCTCAAATCATCTAAAGATGATTGGGGAATTTGTACGGATCTGACTATAAATTTGCCTCCTCTGCCTCCTCTGCCTCCTCTGCCTCCTCTGCCTCCTCTGCCTCCTCTGCCTCCCCTGCCTCCTCTGCCTCCCCTGCCTCCTCTGCCTCCCCTGCCTCCTCCGCCGCCCCGCCGCGCGATCCACTGCCGTTCAATTTTTTGCTACAATTCCCAGCGACGATCGCAATGTTGAGAGATCTGGGCTGAGAACATTCCATTTCACTCGCACAGATTCGGTTCAGATCGACGGCTAACCCTTATGGACACACCCTTTGAGATCACCATGCTGATGGTGATTACAGTCATCAGCGGCATCGGTGCTCAAGTTGTAGCGGACTACTTCAAAGTTCCGGCCATCGTCTTCTTGCTGCTGTTCGGGATTCTCGTCGGCAACGACGGCCTGGGACTGATTCATCCCAACCTGCTCGGCGACGGCTTGGAAGTCATCGTCTCCCTCTCCGTCGCCCTGATCCTGTTTGAAGGCGGCCTGAGCCTGGAATTGCGGGCGATCGGAGAAGTGTCGGGCAGTATCCGCAACCTGGTGACGGCCGGGACTTTGATCACCCTGCTCGGCGGCGGCATGGCCGCCCACTGGCTGGGGGAATTTCCCTGGCCGATCGCCTTCCTGTACGCCTCCCTCGTCGTCGTCACCGGCCCGACGGTGGTCGGCCCCCTGCTCAAACAAGTGTCCGTCGATCGCCCCGTCGCGGCCCTCCTGGAGGGGGAAGGCGTCCTCATCGACCCCATCGGTGCCATTTTGGCCGTCCTGGTCCTCAACGTCGTCCTCAGCGGCGGTGCCAATCCGGTGCAACTCTTCCAAGAACTGGTCGCCCGCCTCGGTATCGGTGCCACCGTCGGCGTCGTCGGCGGAGTCCTGCTGGGTTGGAGCCTCAAACAGGCCCAGTTCATGTCCGAAGATCTCAAAAATTTGGTCGTCCTCGCCGCCCTCTGGGGACTCTACGATGTCGCCGAACTCGTCAGCAGCGAATCCGGGCTGATGACGGCGGTGGTAGCCGGCATCATGGTGCGCTTCGTCGGAGTGCCGGAAATTCGCCAACTGAGGCGCTTCAAGGGACAGCTCACGATGCTGTGCGTGTCGGTGTTATTTATCCTGCTGGCCGCCGATCTGTCCTTGCAAAGTATCGTCGCCCTGGGCTGGGGAAGCGTCTTGACGGTACTCGCCCTCATGTTCATCGTCCGCCCCCTCAACGTCTGGCTGTGCACCCTCAACAGCAAGCTGAACTGGCGCCAAAAATCCTTCATCTCGTGGATTGGGCCGCGGGGGATCGTATCCGCTTCCGTATCCTCCCTATTCGCAATTTTGTTGACCCAAAGGGGGATCAACGGGGGGGATTCCATCAAGGCTCTGGTGTTCCTCACCATCATCATGACCGTGGTGACGCAGGGACTCACCGCCCGCTGGGTGGCCCGAGTGTTGGGTGTCACCTCCAGCACCGCCACGGGCGCCGTCATCGTCGGCTCCAACCCCATCAGTCGCCTGATCGGCCAGATGTTCCAGGAGCAAGATGAGTCCGTCGTGATCATCGATACGGACCCGGAGGCCTGCGAACTGGCCAAACACGAGGGGTTGCGGGTTTACCAAAGCAGCGCCCTGGATACGAGCGTTTTGGAGGAGGCGGGACTCGAATCGATGGGGACGTTCCTGGCGATGACGAGCAACGGCGAGGTGAATCTGGTTCTGGCCCAGCGGGCGGCGGAGGAATTTCAGCCCCCCCGGGTGCTGGCGATCTTTCCCCAGGAACCCCAAAAGAAAAATGCCAACAACAACGCCAAGGAAAAGGTGAAACAGGCGTTTATTCCGGAGTTTCACCTCAAGCAGTGGAACAAGTATGTCGAAGAACGGGAAGTCAAGTTGGGGGAAACGTTGCTCAGGCAGCCCGGATTGGAGTTTCAACGGGCGCACTTGCAGGCGATGATCCGCTCGGGGGAGTTCGTCCCCCTACTGTTAAAACGCCAAGAGCAACTTCAGGTCGTGCCGGTGGAAGAAACTTGGCAGGCGGGCGATCGCATCATCTATTTGCTCCACGACCCTAAGCCCAAACTCCTCAAACGCCTTTCCGGTTCCCAACAGACCGACCTGACCTTGGAAAAACATCCCGTGGTCGAGGAAGTCCCGATCCCGTCCCCTCAAAATTTTCAGGATCTCGAACCGATCGCCGTCGAAGAAAACAACGCTTGAAACGGCGGGAGTGTGCCGGGGGAAATGAATTGAAATCGGTCAACGATCAATTCTCAATTCTCAATTCTCAATTCTCCTAAAAGAGGCCTCATCCAACCGGAGGGAACCAGTTTCGCAACTGTCTACTCTACAGATATAGGCGAACTGACGGAATACCGATCCTGACGAGGCGATCGCGATCGCTCTAAATCCTCATCTCACAAAGGTTTGGAGCGATCGCCACCCCCGCCTCCCGGTTCGTTCGGGGGGGTTGACCCCACCCGCCATCGCAGTTGATTCAGAGAGTGGTACACCTCAACCCCTGTTTGGATTTCGCCCCTCCTACTATTCAAACTGTAGAGAGTTGAATCAGGACAGGGACGGATTCGAGACTTCCCCAGACCCACTCGACCTCTGCAATGGTTCATTCACCGAGGTCTACACGATGTTTCTCAACACCAATACCGCCGACACCGCCAACACCCCCGGAATCTCCATCCTCGATGTCGAAACCTTGGCAGAAAAACTCCGGCTCGAACTCCAAAACCTGCTCGGCACCCAACCCGCCAGCAGCCGCTCCGTGATGATGCGGGTCGCCCTGGAGGTCGAACGCATTTGTAATAAGAGCAAGCGGATTCAGGAGTCCGGCGAGATCGGAACCTGGCAATTGAACCTCGGTCGCCACCGCCTGCAAAAGTGCCTGCAATACTACCGTCTCGGTTCCCGCCAAGGCCGGGTCGAACTGCACTCGAATTTGGCCGCGATGGTTTACCGCCACGTCGCCTCTTTCCACTCCAACCTGCACTTCCAAGCCCGGTACAATTTGATCGAAGATTTCCTCCAAGGGTTCTACATCGAGTCCCTGCGGGCTTTTCGGCGGGAACATCAGGTCGAGGAAGATTACACCCCCCGCACCCAACTCGAACTCTCGGAGTACATGGCTTTTACGGAACAGTACGCCAAGCGCCAGATCGGCCTGCCCGGCCGCAACCGCCAGCGCCTGATCGTCCTCCGCGCCCAGGGGTTCGCCAAGGGACAACCCCCGGAAATGGCCCTGGATATCGAGTTGGCGGTGGAAGGCGGCAAGACGGAGGAGGCCGAAGCCCAGAGCCGCTCCCACGCCATGCAGCAAATCCGCGAACAGATGGTTTCGGAAATGGTCGATCCCGCCGATGCGGTGCTGCGCGATCGCGTCATCGCCGAACTGGTGCAATATCTGGAATCTCAGAGTCAGTCCGACTGCGTGGATTACCTGATCTTGAAATTGCAGGATTTGCAGGCCAGCGACATCGACAAGGCCCTCAACCTGACGCCGCGCCAGCGGGACTACTTGCAGCAGCGCTTTAAGTACCACGTCGAAAAGTTCGCCCGCTCCCACAACTGGAAACTGGTTCACGAGTGGCTGGGCGCGGATTTGGATCAAAAGCTGGGCATGACCGCCGAGCGGTGGGAGGCGTTTCAGAAGGAGCTGTCTCCGGCTCAAAAAACCCTGCTGCAATTGAAGCGGGAGGGACGGGGCGACAAGGCGATCGCGACGGCGCTCAAATGCACCCCCAAACAGGTGCACAAGCGCTGGGCGAAACTGCTGGACCGGGCGGCGAGCTATCGGAATAGTGGGGAGGCATCCGCTTGAAGGGGGGGCGATGGGGCTCGGTTCTTGCCCAACCCCTCCCGGTCCCCCCATCCCTTTCCCCTCGCCGGAGGGTTATTGATAAGAATTTTAAATCAAAAATTCCCATCGAATTGGCCTGAATTGCCACGATGGCCTGACAAATTAGATACAGTAGATCGAAGTAACGGTTTATTAAGAAATCGACGGCTATGTCAGTCAATCTTGCGCCGGCTTCTGCTGGGTTCCCCCGCTTCTCTCCGGAGCGGGGATTCGCCCGAAACCCATCCGCACGGTCCGGGGCTTCCAGCCAGCCACCACTCACTCAAGTTTTTAAAGCGATTGATGCCGATAGCTGTCCGACATCCTACAATTTTCACATTCATACCACGAAATCGGACGGACAGCTCGATCCGATCGCTGTGATACAGCAGGCGATCGCGATCGGACTCCGGGGACTCGCGATCACAGACCACCACACGACTGAGGGCTATCGGGCAGCACGATATTGGTTAGAGCAGTGGAAAGTCAACCATCCAGAACATCACGCCCAAGCTCCAACTTTATGGACGGGTATCGAAATTAATGCCGGACTCCTCAAAACGGATGTCCATATTTTGGGATACGGGTTCGACGCGGACTCCCCGAGCCTACTGCCCTACCTTCGGGGCCGAGTCACCCGGGGTCAGGAATACGCCGCCAAAGCGGTCATTTCCGCTATCCAAGCCGCGGGGGGAATCGCGGTTCTCGCCCACCCGGCTCGCTATCGCCGTCCCGCCGCCGAACTCATTCCCGAAGCCGACCGTTTGGGTATCGACGGGGTGGAAGTGTACTACAGCTACCGCCATACCAAACCCTGGCGCCCGAGTCCCAACATCACCGAACAAATGAAGGCGTTGGCGAAAACGCACAATTTGATGCAAACCTGTGGCACCGATACCCACGGCACTAATATCTTATTGAGGCTTTAGATGCTTTGGCGGCCAGTCCCACCCCGGAACTGACCGTCATTTTAGATGAAACTGAGTTTGGAATTTCAAATCAAACCGCCCCTCCCATACTCATTACCATCAGAAAAGCCAACATTGATACTCTGCGGGTTAAAACCACGCAGATTCTTAAGTAATCCAAAGCTGGATTCTCAAAGGCATTATCAAAGTGCCTCTACACGCTCAATAATTGCGCTTACTTTACTTTTGCTTTCAGATATTATCACTAGCCAATTTGGTACGCTCCTCGACCTGCCATTGCTTGCAGTGGTGTAGCCACACTGACGCTAGAAAATTTCTAACCGCTGGACTTACTTACCGGGATTTCTCCGTACTAGGACGATTCTTCACGCAGATTTTTTCCGACTTGCTTTTATGAGCATAGCTCATAAAATAGAAACTTTCAAGGCGACTGAAGTCGCCGTTCGCTTTTCATCCGTGCTTTAAAAAGACACGGCTTTCAAGCTCTCGTCCTTTTCTCGTAAGACCAGAAGCAGAAAGGTCTGGAATAGGGTTTGGGTCGTTTTTGAAGGTAGGTTAGAAGTCTTCATAATCTCTCCATCTCATGTCATGTTCAGTTGACTCTACCTAAAACTTAACAAGAGAATCCAAGAGCGCCCAGGATTCCGCACAAATCTTAAACTAATGCAATCCTTCTTTACCCCGGTTAAAATCCCGTCAACAAACGAAAAGGAGCGGGGCGCCATTTCTTAACACTATTGTGTCAGTCCGTGTTCGAGGGCGTAGCGGACTAACTCCGTGCGGCTGTTGGTTCCGGTTTTGGTAAACAGGCGACTGACGTATTTTTCCACGTTGCGGACGCTCGTTTCCAGGCGACGGGCGATTTCTTTATTCATCAGCCCTTGGGCGACCAAATCCAACACGCTTTGCTCCCTCGGCGTCAGGTCAATTTTGATGGGGGAGGGGCTGGGAGTGATCCCGCTTTTGCCCTTCAACATATTTTCGATACGGGCAATTTGTCCGGCTAAAGCGGTGATATCTGGGGTCCCGTCTTCCCCTTCCGTGCGGACGCTGGCCCGCCGTTCCAGCAGGTTTTTGACGATCGCCACCAGTTCTTCGGGGTCGAAGGGTTTCGACAGGTAGGCATCGCAGCCAGCCTGGTAGCCCTGGATGCGATCGGTCGTCATTCCTTTGGCGGTCAAAAAAACCACGGGAAGGGTTTTGAACTTCGGATCTTCCCGCATTTGTTGCAAAAACTGATACCCGTCCACCTCCGGCATCATGATATCCGTGATCACCAGATCGGGTAAATTTTGCTGCAACAATTCCCACCCTTCCCGGGCGTTACTCGCCACATCGACGATAAAATCACTGTCTTCCAAATAGGCTTGCACCGCTTCCCTCAATCCCGGTTCGTCATCCACCAACAACAAACGGGCGGGAAGGGACGGTACGTTGTCTCCCGATCGCTCATTTCCTTGGGCTTGACTCGACATCGGCACTCCACCTTTTTTCCCTAAAAATTAAGACTTCTAATCTAGAATGTAACGAATTTTGCCAATTTCAATCCTCTATCCAAGGATCGGTTTTCACGGCCCGAACCGAACTTGAAATTTTCGGTTTGATATCCGAAAGACCGACCCTCCGACGGCAGGTTTTCCTGATCCTACACCCGATCGCGATCGGTCAAAATTTCGTGGCCCCCATCCGTCACCAACACGGTATGCTCAAATTGAGCCGACAGGGAATTGTCCACCGTCACGGCCGTCCAGCGATCGGAGAGGATGCGGGTAAACCGCGACCCCGCATTCAAAATCGGTTCGATCGCCAACGTCATCCCCGCCTTCAACTTCACGTTGGGCAGGTCGTAGGTGCGGACGTTGAAAACCGAGGGTTCCTCGTGCAAATTCCGCCCGACGCCGTGGCCGGTGAACTCCTCCACAATCCGAAAATTATTGGCTTCCGCGTGATCTTGGATCGCTCCGGCAATATCCAGCAAATAGGCCCCAGCCTTCACCTGTTCGATCCCCTTGTACAGCGACTCCTGGGCCACCTGGATCAGTTTCGCCGCTTCCGGAGTCACCTCGACGACGGGGATGGTGATGCAGGAATCCCCGTGAAATCCCTGATAATAGGCGCCTGTGTCCACTTTCAGCACGTCCCCGGTGCGGATCACCTTATTTTTGCGGGGGATGCCGTGAACGACCTCGTTGTTGAGGCACACGCAGATGGTCGCCGGGAAGCCGTGGTAGCCCTTGAAACTGGGGACCGCCCCCATTTCCCGGATGCGGCGTTCCGCGTAGGCGTCGAGGTCGGCGGTGGTCATCCCCGGTTTCACGAGTTCCGAGATCTCCTTGAGAACCGTGGCGACAATTCGGCTGGCCTGCCGCATGATTTCGATCTCGTCAGGAGACTTGATGTGAATCCCGCGACCTCGCTTTTTGATGGTGGGGGGGGTCGGTTTGGGTTGGGTGGATTGGGAAATCAGATCGCTAAAAAGTTTTCTCATTATTTCGATATTTGATCAACTAAAAATGGATATTCCGGAACGTTGCAACCTTTTTGGAATTGTAGCAATTGTTCGACAACCTCGTTCTATGTCACCGTCAAATCCGGCTGTTCGGGTACGGTTTTCAAGCTGAAACTCCAGCCGTGTTGCTCGAACCCCAGCGACCGATAAAAGGCGTGGGCGCGATCGCGCTTCACATTCGATGATAAGGTCACTTTGTAACACCCCGCCGCCGCGGCCAGGGCGATCGCTTCTTTCATCATCTCCCGGCCGATCCCCCGTCCCCGAAAGTCGGGGGTCACGGTGACAGCATCCAAAACTGCAAATTTGTGGAAACCCCGGTGCATGAAGGTCGGAGCGATCAGCAGGGAAAAAGTCCCCACCGCTTCCCCCTCCGACTCGGCGATATAAATCCGATAGTCGGGAATGTCTCGAATTTGCCCGAACAGGGTTTCGACTGTTTCGGGGGGAAGTTCCGATTCTCCGTCCATCTGGGCATACAAGTCATTTAAGGTCGGCAAATCGGCTGAAATGGCGATCCGGATGTCGAGTTTCATTGCCTTAAAATTTCTTGAACCAAATTTCGATTCCTTGCAGGATCATGTCGATGGAAAATGTCCCCAAAATCATCGCCGTCGTCCGTCCGGCGATGTCGATGTAGCGCTCGATCAGGGCTTCGTTGCGCTGTTTGACATAATCGTGGAGCCATTTAAAAAACAGAATTGATAGGGCGGTTATCGATAAGGTTAAGGCGATCGCGAGGGCGGAGAAGGGGGGCGGCAGCCGACTCCCTGCCAGGACGCTGGCGCTGACGGTTCCCGGCCCGATCATGTAGGGCATGGCGATGGTGATGGCGATATCTTTGGGCTTTCCCCGCAACTGCCCGATCGCCTGACTTCCCCCAAAGAAAAACCGGACGGCAAGAATTAAAAATATGATACCACCAAAAACTAAAAAAGATTCAAAATCAACCCGCAAAACTTGAGTAAAAATTGACTCGCCAAACCAGGAAAATAAAATAAATACAAATCCACTGATTATCGTCCCCCGAATTAGATGATTTGCAAAAATTTTAATATCCAACTCCTGAATTAAATCGATTAAGTAAATGCTCATCAAAAAGGGATTCAAAAGCACAAATAAGAAGGTCGAGGATTGCAGTAAACTGTCGAGCATATCAATTTGGATCCAATTCCGAAGCCAAGATGCATTTCAATGGGGGATTCTCGGTTGTCTCGGTTCCCGGTTACAAACTCTAACATCTCTAGGGCGACGGGCGATCGCGCTTCCGGCATCTGTAGCCGATCATACAACTCAAACCTCGATTGTACCCCGAATTTATCGCTTCGACCGGAGGAAAAAAAGCGACGGGAGCCCTACCCGGGGACAAACACCTCTCAATTAGAAAATATGTTAAGTTTTATATAGATTTTCATCCGTTCGGCATGGGGGGGGCGATCGCTCTCCCCGACGGTTGAAGGAACTCAATTCCCCATCAATCGGCAATTTGGAGAAATAAACCCCCGATTTCTTCCCAGCCCGCCATTGCAATTTTTCATGAAATTTATTTACGTTATATTACGATGCTGAGAGAAATTAACCCGACGTTCGCGCTGAGGCGGACGTCAACCGCGATCGCGATCGCCATTCTCACCCTCACCCTCACCGCCGCCCTCTCCGGGGCGATGCTGGCGTTTTACTACGAACCCACCGCCGGGGGCAGTTATCATTCTTTGGAATATCTCAACAACGAAGTCAACTTCGGTTGGTTAGTACGGGGACTGCACGACTACGCCGGAAACTTCGTCATCGCCCTCGGTTTGGTGCAGATGGTGGTCATGTTTCTCGGACGCCAATTTCGCGCCAGTTGGCTGACAGGTTGGATTAGCGGAATTTTCTTGATTTTGGCGGCGATCGGATTGGGATGGACCGCCATGTCCCTCGATTGGAGTCAGACCGGATTTTGGCGGTTTTCTATCGAGTTGGGCACTGTGGAAGCCATCCCCGCGATCGGGCCTTTGCTGCGGGAGGTCCTCACCGGGGGTGGCGGCATTTCCACCGCCACGATTTTGCGGCAATACACCCTCCACAGCTACGTTTTATCCGTCGCCGCGATCGCCGGGGCCGTCGTCCACCTCGTCGGCTTGCTATTCCAAGATCGCCGGGAACGCCGGATACAACTCGAAAAGCGGGAGGAAAAAGTCGAACAGATGTTGAATCAAATCATCGAAAAGCGGCAGTCTGCCGGGACGGATGAGATGGAATCCGCCCGCCGAGAGTGAGGAAAATTCAAAAATTCCCATTATGATCGGGAAATCGGCCCCCCGACCGAATTTGAGACTCTCGCCCTCACCCCCGGCCCC
>JBNGCR010000016.1:16237-50965 GCA_050045915.1 Limnospira sp.
TCTCCCAATTCTGGGACAGGGGAGTCCAGTCTCCGGTTTCCCCCAGAATTGGGGGTTTGAGACTCTCGCCCTCACCCCCGGCCCCTCTCCCAATTCTGGGACAGGGGAGTCCAGTCTCCGGTTTCCCCCAGAATTGGGGGGCGGAGGGGGGGCTTTATCACAGTATTCGACAGGACGGAATCATGTCACAACTCGAAGGAACTTGGACGGCGGACTATATCACCACCAACGGTGTCAAATTGCATTACGTCACCCAGGGAGACGGCCCGCTGATGGTCATGCTGCACGGATTTCCTGAGTTTTGGTACTCCTGGCGCCATCAAATCCCCGAATTCGCGGCGGAATATAAGGTGGTGGCGTTGGATATGCGGGGTTACAACGAAAGCGACAAACCGAAGGATTTGGGCGCCTACACCGTCGCAGAATTGACGAAGGATATTGAAGGAGTGATCCGGGGTTTGGGGTACGATCGCTGCGTTTTGGTGGGACACGACTGGGGGGGCGCGATCGCCTGGTATTTCGCCTACGCCTATCCCGAATTGGTCGAGAAACTGATCGTTTTAAATATTCCCCACCCGGCCCGATTTGCGGACGGGTTGTGGACGTGGGAACAGTTGCAAAAAAGTTGGTATATTTTTCTGTTTCAACTGCCGTTAATTCCCGAATTGCTGTTGCAGGCTGACGACTATCAGGCGATCGCCTCCTTATTTATCGATACCGCGATCGACAAAAATGCATTCACTCCGACGGATTTGGAGATTTACAAAGATGCGGCGGCGAAACGGGGCGCACTGACCGCCATGTTGAACTATTATCGTAATATTTTCCAGGATTTATTGAATCGGAAGCCGGAGTGGAATTTACTCTCCGTTCCCACCCTGATGATTTGGGGCGAAAATGATACGGCTTTGGGGCGGGAGTTGACCTACGGTACCGAAGAGTATGTGCGGGATTGGGAAATTCGCTACATTCCCAACTGTAGCCATTGGGTGCAGCAGGAAAAACCGGGACTGGTGAATCAATATATCTGGGAATTTTTGAGAGAGGAGAGTGCGATCGCACCCGAGGCTGCCGACGAGGAATGAGATAGCATGGGCGGAACATCTTCAATCTAAAATCAGGGCGCAAGCCAGGGGCCCCTACAATCTAAAATCATGGAATCTCCCTCGAAAGGAAGATGTATCGCGATCGGGAATCTGTCAAATTGAAGCTATGTTTCGATCCGAGCGATCGCCGAGATTGATTTTTATCCGCCTAATCTGTCTTTAAAGTCGGATCTACAAATAGAGACTTGTCCTATACCGCGACCCGCATCGCGATCGACATGGGGGGAAAGGGTGGCTATTAGAATAGCCAGCCCGAGAGTTTTTTGTTGTTTTTTTTGATACCAATTTTAGGAGAAATTTATGAGTCAGCACGCCGAAAATCTTCGCGCGATTACCAAAGCTATGATGGCGAAGGGAAAAGGAATTTTGGCGATGGACGAGAGTAACGGAACTTGTGACAAGCGGTTTCAAAAAGTCGGCATTCAAACGAGTGTGGATCAGCGCCGCGACTACCGCGAGATGATCTTGACCACTCCCAACCTCGGCGACTACATCAGCGGTGCGATCCTCTACGACGAGACGATCCGCCAGGTGTCTCGGGATGGGAAACCTCTGGTTAAAATCTGCCAGGAAGCCGGAATTATCCCCGGTATCAAAGTGGACATGAAAGCCAAAGATCTCGCCGGTTTTCCAGGGGAAAAAGTGACCGAGGGACTCGACGGACTGCGCGATCGCATCGCCGAATATTACGAAATGGGCGCCCGGTTCGCCAAGTGGCGGGCGGTGATCGCGATCGGCGAAAATATCCCTAGCCACGCCTGCGTCGAAGCCAACGCCCACGCTTTGGCCCGCTATGCGGCCCTGTGCCAGGAAGGCGGCCTGGTGCCCATTGTCGAACCGGAAGTCCTCATCGACGGCAATCACTCCATCGCCCGCTGCTTCCACATCACCGACGCGACGCTGCACTCCGTCTTCAACCAACTGCACACCCAGGGCGTGGCCCTCGATCGCATGGTCCTCAAGCCCAGCATGGTCATTTCCGGGAAGGACTGCCCCGAACAGGCCTCGGTCCAGGAAGTCGCCACCTTCACCGTCCGCTGCCTGCTTCGCAACGTCCCCGCCTTGGTGGGCGGCGTGGCCTTCTTGTCCGGCGGTCAGACTCCGGAACGGGCGGCGGCGCACCTCAACGAAATGAACGTCCAGTACAGCGACATCTGCCCCTGGCCCGTGACCTTCTCCTACGCCCGCGCCATCCAGCAACCCGCCCTCGAAGCCTGGAAGGGCGAAGATGCCAACGTCAAAACGGCCCAAGAATTGCTATTACATCGCGCTAAATGCAACAGTGCCGCCCGCAGGGGTGAGTACAGCAGCGATATGGAAAAACAGCTCGTCGCCGTCTAAGCAAATCTCTCTCGAATGTGATTTTAGAGGAGCGTGGGTGCTGACGGCACCCACTTTTTTTTGATCGTGCTAGAGTAAGAGATCGTTAAATTCTCAAGATCAATTCTTCATTATCTGATGTTCAAAAAATGTTGGGTGTCCGGTCTGGCGGTGTTGATGTTATCGCTGGCGGCTTGTTCTCAAGGATCTCAAACTCAAAACAACCCCGGCGGAGAAAATGCCGATCCGCTGGTGGTGGGGGCGATTCCAGATCAAGATCCGCAAAAACTCCAGCGTCAGTATGAAAAATTAGCTACATATTTGGAGGCAGAATTGGGGGTTCCGGTGGAATACAAACCTGTCACCGACTACGCCGCCGCCGTCACTGCGTTTAAAGTCGGGGATTTGGAATTGGTTTGGTTTGGCGGGTTGACGGGGGTGCAGGCGCGGTTGCAAGTTCCCGGGGCAGAAGCGATCGCCCAGCGGGATGTGGACGAACAATTTCACAGTTTATTTATCGCCAATAGGGAATCGGGACTGGCGGAATTTGAGCAGATTTCGGATTTGGAACAATTGAAGGGGCGGCGGTTTACCTTCGGCAGCGAGTCCTCCACGTCGGGGCGGCTGATGCCCCAATACTTCTTGCAACAGGCGAATGTAAATTTGTCAGATTTTCAAGGAGAACCGGGCTTTTCTGGCGACCACGATAAAACCATTAAGTTGGTAGAGGCGGGTAGCTATGAAGTGGGGGCGGTGAATGAAAAGGTGTGGCAACAGCGGGTGGAAGAAGGGGCGGTGGATTTGGAAAAAGTGACGGTAATTTGGCGGACTCCTTCCTACTATGATTATCATTGGGTCATTCATCCCCAGGTTAATGAAAAGTACGGGGAAGATTTTGTCAGCCAAGTTCGGGAAGCGTTTTTGAACCTCGATCCGAATGTTCCCGAAGAACAGGAAATTCTGGAATTATTCAGCGCCGGAAAGTTTATCCCCACCCAAAATTCCAACTATACTCAAATTGAGGAAGTGGGGCGGGAAATTGGGAAGATTCAGTAGCGAATTTTTGGGCAACCGTCTCAGGTTGCCCCCACGGATAAGAGAGGAAAATATAATATCTAAAATTACACCGAAGTTTTGGAGGGCGAATGGCATTCGCCCCTACAATTTGATGTGGATGGCAAGGTTGCGATTTTTGATATGGTTGAAAATTTTCCCGTTTTTGAATTAAAAAATGTGGCGCAGCGATTCGGTGCGATCGCGTCACTTTCGGGAATTAACTTACGCATTGAAGCGGGGCAAAAAGTCGCTTTGGTGGGTTCTTCTGGGGCGGGGAAGAGTACGCTGCTGAGTTTGTTGAATGGGAGTTTGCTGCCCAGCGAGGGGGAAGTGTGGGTGTTGGGGCGCAATTTGGGGACCCTGCGTCCGCAGGTTCGCCGTCATTTACAACGGCAAATTGGCACGGTTTATCAACAGTTTCATTTGGTGGATAATTTGCGGGTGATTCACAATATTAACGCCGGACATTTGGGGCGCTGGCCGCTGTGGAAAGCGGCGATGTCGCTGATGTATCCGTTGGAGGTGGAAGCGGCGGCGGGGGCGTTAAATCGGGTGGGGATTGCGGAGAAATTATTTGAGCGGACCGATCGCCTCTCCGGGGGACAGCGGCAGCGGGTGGCGATCGCGCGAGTTTTGGTGCAGAATCCGAGTGTCATTCTCGCCGACGAACCGATTTCCAGCCTCGACCCAGAGCGATCGCTCGAAATCATGGATTTGCTGGCTAAAATCACCCAAGAACAGGGCAAAACCTGGGTCGTCAGCCTCCACGCGATCGAATTCGCCCGCAGCCACTGCGATCGCGTCGTGGGACTCAAAGGGGGGCGCATTCAATTTGACACGTCAGCCTCAGAGCTGACTGATACAATGATTGAAAAACTATATACAACTCAAGATAAAAAAAATTGATCAATCCCGCCCGAACAACTTCGAGATATCAATCTTCGATGGGCGGGTTTGTCAAACAATTCAGATCCCGGATGGCTCCCGGATTCACGTCGCACAAGGCTTGTAGAAATCGATCATGTTCGAGCAGCTTCAGAACTGGCTCATCAGTCAAAATTACATTCCCCACGGTCACTGCTACCTGTGGCAACCGGACTTAGTTGGGTTGCACTTGCTTTCAGACTCGTTAATCGCCCTCGCCTACTATTCCATTCCGGTGATATTGGCGTACTTCGCCCATAAACGGCAGGATCTGCCCTTCCGGGGAATTTTTCTGCTGTTCAGCCTGTTTATCATCACCTGCGGGAGCACCCACCTGATGGCGGTCGTGACGCTCTGGTATCCATTTTACTGGCTTTCGGGGACGATCAAAGCCATCACCGCCTTCACCTCCTGCTATACCGCCCTGGCATTGATTCCGGTTCTGCCCAAAGCCCTCGCCCTTCCCAGTCCCACCCAGTTGCGCGACCTCAACGAAACCCTCGAACGGCGGGCAGCGGAGTTGACCCGGGCCAACGATCGCCTCCAGCAAGAGATTCGAGAACGCCAACAGGCAGAAGCCGAACTGCTCAAAGAGAGAGCCCGATTTCGAGCCATGTTCGATGCGGCGGCGATCGGAATAGCTTTGGTGGATGACACCGGACACCCCTTCACCACCAATCGGGCCCTTCAAAACTTTCTCGGCTACAGTGCCGAGGAACTCGGAAAGATGACCTTTGCCGACTTCACCCATCCAGCAGACCGATCAGTTGATCGCCAACTTTATCAGGAATTGATATCCGGGGAACGGAATGTCTATCAATTGGAAAAACGCTACATCCGCAAGGATAGGCGGCAGGTTTGGGGATACCTGACCGTTTCCCGAGTCCGCGCCCGAGACGGATTATTGCCAGCCGACAATCCAAATTTTGCGATCGGCATGGTGGAGGATATTCAAGAGCGAAAACAGGCGGAAACCGAACTGGAACAGCATCGCCTCCACCTCGAAGAATTGGTAGCCGATCGCACCGAGCAACTCACGCAGATGAACCGCCAATTGCTGCAAGAAATTCAACGCCGGGAGCGCATCGAGATGGCGCTGCGGGATAGCGAGGAGCGATTTCGAGAAATTTTTGAAGATGCCCCCATCGGCATTTTCGTCTGCCTGCCACCGGATTATTATTTCGCCCAAGTTAACCAGGCATTTTGTGAAATTGTCGGATATTCTGCCGAGGAATTGCAAACGCTATCGGACGAAGAGATCACCCATCCGGAAGATATTATTTCGACTTCCAGTCAGAGCCGAGTCATGGTGTCCTGCAAGCCGGACGGATTTCAATTAGAAAAGCGCTATCTGACGAAAACCGGAGCGGTGCGCTGGGTGAGTTTGACGACGCGGGTGCGGCGGAATTTGAGGGGGGAAGTGCTCTATATCCTGGCGATGGTGGAGGATATCAATGATCGCCGCCTGACGGAGATTGCCCTGCGGGAGAGCGAGGAACGGTTGCGGGCGATTTTGGACAATTCCCCGGCACTGATTTACATGAAAAATTTGGAGCTGCAATATTTGCTAATTAACCGCAAATGTGGAGACGTTTGCAATTTCGATCCGGAGGATGTCGAAGGGAAGACGGCTTACGATATTTTTCCAGAGGAACTCGCTGATGTTTTCTCCAACCACGATCGCCAAGTCCTCAACTTGAAAGTTCCACTCCAATTTGAAGAACAAATTTTTCACGGGGGAGAATACCACACCTATTTGTCGATCCAATGTCCCTTATTGGACTCCGACGGAAACATTTACGGAGTGTGCGGAATCTCCACCGATATCACCGTCCGTAAGCAGATGGAAGATGAACTCGCCTGCCAAAATAAAGCCTTGGAACGGGCGACCCAGGCGGCGGAGGCTGCGAACCACGCCAAGAGCGAATTTCTCGCCAATATGAGCCACGAAATTCGCACCCCAATGAATGCGATTTTGGGGTTTTGTGAATTGCTAGAAAATTTGGTTCAGGAACCGCTGCAGCGGTCTTATTTGCAGTCGATCGCCTCCAGTGGTCGGACGTTGTTGGCGCTGATTAATGACATTCTCGACCTCTCTAAAATTGAAGCCGGAAAATTTCAACTGCACTACGAAGCGGTCGATTTGCGACAGATTTTGACCGAAGTCGAGCAAATTTTCTCCCAAAAAGCCGCGCAAAAAAATCTGTCCCTGGCGACCGAAGTGAGCCGAGATGTTCCCACCTGCATCAGTTTTGATGAAGTGCGGTTGCGCCAGATTTTATTTAACGTGGTCGGCAATGCTTTTAAATTTACCGCTCGCGGCGGGATCAAAATTTCGATGCGCCGTCGGCCGTCGGAAACACTTTCGCCGGCGGGAGTTTGTCTGGAAATCGCCGTCGAAGATACCGGAATTGGCATCGCCCCCGAACAGCAGGACGATATTTTTGATGCCTTTCGCCAAAGTGAAGGTCAGAGCAACCGCAAATACGGCGGCACCGGGTTGGGTTTGGCGATTACCAAGCGGTTGACCGAGATTCTGGGGGGGCGGATCGAACTGCAAAGCGAGTTGGGCCGGGGTAGTCGCTTTACGTTTATTTTTCCGCAAGTCCGCACCCTTGACTCGGCTTTTCTTCCCGATCAATTGGAGTTTAATTCCCAGAAAAGTTTGGCTGATTTCGCCCCCATGACGATTCTCGTCGTCGATGATGTGGCGTCGAATCGGGAGCTGATTCGGGGCTATTTTGCCCGCACCCAGCATACGATTCTGATGGCTGACAATGGGTCTGAGGCGATCGCGATCGCGCGATCACATCACCCCGAGCTGATTTTGCTGGACTGGCGGATGCCGAACATGGACGGGCAGCAGGTGGCATCGGTCCTCAAAACTGATCCGACGACCCAGGACATTCCCATTGTCATCCTCACCGCTTCAGCATTTTTGCAGGAACAGCAACAGTGGCGATCGCTCTACGATGGCTTTTTGCGAAAACCCGTCAGTCGCGCCCAATTGGTGGCGGATTTGGAGAAGTTATTTCCGACTCCGGAAGGCGACACATCCGGGGCGGACGACACCTTGAAAGGAGCGATTTCCGGTCTTGAAATCTCTCCGAAAAGCGCCTGGGTTCCCGAACGGATACCCGAACTGCTCGAAAAACTGCGGCAGGAGGAAGAAACGACCTGGACTGAGTTGTGTCAAACGTTAATTTGGGGAGAAATTCACCAGTTCGTCGATCGCCTTGAAGCCTGGGGTAATCAATATCAATGTTCCCAACTTTTGGAGTATGCCGATCGCCTCAAAACCGAGCAGGCTGAGTTCGATGTTGATGGGCTACAAAGGACTGTGGAATTGTTTCCGGAGGTCATCGAGTCCATTCAAGATGGGAAAAATACCTGAGATGCTGACCCGGGGGGGCGATCGCTCCCAATCTCACTCAAAAACCACCATATTCTTTTCAACTACCCTGCAACAAATTATTACAATCTGTTTCCGTCGATTGTCCTTTAAGCAACTCTTCAAATATTTGATTCAGTGACTTTTCTCTGCTCACCTGATTCAACTTTATCGGGTCATCTGCAAACCTAGTAATCACTTGTTCAGCCAAATTATACTCCTGGGAACTGGGTTGACAAAAACTTCTATCAAATTCCCTAAAACCTAACAAATACGAGAGAGATAAAAACACATTTTGCTTATATTGAATATTCAAAGAACTGGGGTTTTGTTGCCGTAAATACTCTAAAATTTTCCCAAAATGATTGCGATAATTTAAGATATGACCCGAATCTTGGAAATTAAAATACCATAGCAAAATTCGACCATAACCCCACATATATCCTTCATTAGTGAATCGCTCCGAATTATCCAATAAATTAAAATATCGTTGTTGTCGGGATTCATTTATAGCAGTTCTCGCCAAATAAAGGAAATATTCATAGTTAATGCTTGTTCTTGTATCCTCTATAATTTGCGATTCTTGGGATTGATTAAAATAAAAATCTGACAAAATACATGGAGAAAATTTATACAGCTTACCAACCCATATTAAGGTACTCTTAACTAGATTTTTTTTGTATAATTTACAAGGGTAAATATTATTGAGGATATTAGTAATTTTATGCCATCGAGAATCTCCTAGAATTTGTGTTAATTCTGTCAATTCTTCGGGATTAATATATTGAAGAACATCGAGATTATAACTATTTTTGGGCAAAATACTGGTAATTTGAGATAGTAATTGGGTTAATTCTTCGTATAGTAATTGGGTTAATTCTTCGTTTTTTCTGCGTGTCACTGGTTTGTTGTTTTGGAAAATTATGTCCAATTTAGTGATAACTTTTTGTAAATAGTCTTGTAAATTTTGCCAGCGATCGCTATTATATCTAAATAACTCTATTTGCGTTTGCGACTTTTCCGCACGGGTTTGACTCAACTTCAGATAGGGAATATAACCATAGTATCTGACCGTAACAATTCGATTAGTTAACTCCGCTTTGATGTTATACTTATTGTTAATATCTTCAACTTCCAGCAGGGGAGACGACCCCGGTTTGAGGGTGAATTTTATCCTCACCTCTACATCTTCCGTTACTTCATTTTCCACCACAGAAATGCTATAATCTTGGGGAACATCGTTTTTACAAAAATCTGCGCCATTAACCCGAATTGGCAGAGTCGGATTTAAGTTATCTTGGGGGATTCTAAAAGTATCTTTATTATCAAGTTCCGGGATTTTGCCAATCAACTCGCGAGATTCCCCTTCATAGGAAATAATATCGCCTTCCGTCAGTTGAATCCACCTCTCTTGACCCTCAATAGCAATCTTAAACTCGATTTTATCTAGGTAAATTCCAAACAGAGGAAATCTTGACCCATGATTCTGCTTGTATTGCCAAATGCGGTCAAATTCTCGAAGCTGGCTAGAAACAAAAATCACTCCGGGAAGCAAAGATTGGACTTGAGATTCGATGAATGGATGATATTGAGAAACTAAAACAAACTGATATTGGGGATAACTTTGGATGAGGTTTTTAATCTGATTTAAGTCGATTCGGTTTAAAATAATTTCTCTGATTGTCTGGCGAGATACCGTCACCTTTTTATAAAAAATGCGATCTTGATGCCAGATTTCACCAACAAAGATGATATTTTGTTGATTGATAATAGGTTGCTGAAAAAATGCAACTTTTTGCAAGTAATTCGCCAGATGTTTAATGGTCTGTGATTGATTCGCTAACATCCCAAAATTATTTTGCAAAATTGCTGATGCCAAATCTTTACATATTGACTGATAAGTGTCGAGTGGATTCAAATTAAATTGATGTTGAATCGGAGTTTGATGCTTTAAAATGGGGATATTATTATTCATTTCAATCGTAATCATTTCCCGACTAACCCAGTTATCTAAATTTAAGAACAACAGAGGTCGAGTTATTCCGCTGTTTTGGCAAAGAGAATAATTATTCCAGTAATGATAAGCACTACTATATAAATAGGCTTCTTGGGATGCCAAAAAATGACTGGTACTAAGAGTTAATAAGTCGATAGTATCGGGAATAATAAACAGTCGTGGAGTCTCCCCAGCGGATAACGGGGTTCCCATCCAAGTCGCTGCTGTTGTTTTAAGGGTCAACTTTGACGGATAATTTTCGGTAAAAATGGGTTGATTCAAATAGTGAGAATTGCCATAATCTTTAATCAAGTTTTTATAGCCTCTCGGTAAATCTCCAGGGGAGGGAGTTAAGCTGTCTATGGATTTGTTAAATTGGTTGGCATATTGACAGCAGTCAACGTAAGATTCCAAATTAAATAATCGCGTTGTCATGATCATTAATTTTCCTGATTGGTTAAAGAATTGAAAATTTGCTTAATCTCTTGTAATCCGGTCGTTTTATACATTAAATCATGCAAATCAAAGCTACGTCTAGAAAAGTTAAAATTGACACCTCCTATATAGGCAACTTTATCGTGAAGTAGGGTTATTTTAGCATGGCAATAATCGATAATTCGGATGTTAAAATCAGCATCTTGGCTATTCATTTGGCTATCAATAACAACTTGCGTTTGTGATAACTTTAAAAGTTCTCTTAATTCTGGCGTAGGTCGAAAGCTGCGGCTGTAGATAACGATATTTCCCCGAAACTCGCGGAGTTCGTTGAGTAAATCTTGATAGTATTGGCGGGGATTTAAAAGCTGAGGATTAGAAATAATTTGGGATTGAGAGGGACGGGGAATGCAACGCAAGGTCAACACATTACCAGAACCGATGATATCATCTTGGGTGTGGTTATCCCAAAAGTGACGGAATGTTTGAATCAGTTGGGAATGTAAGGGGGTATTTCTCCAAATCATCCCTGATTCTAAATTTCGGTTTAAACTTCCGGCGGTCAAATTGCAGGAACCCAGATAAGCATATTGTTCAGAAATACAGGTTTTTAAGTGAAATTTTCCGCTTCTAATTTGTAGCTTATGGGTATTGGTTCCCAACAATGTCCGCAGACACCTTACCTTGTTTTGGTCGGACCTTTGGTAACTGATTGGTAATTGTTGTCTGGACTCCACTTGACTGTCAATTCTATCAATTACTTCGTCTCTTAAATCGGTGAGAATCCACACCCCTTGAGAGAGTTGTTCAGATTTTTGACAAATCATTTCAACGACATCTTCCGCCTCGATGATATAGCTAGATATTAGCAAAAATTCTGCGGATTTATTAATAATTTTGGTGATGTAATTATGATATTGTCTTTTAATAAAAAACTTTTTGGCGGGTGAAAAACTGGGTTGGGGTTGAAGATGGTTGGGAAAATGACTGATTTGGATTTGTCGATCGCATCTATATTTTTCCACCAAATTGGCGATATCTTCGGGTGGTTTATCTTCCCGTTTTTGCAGGAATTGAATCGCTTGCTGTAGAGAGGGGGAAAGTTCCACCAATTCAACCGTCAGCGATAATTGAGGCGAAAAAGTGACCCTAGCTGCGCCGGATATGGAGGTCAAAAAATAATCTATTTTGGCGGAATCTTCCAAGTTGTCCCAAGTCTCGATCGCCTCTTTCCAGATCTTCTCAGACAGTTGGGGAGATAAATTTGGATGGCGATCGCTATTTAAAATTAACGTATAAATTCCCTCCTGTTGGGACTCTTGATAAGGAAAAATGGGAATTTGGCGATCGTCCGGTTGTAGCGAAAATTGTGCTTCTTCCCCGTAACTGACAAATTTATACTCGTAAAATTGGGGAGGGGGAAGATTCCGGGAAACCTGGGGATTTAAAAGTTGCAACCCCGACAATTGATATAATTCATTTTCATTAGTCACTTGATGCAACTGTTTTAATAATTCAATTAATACAGAATTAGGCACAAAATCCAAACCAAAAGATTCTCGCAAAAGCCGAGGAGTCCGCCTCTGGGTTTGAGTAGCAACAGCTTCAACCTCCCGCAACAATTCAGCCATAGAGATGCTACTCCCCAACGGCGTGGGAGATTGACGATAAAATATTCCTTTAAATTGACATTCAACTTTCATGATAAAATGACCGTTCTTTCTGTGCTTTGTAATCGAGTAACTTCTAATTTTTGCAACGGCGAACTCGGTCGCCATCGGTCAAAGTCTCCCACCATAATCAAATAATCTTTGGCGCGAGTTAAGGCAATTTTTGTTTGTTCCCACTTCACATTTTGAGGTTCTCCGCTACAGCAAAAAACCACAATTTTTCTCTCTTTCCCTCTCCAATTATCAATCGTGTCGATAAAATATTGCGGATATTCCTGAATTAACCGTTCTCGTTCTCCTTCCGACGTGGCAATGATGCCGATATCTTCTCGATTGTCAGGTAAATTTTTTAACCAGTTTGAGATGTTTTGAATTTCGGTTGTTTGGGGAACATCTTGCCAAACTAAGCGATGATTTAAGGACGGTAAATTATAGTATATAGGTTCCGTGTAAGTTTGAATCCAGTCATTAGAAATTAGCGAATAGACAGGAACCGCAATTTCTGGATGCAAGCGAAACTGTTGAGTTAGTTTATAGGAATAAGCTGGGAGTAAATAGTGAGAGAGAAAGGAAAACCCATCAACGCGGGTTAAGGTTTTGGCATTGCGTTGACTTATATAAGTATGGGTTTCGTCGCCAAACAAGACTAATTTTTGAGTTAAACCTGCCAATAAAATCAATTCATCCCAGCTTAAATATTGAGATTCTTCCACAATTACCAAGTCAAACTTACTTTCCCATAGGGATTGATTTGCTACATCAAAAAATTCTCTGGCTGTTGTCAAGATGGGAATTTGGGGACTATTTGCCAACTGTTTCGCTAATTGTTCGATTTCCGTTTCTGGGAGACTTCCGAACAGTTGACTGAGGCTGAGTTGTTGTTTGAGTAAGGGAGTCAGCCGTTGCAGTTGAATGGCGACGATATCCCGCCTAGCTGGGGTTAAATCGGGAAATTCCCGTTGGAGAAGCTGGGAAATTTCCGCGTGAGATTTATTTTCAATTCGCGGCAACCAGGTTTCCAGTTTGGCGGGAGTTCGCAGTTTTGCCAATTCCAAATCTGGCAGATAGTAGGCGGGTAAATAGTCCATATTTGGCTGATATAAGTGATGATTTCGCAGTTGTTCAGCGATGGAGTTTTGATGACTTTCAGATTGATTCAGCCGCAATGGATAGCCGGGTAATTTTTCATAAGCATCGAGAACCGTGGGATAATAACTGAGGATTAAAATTCGCTTTTCGTGGTTGATAGCCGCATCAGCTAAACTGGCAGCAATGCGGGTTTTTCCGGTGGCGGGAGGGCCAGAAATTAATGCGATCGCACTATTTGAAAGACCCATTTCTAAAGCGATTTCCTGATGACCAGTCAGGGGATAGGCGGGGGTGATACTGGGAAAATTTAAGCCGGTTCTTTCGGTCAAATAAACCCCGCCGTTTGTGACGGTTTCTACAATTAACTTTAGCGATAATGTCGGTTGATTTCGTAGCTGCGATAACCGTTGCTGTATCGCCTGTATCATTGACCGCGATACCTGTTTAGAATTTAGTAATCTGTCTAAATGCGACCAAAACTGTTGTTCATTCATTATCCGTTAATTGATTAATTAAACCTTTAATAAAGCCAGACATCATATTAACCGTCTGCGTCAAACCGTCCTCCGCGAGAAAGTTAGGAGTTTGCATCGGCCAAACTTTTCTGTGTTTCTCAAAATTCCATGAATTGGGTATCTCCGACAAAAATTTATGGGGAGAAATCTGCAAGTAAAAAATCAGTGCGGTTTTAATCTCTGGTTGCTGTTGTTGTTGTCTTGTCAGATAGTTAATACCTTCCAAAATCATCTCATTACTGGGACCATACCAAAACACCCAAATCGGGATTTTAATTGTCCGAGTGGTCAGACTCGCTGACCTCAAATCATGAATTTCTAGGTTTAACAGCCAATCTCCCAAGCTAATATTATCCGGTTTTTCCACCCTAAAATTATAAACTTTGTCTTTTAAGAAAACTTGGATTTTCAGATTTTCTTCATTTTTTTGGCTGAAATAACGTCCTTTTTCGGGAACCGTTTGCCGCCATAATTCGGCGGTGGGATCTACATAAAAATTTGCTAATTTTGTTAATGCCATCAACAAACAGATACCGATAACGTCAGCGAATAACTGATTCCGAAAACCCCAGATTTTTTGCTTTTCCTTTCTTTTGGCTAGATAATCCAGATAGGCGCGATAGAAGCTATTATAAATCGGATGTTGAAGTAAAACATAATTGGGTTTTAGCAGTTGAAACTGTCTCAACTGTCTGAGAATTTGCCGGACGTGGGGTTGACTTCTAAAGGCTTTAATTGACTTGCTAAAACTGCGGTTATCTGTGGCGTATTCCGAACCCAGGCGAGTTGACTCTAAATATAAGATTTTGCCCGCAAAATAAATCAGCAATCGATTCTCAGGTGTGTTATAATCTTGATAGCGTCTAATCGCCATTAACTGTTGACGGGAACCTCCTTTTTCCGCAGCATTTCTGCCAGGACGGCGCGTATAATCTCGCAAGCAATAAGCGTCCATTTCTTGAATGCGTCCGATGGGGGTTAATTCCGCTCTACGTCGCAGTTGTTGCCGCATTTTGGGAGTAATGGTTTGTAGCTTTTGGTTTAATTCATAGCGATTTTCTAGGGTGATAATTAAAGGTTTTTGTGCATCTTGAATTTTAGCATCTTGGTTGGGTAAATCTAGGAGGCGAACTCTGGCTTGGTTTCCCAATTTTTCCGCCACCAAGTTTTCCCACAAACCCGTCAAAACTGGTAAGCATCTGGAGACGGTATCATCAAAGCGATCGCCTAATTTTTCCTGCCAGATTTTCGATTGGCTTTCGTCCTCACAATTATCGCGATCGCACACCTCATCAGTCACCTTAATTATCACCGAAGTCGGCTCCAAAGTCAACTCGTATAGCAATCTATTATTGTGATGTTCCAGGTCAGAGATTTCCAAATAAGGAAAAGCAATTTCATACAATCCCCCACCGAGAGCGATCGCTTCTTTACAGGTCAAATTTTCGGCTTCATTTGCCAAAATAATGGGGCGATCGCGCACCTGTAAAACCTGATTATTAGCCACAGGATTAGCGCCATTCAGATACGCGAATAAACTCCGATAAATTTGCATTGTTCCCTACTCCTCTGGATAAATCAAACCTTTCCACTCAAATTGACCCGTCGAACTATTCCTAGACTTTTCAAAAGCCTTAGTCAAAGGTTCATCCCCCAATTGCTCAATCAATTGTTTCATCTCCTCCAATTCTTCGTGATAATCATCAATCATCAACCCCCGCAATTTCGGCAATAACTTCTGTCCAAATTGGTCAGCCAAAGCAGAGCGAAACTCAGCCGAGTTAACCTCAGAAACTCCCGGATAATTAACCACATATTGAGTGATAGCTTGATAAACACGATGAGCAAAAGGATGTCCAATTTTCTCCATCACATTATTGGCTCTATCCAAATATTCTTTAACTTTGCGAACCACAGGAGAATTAACTTGTGGTCTTCTTCTCCAAGCCTTAAACTTTTCATAATCCAAATAACCTTGAGGTCTATTAACCCCAGGACTGTTGTTACCGTCTTCCCGTAGCTTCAAATTTTCTGGCTTACCAAAAGTTAAAACATTCGCTCTATCTAGCACCTTATCCGATAAAGTTTGGGTCGTTTCATCCTCATTCATCGTCCCCACAAACAAAAACTCTTCTGGAATTTTCAGGCGACGTTCTTCCTCCCTCAGCGGCAAACTTCCCAAATCAATCTCTAAATAAGTGTCCCCCGAACGACGGCTTTCTAACTTAGAAAGAAAATCACTGAAATAATATTCAACTCGCGCTAAATTCATCTCATCTAGCAACACGATAACGATTCGATTTTGCATCTGATTGTCATGATTGTATTGATACAGACCCCGCATCAAATCCGTCGGTTTAAATTTCTTTTCGATATAATTGTAGAACCCTTGCAAATCTTGCGGAGAATCCCAACGGGGTTGCACCGCCAAAGTCAAACACTGTGCGCCAATAAAATCAGCATACCTTTGGGGAAGTTCACTTTTTCCAGTCCCACTAATCCCCGCCAAAACCACTAAAGCCGAGATATCCTGCACTTTTAAAGAAGTGTGAAAAGCATTGACTACCCGCCGAGTAAATGTCAATCCTTGTGAGTGCAGGTATCTTATAAAACCTTGTAAAAATTGCTGTTCTATATCTCCGCTATTGCCGATATCCCATCGTCGTGTCGGCAAATGATTCCACAACTTATCCTTAAGCGCCTTCATCGCCACTTCAGTGCTATTACTGAGATTTTCTAATTCTCCTTTCAAACCATCAATCTCTTCTTGATGTCTCTGTTTTTCCTCTTGTAATTGAGCGTTTTGAACTCGCAAGCTATTCAGGGTTATATTAGCCGTATTTATGTTATGCTCTATATCTTGTAAATCCAGCCTTTTTCTGCGAATTTCAGAAGTCAGATTTCTGATTTGCCTTCTTAAATTGTCAATTTCTTGATAATCTTGTTGGTGTTGCTGAATAACCTGTAAAATTCGTTGCTTTTCACCTTCCAAACGCTGAATTTCTGGACGTAGCTGCTCGATTCTGGTTTGCAAGTGTTGCTGTTCAGCAGATAAAGCATCATAACTCGCTCTGATAACTTCCAACTCCCCTTGTCGAGTCTGAAGGGTTTGCAGTGCCTCCGTCCTAGCTTGAATTTGCTCTTTGAGTTCCTGTAATTGACCCGTTTTGGCGTGATATTGTGCTTCAAGTGTGGCGAGAGACTGTCGTTTATCTTCTAACTCTTGTACCTGGGAATTAAGAGCAGTAACTTCACCTTCTAATCCGCTTTTTTGTTGGCTCAGTTCTCCGATTTGAGCTGCAATTTGTTCTAACTGCTCTAATTGCGGATTACTGATTCTGAGTCTTTCTAGGCGAACTTTTAAATCCTGTTCTTGCTGTTCAATTTCCTTAACTCTGTTTTTAACAGAATCCAAATCATGCCTTTTATTGGTTAACTGACCTTCGGTTTGGCTCAACTCTTGGGTCAATTGATTGTGTCTATTTGTGATTTCTTGAACTTTGGCTAATAGCTGTTGATGTTCTTGTTGTAAATCCTGGATTTGTTGTTGAGTTTTGATGACTCCTTGGCTGGATTTTTTGATGCTTTCAATAGCAACTGTTGCACCCCCTAATCCACCCAATGTACTTCCGAAGATGGTACTAAAAGCGTCTTTGGATGGGGAAATGAAGAATACAGCCGCGCCTCCCGCAATACAAGAAGCACCGACGATCGCCAAATTTTTGATCATCCCAGATACCCTGAACTCTTCTATCTCTACTATCCTATCGGCGCAGCATCGAGAAATTACGCAAATTCAGGCACAATTTATGTAAATTTTTGTTAATCTGGCGCTGGTTTCTTCCTCCCCACCGAGAGAGGTCTAGAAACCCGGTTTCTATTTAGATCTTGGTGACGAACCAAAAACCCTTCTAGAAACCCGGTTTCTTTTCCCCTAAAAACTATTCGATCGCGATCGATTGCGGGCCGCCGTTGCCGTTATTGTCGCGATCGCCGGGATAAGTCGATGTCGTCCCAGTTTCCCGATCCAGCCAGGTTTTCACCGGATCTTCCGACAAATTGAGTCGCAGTACGCTGGAGACAAACCCCCCAAAAAATGCGATCGGCTCTTTCGTGAATTCGTTAAAAATGGGTGTCAGTTCGTCCATAAAATTGAGAATCTCCTCCGGAGCATGGCAACACTTAAAATTTTAGCGCGACTCGGGAGAGGGTGGGAGTCGGGAGTCGGGAGTCTGGAGATCGATCATTCCCGGCGTGTGTAACCACGCCAGCGCTCGTTGCTATATCAATGATCAATTATCAATGATCAATTAATAGTAGCCGTCGTTGGAGTTGCCGAAATATTTGTAATAGTCATCGTCGTCTTCGCGGACGGCAGCCGAACCCGTCTGCACCCATTTCGGTTGGTGGGGTTTGGCTTCGATGGTTCCCTCGTGGCTGTCGAGGTCGGGGAGTTCGGGGAATTCTTCCACAGGGAGATCTTCAGTGACTCGTTTCATAAACTGGCCCCAGTTGAAGGCAGCGGTGCTGCTGGCGCCCCAGGTGGGATCGTTGTTGTCGTTGCCCAGCCATACCCCCGTCACCAGTTGAGGGATATAGCCGACAAACCAGAGATCCCGGGCTTCTTCCGAGGTTCCCGTCTTGCCAGCGACATCGCGATCGCTCAGATAGGCAGGGCTTCCGGTTCCCCCCTCCACCACACCTTCGAGCATCCAGGTCGTGATGGCAGCACTATCGCGATCGAGGACTTGTGGGCGGGGAAATTTAGCCTCGTAGACCACCTCTCCCCGGGGGTTCAAAACCCGGCGGATGCCGTGGGCGGGGGTATACTTCCCTTCCGCCGCTAGGGTTCCGTAGGCGTTGGTCAGTTCCAACAAGGTAACTTCGTAGGCCCCCAACGCCAGGGAATAGGTGGGTTTGAGTTCCGACTGAATGCCCATATCCTGAGCCAATTTGATGGTGGGTTCAAAACCGACATCGATCAAAACCTTGACCGCCACCACGTTGACAGAACTGCTGAGGGCACTCAGCATCGATCGCCAACCCCGGTAGCTGTTGCCGTAGTTTTGGGGGCGGTAGCCGTCCACCCGGTAAGGTTCATCTTTATAGCTGTCGTAGGGGGAAAACCCGGCTCCGATCGCCGCGGCGTAGATCAACCCCTTGAACGTCGATCCGGGCTGGCGTTGAGCCTGGGTGACGCGGTTGAACTCGCTTTCGCCGTAGTCGCTCCCCCCCACCATCGCCTTAACTTCGCCGGTTTCCGGCTCGATCGCCACCAGTGCCGCCTGGTCGAACCCAGCCGAGCGCCCGTCAATTTCCACCGCTTCTCGCACCACCTCTTCAGCAATTTCTTGCCACTCCCAATTCAAACTCGTCTCCACAATCAGCCCCCCCAATTCCAGGGCCTCTGACGAGACGTATTTGGGCAATTCCTTGAGGACAAAACTGGTGAAATAGGGCGCCTCTACCTGTAGGCGTTTGGGGGAACTCGGGTGAATTTCCAAAGGCCCTTCGACGAGGAGATCAGCGCGGTTGGCGGAAATGATACCCGTGTCCTGCATCCGGCGCAACACCACATTGCGGCGATCGCGGGCTGCGTCCAAATCCACCAGGGGAGAATACTGGCTCGGTGCCGGAGGCAACCCCGCCAACATCGCCATCTCCGAGAGCGTCAGTTGTCCCACAGGTTTGCTGAAATACACCCAGGCCGCATCCGCCACCCCATAGGCGCCGGATCCCAGATACACCAAATTCAGATAGCGCTCCAGGATCTCTTCCTTGCTCAAAGTTTTCTCAATTTTTTGCGCCAGCAGCGCCTCCCTGAGTTTGCGGGTGAGGGTGCGTTCCTGATCCAAAAACACAATCCGAGCCAACTGCTGGGTGATGGTGCTGCCCCCCTCGACCACCCCTCCAGCCATCAGGTTAGCGGCCAGCGCCCGCATGATGCCGGGGTAGTCGATGCCCCCGTGTTCGTAAAACCGCCGGTCTTCCACAGCGATGAAGGCTTCCACCAGGCGATCGGGAATCTCGTCGAGCGTCACCTTATCCCGCGTCGCCGGCCCCGTCTGCATCAAAATGGTACCGTCGGCCGCTTTGATAGTGACGGTCCCCTCCCGGTTGTAGGCCGCGAGGTCGGAAATTTCCGGCAGACTTTGTTCGAGGCGGTGAAATTGCCAAGCACCCCAGGCGATGGCACCCCCGCCGAGGGTCAGGGCTCCCACGCCCACCCAAAACCGGGGGCGACGTTTCCAGAGCTTCCGGCGCAATAGGTGCGCTGTCCCAGACCGGCGCCGGTGGTCTTCCGTCGCGACGGCCTGGGGTTCTTCCGAGTCCGGGGGCGGGGGAAATTGTCGGCTCTCATCCACGGGGACGGGAGTGAGGGGATCGGGACTCTCTGTGGAGTCGTCGGTGGTTTTCTGGGGAAATTCGGTCACGGTTGGCTCTCAACGTGAATTTGGAACGCATCCTGACGGGGGGCGTCGGGCGCATCTAGGCGGCATGACCCAGGGCCAACCCGACAACCAACATACCGAGTACGAGGAAGGGTTGGGCGCTTGCCTGATATTTAACATCATTTTCCAAAGGATTGCGGAGGAAGTACATATCCTGGAAAGTAATTTGGGGGATGACCAACAGCAGTAGGATGGTCGCGTACAGGTTTTGTTGGATGCTGATGAGATAGACAGCAACCCCAGCTTGGAAGACGTCGATCGCCAGCACGCAAATCCAGGCGGCGGTTCCGACCCCGAACATGACGGGTAGGGAGTTCAACCCCAGTTGCCGATCGCCCTCCACGCTCTTGAAGTCGTTGACGACGGCGATCCCCAACCCGGCCAAACTGTAGAACAGGGTCAAAATGACGATGGTGGGGGTCAGTTCGCCGAATAAAGCGTGTCCGGCCCACCAGGGCAGGGCGATGTAACTCGCGCCGAGGGCGTAGTTCCCCAGCCAGCCATTTTTCTTGAGTTTGAGGGGCGGGGCCGAGTAGATGTAGGAGACGAAGGCGCCACCGACGCACAGGGCCGTCACCACCGGAAAATCATGTCCGGCCCACAGGTCGAGGAGGTAGGACAGGCCGATGCCGGCCCCTAACAACACCAGGATTTGCGTCACCACCTGGGGGACGGAGATGGCGCCGGAGGGGATGGGGCGGTAGGGTTCGTTGATGGCGTCGAGGTCGCGATCGTAAAAATCGTTGAGGGTCTGGGTGTAACCCGCCATCAGGGGTCCGGACATGAGCATACAGGCGGCAGCCTTGAGGATATCCTCCGGTGTCCAGGTGTAGGCCCCCGAGGAAGCTGCCCCGCACACCACGCCCCAAATCAGGGGAATCCAGGTGATGGGCTTCATCAATTGGAGGCGAATTTTCCAGATGGATTTTTCTCCGGGCGCCGCCCCTTTCATGCCCAGGAGTTGGCGGGTTTTAGACCCCTGCTGGTCTTTTTTCGGCTCGGCGGTTTCCGTCGCGGGAGTTTGAGGGGATGGAGAATCAGACATGGTATTTTTATAGAGAAACGATCAGATAGTTGTTTTGGAATTTGGCACCGGTGACGGGTTTGCCGCTCAGGGGAGGGGGCAGCAGGATGTTGCGCCGCTGATCTCCCGCTTCGATGGTGAGTTCGGGGCCGTATTGGGTCAGCTTGATTTGTTTTTTGTCGAATCCCGGCAGGAAGAGGCTGACCTGACGGCGATCGACGTCCACGGTGATGGAGCGGGGGGCCGTCGGGGCTTGGCGGAAATCGGGGAGGGCCTCCATCAGGGGCATCCAATCCCCCGATCGCTCCGGTATCGTCGAAATGGATAGGGGGGAAAAGCTCTCCGCGATCGCATTTGCCCCACTTCCCCGGTTTAGGATCGCCCCCCCGACGGTCAGCCCCACCTGTTGGGCACTGCCCCAGAAATATTTTGCCGTGGCGATCGCGGCTTCGTCTGCGGTGGTGACAAGGTAGGCGGCGACTCGGGTGGGGTCAGAAACGGCCGCTTTCCCCTCGTCCAACAGATTGTTCACCTTTTGGGTGGGTTGGGCGAAGTTATCCCCGGAAATGTCCACGCTCAATACCGCGCTGGCGACGGGTTGGACGAAGGGGGACAGGGTTTTGCCCAAATCCGAATCCAGAAAAACTTGGCGGAACCGCCGGATGTACCAACTGAGGATTTCCGGCATCCCCAACATCCGCAGGGTTTCGAGTCCGGCGTTGCCGTCGTAGACGATCGCATCGTATTCCCCGCCACCGTCGTATTCCCGCAGGGCATTCAGGGCTAGGGCTCCGTCCATCCCCGGCAAAACGCCGAGTTCCTGGCCGTAGACGTTTTTAAAAAAGGGCGTCCGCAAATATTGGGCTTCCAACCCCTTGAGTTCCTCCCAACTGCTTTCGAGTTGGGGCGCCGCTTTGAGTTGGACGGCTTTGAGGTTGGGTTCGACTTCCGTGGGAGTCGTTGCCCAAGGGGTTCCCAGCAACAAAGCCGGAGCCGGCCCCGAATCCAGGGTGGCGAGCAAAACCCGCTTGCCTTCGGCCGCGAGTCGTTTCGCTGTCGCGATCGCGATCGTGGTTCGACCCGTACCGCCCTTACCTAAAAATGTCAGAATCAGAGCCATCAATTCTTTCCTATCTCGATCGCTTACAAATATCAGGTTGACTTGAGGAGTCTGGTCATTTTGAGTGATCGTAGCGTCCTTTTCCGGTTCTGGCAGACTCGGGCGGGGGGACAACAGTCTCGGATACCCGCACCGAGTTCACATCCCGCCGAGATCGGGGACTAGGCGGATTCTAGTTCATCTTCAAAGAACCAGGTTGACAAGCTATTTTCGAGTTGGACGACAAAGCCGATGCCACTGCCATCCACCATTTTGAAGCCCTTCACCGTCCCGAAGGGATTTTGTTTGAGCTGATTGACGATTTTGCCCGGTATCCGATCTCTGATCCGGCAGACCTTGACTCGTTGACCGATTTCGATTGCCACTTCCAGTGTTCTCCTTGGGTATTAAACCACTCCACAGTTTATCAGCCCGGGGCATCCGTCACCAGAATTGGGGTGTGCTCGGACCGGGTGTGCTCGGACCGGGTGTGCTCGGACCGGGTGTGGGGAATAGGCAATAGGCAATAGGCAATAGAAAGCGAAGCTTTTCCGCTCCCTCCGCTCCCTCCGCCTCCTCCGCTCCCTCCGCTCCCTCCGCCTCCTCCGCTCCCTCCGCCCCTGTACCCCCCTCCCCAGTTGTCTTGGGGGGCCGAGAGTGTCTAAGCTAGACATCGGACTCCGTGTCGGTTAATTAGTGCAAGAGACGCTCATGGACATTTTGGAATTTTTCGAGTTGAGTGCGGGGAAGTGGTTTTCCCAGCGCACGGTTCACAATCTCACTTCGGGGGCACTCGAAGCAGGTAAATCAAATTTGACGATCGCCTTACTCGGGCCGGATGATTCGACTTTGGCCCAACTGTGCGATCGCCACGGGGTCGCGCCGGCGACGGCCGGGACGGGGTGGCACCTGACCTGGGACGGGACGGTGGACTCGAATACTGACAAACAGGTGGGTTCGGCGGTTTTAGTTCCGGTGGCCGATCGCGATCGGCCCCAAGAGGGTCAGATGTTGCAGCAGGGGGGGGGCAAGAATCCCCAACCTCTAGCCGGACGCTATTCAATGGGAAGCGACGACATTTTGACAGTGTGGATGGAATCGGAGACATTTACCGCCGAAGAACGACTCTGGTATCTAATGCCCAATTTGCGGCTGCGGACCAGCGTGGTGAAGTATTCCGACAGGATGACAGTGGCTTCTTTTTGTTCGGAAATCCGCATGGGATTAAAGTGAAGAAGGAGAATTGAGGGGAAATCGCGATCATTTCCCCTTCGAGGGCAAGGAAGCTGAGAAACCTGATAATTTCCCACCTCTCAAATGGGTCGATTGGGAATCAATTGGAGCGGTGGAGTGAATCGGCGATCGCGATCGTTCGAGCCCGTTCAATTATTCCACCCGACTGAAATCTCGGATCTGAAAAATATGGGTTTTGCCACAATATAATTCATCATTGGGATACTTGCGGAGCACCAACAGATTTGTTATATCGTAAGGTTTGGGAATCCCCGTCCCTTTAGGGCGGGGAGGATGTCAATCCAGAAGGGCAACACCTGAGTCCGACCCATTGTATCAGTTTAGATGCGATCGCCTCGATCGCCCGATATCGCGACCCCGTAACCCGTGCCGAACGGCAGATCAAATGGGTATCGACGGTTCTCAGGACCCGATGATTGCGGTTTCAAACTATGGAAAAACGAGATGAAAGCCCGTCAGGTATTGAAGCTCTATGCCAAAGGTCGGAGGGACTTCCAGGGGCAGAATCTCCGGGGTCAATCCTTCAAAAATCAAAACCTGTCGGGGGCCGACTTTAGCTATGCCGACATTCGGGGGGCGAACTTCCGGGGTACCGTCCTCAAAAATAGCAAATTTCGGGGGGCTAAGGCGGGGCTGCACCGAGTCGGGGCGACGGTCTGGGTGACGCTCCTGTGGACGATTTCGGTAGTCGCCGGACTGGGGTGGGTGCTGGCAGGTTACGGCCTGTTGCTGGTGTTCAACCTATCGAGTTCAGAAGATACCCTCGTCCTCTGGATCGCCCTCATTTCGGGAGCCGCGTTCCTGTTCCTCGCCTGGGGGCGGGGGATCGGCGCGAGTTTGAAGGCGGTGGGGGCGGCTTTGGCGGTGGCGGGGTTGGGGGTGACGGTGGGGGCGATCGCGGGACTGGCCGGGGTGGCAACGGTGGCCGGAGCCTTCGCCGTAGCCGGGGCCTTCGTGGGATTGACGGGGGCGCTGGCCTTCGTCCTGGCGGTGGCCTTCGCCGTGGCGACGACGGTGGCGCGGTCGGTGGCGGTGACGTTTTCCCTGGCCCGGGTAGCCGCGGTGGCGATAATTTCCGGCACCATCGCCCTCTACATTTCCGGACCCTTCGCGTTGGCGGCGATCGCGATCGCCTCAAGCCTGACCCTGCTATTCGACGCGATCGGGCGCCGCGCCGTCCGGGGGGCCCCCCAATACACCCGAATTCGCAATACCGCCACCCTCCTAGCCGCGACGGGGGGAACCTGTTTCCGGGGCGCCAATTTGACCGATGCCGATTTCAGCAACGCCGTCCTCCAGGATGTGGACTTGCAGTGGGCGATTTTGACCCGCACCTACTGGCTGAAAGCCAAGGGTCTGGACTCCGTGCGCCCGGGGACGTCTTATTTGGCAGAACCCCGCATCCGATCGCTCGTCAGGACGGGTCAGGGGGCGGGGGAAAACTTCGACGGGGCCGACCTGCGGGGGGTGAACCTACAGGGGGCAAACCTTCTCGGCGCCAGTTTCATCGAGACGGACTTGAATTTGGCTGACCTGCGGGGGGCGAACCTCCTCGGCGCCAAGTTGGTGAGAACCCGGTTGGACCGGGCCGAACTCGGCGGGGCGATTTTGACCGGGGCCTACGTCGAGGATTGGGGCATCACCCTGAAAACCCAACTGCGGGACGTGCGCTGCGACTATATTTTCATGCGGTTTCCCGGCGAAGACAGTCCCGATCGCAACCCCCGACGTCAGCCCCCCGACTGGAACCAAAATTTTGAAGCGGGGGAATTTGTCGGGTTCATCTTCTCCCAATTGCGCGATCGCTGGTACCAAAATCTCTATCACTCCCTGCTGCAAAAAGCTAACCTTCAAGGCGAAGTCCCGCCCCCCCCGCCCGCCGATACCATCGACCTCGACCGCCAAGCCGAAGCGATCGCCACCCTCGAACAAATCATCGAGGCGGTGAACCCCCCCCACCCCCTCACCCGCACCTCAGAACAGATGCAATTCGCGACGGCGGCGATCCGAGGGTTGGAAACCGATCCCCAGGGCCGGGATTGTATCGAATCCTTGCGGGCGATCGACCCCGATCGCCTCCTGGGCATCCTCAATCGCCCCGCCGCCATTTTTATCGTGACGGCGATCGGACACTGGCAGTCCCCCCCAGTCAGTTCGCAGGGGGGCGGGAGTCGCGAGTCGGGCGTCGGGCATCAAGATGCATTAGAATGATCTACAAAAATAACGTCAATCTTGGGACAAGCTGCGGTGACACACGAGAGAGCAGCATCACGAAAACAGTATCGAAGTCGGGCGCTCCGTTCGCACCCGGCCCTCACCTACAGTTACTATGCGGTGTTGGGCTTGCACCCCTCCGCTTCGCCCATCGAAATTCGGCGGGCTTACCGGACCCTGAGCAAGCGCTACCACCCCGATACGACGGAGCTATCCGAAGCGATCGCCAAGGCTAAATTTCAACAGTTGAACGAAGCCTACGGGACTCTGAGCAACCCGGAACACCGTCAAGCCTATGATCGCACCATCGGCTACTCCCGTCACAACGTCATCCAAGTCCCCGCCGACTTGAACCGCCCCCGCCACCCGAACCGGGACTGGCAGAGTCGCGCCGCCTACCTCGACCCCACCGATCGCCCCCTCTCGGCGGGCGAATTGTTCGCCGTCCTGATGATGGCGGGGAGTGTGCTGCTGTGCTTGGCTCTGGCCGTCGCCGTCGCCGGGATGCGATCGGACGTGGCGATCACACCCATTCAACCCCCGGACGTGCATCTGACGCGATCGCAAACCGTCGGGATAACTGCCCCCCATTTTGAAACACCATTAATTTTCGATTAATAGATAATAATGATGACCCGATCTGACCCCAACACCCCCCTCTACAACCACCCGCTCCCGGAAATCGAAGACTGGCTCCGCGACCTCGGCGGGCGCCAGAACCCCAAAGAGCGCCACTACTGGCAGGTGGAACGGCCGACCTGGAAAGCCGACCTGTGGCTCGACATCGACCAAATCACGGTCCGCTACATCGACGCCGGCGCCGACGGCCAAGACATCCAGCGGGCATTCAAATATTCCCTCAGCCGCCGAGACATCGAAGAAGCCGTTTTTTCCGGACCATAGACGGGAACAATTAATAATTAATAATTGTTAATTGTTAATTGTTAATTGTTAATTGTTAATTATTCCCTGCTTCCGACTTTCCCGAAGCGACGTTCGCGCTTTTGGTAAGAGCAGAGGGCGCGGTAGAATTCGGTGCGATCGAAATCCGGCCAGAGGGTATCGGTGACGTAGATTTCGGCGTAGGCCATCTGCCACAATAAGAAGTTGCTGATCCGGAGTTCCCCGCTGGTGCGGATCAACAAATCGGGGTGGCAGATCCCCGCCGTGTAGAGGTATTCTTCAAACAGAGATTCGTCGATCGCCTCCGGTTCGATTTCCCCCCGTTTCACCCGGGCGGCGATCGTCTGACAGGCCCGGACAATCTCTTCCCGCCCCCCGTAATTCGTCGCCACGGTAAACCAGATCCCCCGGTTGTTGCGGGTTTCCTCCATCGACAGGGCGATCTTGTCCTGCAAAGAAGCCGGGAGCGCCTGCAAATTGCCCACGAAGCGAATTCTGACCTCCTCCTCCATCATTTCCCGAAGTTCCCGCATCAGCACCCGCTCAAACAGCGCCATCAAAAACTCGACTTCCTCCAAGGGCCGCCCCCAATTTTCCGTCGAAAAGGCGTAGGCCGTGAGCGCCCCCACCCCCCAGTCCCGGCAGTAGCGGAGTAAGGCTTTGAGCGCATCGACGCCCCGGCGATGGCCCATCGTCCGCGGCAGTCCCCGCCGTTTGGCCCAGCGACCGTTGCCGTCCATGATGACGGCGACGTGGCGGGGGAGTCGGTTTCGATCCAGGTCGGTTGGCAACTCATGTACAACCCTTGGCTTTGCACTCATTTTTTTTCTCGCGAAGCTGATGAACGAAGACGGAACACCTGGGATATAAATGCCCATCCCTTCAATCCTATCTGGCGTTTGAGGGAGCCGATCGAAATTGGGGTGGCGGTTCTTTCATCTGCCGAGGCAAACGAACGAGCTTCCAATAATTCCTTCAGTTTACTGCTCGTCAGGGGTCGGTTCAGCGCTCCTTTCTCGGCCAGGGAAATCGAACCCGTTTCTTCTGAAACCACGATGCACAGACATTTGGCGACCCGTTCTGTTATTCCCATTGCGGCTCGGTGTCGGGTTCCCAACTGTCGCGATGCCATCCGTTCGGATAAGGGAAGAATCACCCCGGCCGCGGCTACCCGGGAGGCTCGAATTAAAACGGCTCCATCGTGGAGGAGGGTTTTGGGTTGAAAGATCGTTTGCAGGAGTTCCCGGGTCACTTCCGCATTTAACCGGACACCGGGGACAGAAAAATCCCGCTCGTCGATGGGACTGCCGGTTTCGATCACGATCAAGGCGCCGATGCGGTTTTGGGAAAGTTCTTTGACGGCCTCCACGATCTGGTCGATCACGCCGTCGGGTTCGGGGATGACTTTGCGGCCCCGGCCGAAGAGTTGTAGCACTTCCCCCCGCCCCAACTGTTCGAGGAATTGCCGGAATTCCGACTGGAGCATCACGGCCATCGCCACGGCCGACCCCGTTACCAAACTGTTCAGGGCAATATAAAGCAGCCTCAGATTCGCCCAATTGCTGATCGCCGTTGCGAGCATGAGGATGATGAAACCCCGAACCATCCAGAGGGTGCGGCGTTCTCCTATGATCACTAGGACGATATAGGCGACGGCAAAGACCAGTCCGATATCGATGCTGTTAACCAACCAGGACTGAAGCCAGGCGGGGTCTTGACTTTGACCCGAACTCATTGAATCGTGATGAGGTTGAGAGTGCTAGGGGGGCCGATCGCATCCCGAGGCATGGGTGACACCGGGAGGGTTCGGCCGGAGTGATTTGGGGGCCGCCGATCGCGATCGACCGTGGGGAACGGGACTCGTTCCGGGCGGTGTCCGACGTTACGGGGAATCCCGGCGAAATGGGTTCGGCAACCGATCCTGGCGGATCAGATCCGAATAAGTCTCCCGCTCCAAAATGATATGGCTTTCGCCATCGCCGACCAGGACCGCGGCGGGGCGGGGGAGTCGGTTGTAATTGGAGGCCATGCTGTAATTGTAGGCGCCGGTGCCCATCACCACCAAGATATCACCCACCCGGCAGTTGGCGGGAAGTCGGGCATCTTTGACCAAAATATCCCCGGATTCGCAGTGTTTCCCCGCCACGGTGACGAGTTCCGTCAGGGGGTCGGCCATGCGATTGGCCACCACCACCCGGTAGACGGATTGATAGGTGATGGGGCGCGGGTTGTCGGACATCCCCCCGTCCACGGAAATGTAGGTTCGCAGGTCGGGGATCTCCTTGCGGGGGCCGACGGTGTAGGCTGTGACGCAGGCCGGACCGATGATGGAGCGCCCCGGCTCGCACAGGAGTTTGGGCAGGGGGAGATTTTTACTCCGGCAGGCGTCGGTGAGGGATTGGGCGATCGCACTCACCCAGGCTTCGATGCTGGGGGGATCATCGGCTTCGGTGTACCGGATGCCCAAACCGCCCCCGACGTTGACTTCGGTGATGCTCAGGCCGTACTGGCTGGCTTTCTCCACGGTTTCCACCAGCACCCCGGCGAGATCTTGGTGGGGTTGGAGTTCAAAAATTTGGGAACCGATATGGGCGTGGATGCCGTTGCTCGACAGGGCGGGCTGGCTGGCCAGGAACGAAAACACCTCATCGAGTTGGTTGGGGTCAAACCCGAATTTGCTGTCCAGGTGGCCGGTGCGGATGTATTCGTGGGTGTGGCACTCGATGCCGGGGGTGAACCGCACCATCACCGGGATCGGGGCTTGCGGCGAGAGTTCGGAACTGAGTTCAACCAGGTTGTTGAGGTCGAGCCAGTTGTCGGCGACGACGGTGCAGCCACTTTCGATCGCCAATTGCAGCTCGGAACGGGATTTGTAGTTGCCGTGCAAATAGAGGCGATCGGGACTCACCCCGGCTTCCAGGGCGGTGTAGAGTTCGCCCCCGGAGACGACATCGATCCCCAGTCCTTCGGAAGCGACTAGGGCGCAAACGGCTAGAGAGTTCCAGGCTTTGGAGGCGTAGAGGACGAGGGATTCGCCGGGGTAGTGTTTTTGAAAGGCATCCCGATATTGACGGCAGGCGGTGCGGACTGTGGTTTCGTCCAAGATGTAGAGGGGCGAGCCGAATTGACTCACCAGTTGGGCGACGTCGCACCCCCCGATTTCCAGGTGATTTTGGGGGTTGACCCGCGCCGTCAGCGGTAAGAGTTCTTGATTGGGCGATCGCTCCAGTTGGGGATCGGTCGAGTTGGGCAGGTACTGAAGTCCAGAATTTTCCACTTGTCGGTCTCTATTGGGTTGCAACCACTGTACAATTCGAGGCAGTTCGCGCCGGGGGCGGGATTAGGGAGTCGGGAGTCGGGAGTCGGTATTAGGGGAAGAAACGGGGGAGCGGGGCAGTCACCGATTCGGGAAGAATCTAACATCAGGGCGCAAGCCTTGCGCCCCTACTCAAATTTTCAGACCCCTTCGATTCGCTCTCGCCGACCTCGGGCCCGATCTCTGGCTGGGCGCGGCGGAGATTCCCGCTGCGGACAGTCGGACCCCGAAAGGTGTCGGGACTGCATCTGCGATCGTACCAAATTTCTGATCAGATGTTGATGCCGAATGGGGGGATTGTGACGGGTTTGGAACTGAAATTTTTGACCCCGGAATTGTTGGGGGAGGTGGTCGAACTCGATCGCCTCTGTCTGGGGGGATTGTGGACCCGGTCGGGGTACAGGCGGGAACTCGAGAGTCCCAACAGCGATATTTTAATTTGGACGTCCCGACCGGGGGGGGCGGCCTTCGAGGGAATACCGTCCCCGCGAGTCGCGATTTCCGATCCGCCCCCCGTCGTGGGGATGGGTTGCCTGTGGGCGATTTTGGACGAAGCCCACATCACCCTGCTGGCGGTCCACCCCGATTATCGAAAATTGGGGCTGGGAAAAACCCTGCTGCGGGCGCTGTTGGAGTCGGCCCGACGGCGGGGGCTGGCCCGGGCGACCCTGGAAGTCCGCGCCTCCAACGCGATCGCGATCGCCCTCTACGAACGGTTCGGTTTCCAAGTCGCCGGCACCCGCCGGGGCTACTACGCCGACACCGGGGAAGATGCCCTGATTTTGTGGCGCGGAGGGTTGCAATCTTCCGAATTTCGGGAATTGATCCGCGATCGCCCCCGGGAGTCCGGTTCTCTCCCCTGAACCGGAGCGATCGCCACAGAACACCCCAACGGCGATCCCCGATCCCGCAGTTCTCCAAAACGGTATGCTAGAATCCATCAGTAAATCAAACGCGATACCGTTGGATATAGCGAATGTTGGCGTTGGAAGAGAGACAACCACGATACAGAATGAAAATTCGATTTCGAGTAGGTTGTCTCTAATCAGCCGAACGCCCCTGCAATTTTCAGCCCGAAATCGGGTTGTGGTGGGACACTCGCTCGAACCTTTCATTGGCGATTCCGGCGGAGAACTGGGTGGGGATTGCCTCCATCTCATCTCCGACTCCAATCCGGAAACTGCGAATGAATTCGGTAAAAATGCCTATTAGAATGGGTTCATCAACCGCCGGGAAAGGGGTTTAAATGGAGATTGCCATCCTCGCCATCTTCGGGAGTCCGTTCAGTCACTCCCCCCCCCAATTGGGATCTCTCAATTGCCGGGAATCGGACCGTCTGAACCGATCCAACGACCCCAGGACAATTAAACATGAATCCAGCCAATTTTGAAAACTTTATCGACTTTTAATTTTTCGGGAGTCCAAAGTCTCACGCTAGAATTAGCATACGGGCATGATGCAGCAGGTGATGGGAATTAGCCATGTTTGAACGCTTCACAGAAAAAGCCATTAAGGTGATCATGTTGGCCCAGGAGGAAGCACGCCGCCTGGGACACAACTTCGTGGGTACCGAGCAGATCCTCCTGGGTCTGATCGGCGAGGGGACCGGCGTCGCCGCCAAAGTCCTCAAATCGATGGGGGTCAACCTCAAAGATGCCCGGATCGAGGTCGAAAAAATCATCGGCCGCGGCTCCGGGTTCGTCGCCGTCGAAATTCCGTTCACCCCTCGCGCCAAGCGGGTTCTGGAACTCTCGCTGGAAGAGGCCCGCCAACTCGGACACAATTATATCGGCACGGAACACTTGCTTCTGGGCCTGATCCGGGAAGGGGAGGGTGTCGCCGCCCGGGTTCTGGAAAACCTGGGGGTTGACCTGACGAAGGTCCGCACCCAAGTGATCCGGATGCTGGGAGAAACGGCGGAGGTGACGGCCGGGGGCGGCGGCAGCCGCACCAAGACGCCGACCCTGGACGAGTTCGGTTCCAACCTGACCCAGATGGCCGCCGAAGGCAAGCTCGACCCCGTGGTTGGCAGGCAGAAGGAAATCGAGCGGGTGATCCAGATTCTCGGCCGGCGGACGAAAAACAACCCGGTGCTGATCGGGGAGCCAGGTGTGGGCAAGACGGCGATCGCGGAGGGCTTGGCCCAGCGCATCGCCCAGAACGACGTACCCGACATCCTGGAAGAAAAGCGGGTCGTCACCCTCGACATCGGCCTGTTGGTCGCCGGCACCAAGTACCGGGGCGAATTTGAGGAACGGCTCAAGAAGATCATGGACGAGATCCGCTCGGCGGGGAACGTCATCCTGGTCATCGACGAGGTGCACACCCTGATCGGGGCCGGCGCCGCCGAGGGGGCGATCGACGCGGCTAACATCCTGAAGCCGGCCTTGGCCCGGGGCGAACTCCAGTGCATCGGCGCCACCACCCTGGACGAATACCGCAAGCACATCGAGCGGGACGCGGCCCTGGAGCGCCGGTTCCAGCCCGTGATGGTGGGCGAACCCTCGGTGTCGGAAACCGTCGAGATCCTCTACGGGTTGCGGGAACGCTACGAGCAGCACCACAAGCTCAAAATTGTGGACGAGGCGTTGGAGGCCGCGGCGAAACTGTCCGATCGCTACATCAGCGATCGCTACCTCCCCGACAAGGCGATCGACCTGATCGACGAAGCTGGGTCCCGGGTGCGGCTGATCAACTCCCAACTGCCCCCCGCCGCCAAGGAACTGGATAAGGAACTGCGGCAGGTGCTCAAGGAGAAGGACGATGCCGTGCGCTCCCAGGACTTCGACCGGGCCGGGGAACTGCGCGATCGCGAGATGGAAATCAAATCCCAAATTCGCGCGATCGCCCAGAGCAAAAAATCCGAAACCCGCACCGACGAGGACGACTCCCCGATGGTGACGGAAGAGGACATCGCCCAAATCGTCGCCAGTTGGACCGGCATCCCGGTGAACAAGCTCACCGAGTCCGAGTCCGAAAAACTGCTCCACATGGAGGGCACCCTCCACCAGCGCCTGATCGGCCAGGAAGAGGCGGTGAAGGCCGTCTCCCGCGCCATCCGCCGCGCCCGGGTGGGACTCAAGAACCCCAACCGGCCGATCGCCAGCTTCATCTTCTCCGGCCCCACGGGCGTCGGTAAGACCGAGCTGACCAAATCCCTGGCGACCTACTTCTTTGGTTCGGAAGAGGCGATGATCCGCTTGGATATGTCCGAATTCATGGAGCGACACACCGTTTCCAAGCTGATCGGTTCCCCCCCCGGATACGTCGGCTACAACGAGGGCGGACAGCTCACCGAAGCGGTGCGACGCCGGCCCTACACTGTGGTGCTGTTCGACGAAATCGAAAAGGCCCACCCCGATGTCTTCAATATGCTGTTGCAGATTTTGGAAGACGGGCGCCTGACGGATGCCAAGGGCCGCACGGTGGACTTCAAGAACACCCTGATCATCATGACCTCCAACATCGGGTCGAAGGTGATTGAAAAGGGCGGCGGCGGACTCGGGTTCGAGTTCGAGGAAAACCAAGCCGATGCCCAGTACAACCGCATCCGCAGCTTGGTGAACGAGGAACTGAAGCAATACTTCCGCCCGGAATTCCTCAACCGTCTCGACGAGATCATCGTCTTCCGTCAGCTCACCAAGGACGAGGTGAAGGAAATCGCGGTGATCATGCTCAACGAGGTGTTCGGCCGTCTCACCGAAAAGGGTATCACCCTGGAAGTGACCGATCGCTTCAAGGAGCGCCTGGTGGAAGAGGGCTACAACCCCAGCTACGGCGCCCGTCCCCTGCGTCGCGCCATCATGCGCCTACTCGAAGATAGTCTGGCTGAGGAGATCCTCTCCGGACGCATCAAAGAGGGCGATACCGCGATCGTCGATGTGGACGAAGCGGGTCAGGTGAAAGTTTCTTCCGGTGAGAAGCGGGAACTGCTTCCCCAAGTCGCCGACTAATTGAAATTGGGAAGGGGCGGGAGGATTTCCTCCCCTTTCCGGGAGTAGAGGTTTTTTGAGGATTCAGCGTTTGCTGAGTCCTTTCATTTTTTTGATAATTATATGGCAGTGCGCGATCGTCTGTTTACAGTTTCATTTGGGAGGTCAACCTTGAAACCCTCATGCAACGGTAGTTTTGATTCCCAACTCCCGACTCCCGACTCCCGACTCCCGCGCGCAGCGCTATAAAAACGGGTTCTTTTTGTTGTTTTGCCATGAGTCTGCAAGAATTAAAATCGCAATTATTGGCACTATCCGAGCAGGAAAAAGCCCAGGTCATTCAACTCCTATCTCGCGGTCAAATTGTCAAAGGTCGCGGCGTTGAAACAACGCCCGGTGTTTGTGGCGGGAGCGTCCGCATCGCCGGAACTCGCATCACCGTCTGGGGACTTGTAGAAGCCCACCGAAACGGTTATAGTGAAGCGGACTTGCTCACGAGTTATCCATCCTTATCTGCCACAGATTTGGCGAATGCTTGGGCCTATGCCGAAGCTTTTCCCGATGAAATTGAAACGGAAATTCGGGAAAATGAGCGGGTGATGGCCGAGGATTTTTAATGGCGGTATTATTGTTTGTACGAGCGATCGCGATTGGGTGGCACTGGCCGAACGAGTTGACGCGGCTATTCTTGCAGAAGAACCTTCGATTCAATCTTTGCTGCGACGTTGTTTGATCGAAAAGCCAGACAATCTCTACACCTTACCGAGGGCGATCGCACAGTATATCATCCATCATTTTCCTTGAATTTGGGGGAATTAACCACTCCAGCCAGGGAGAACACGGAGGCAGATGTTCGTTGTCGGGATGGGTGTCCCCCTTGCCAAAATCGGGTTTTTCCATCGCCCCTACCCCTTCACCGCCACAGCCAAGCCCGTTTGACGATCGCCCGGAAAGCATCGAAAACGCGATCGCTACAACTTCCTGTCAAACCGAGTTAAGCTTGGCAGTTTGGCGATCGTGCAGAGGTCGTAG
>JBNGCR010000017.1:0-7236 GCA_050045915.1 Limnospira sp.
CAGTGCAGATATTGATGATGAATTAGTAAGATTTCAAGGATCTCGCCCCCCAACCCCCCAATGCTGGGGGGCTTTGAGTCGATCGCATTTTGATGAATGATTTCACACTGCAATAACAGTGCAGATATTGATGAAGACAAAGAATTTCTCCGTGTCCTCCGTGCCTGGAGTGGTGAAAGTTTCTAAAATTCCTGTATGCTATAACAGACAACCTGGGATAAACTGAGAGTGACGCTCAAGTTGGGGAGACTCGCGAGGGTGAAACCGTTTATTGACTGGCTGATGGGCGATAGAGCCGGCAAAATGACGATATCTGCCTGGAATTGGCTTTGGGGCATTTCCGAAACCGAGGAAGATCCCCCAGACTCCCTGGAAGTGGCGGAAGCGTCCCTGCAAACCCTGCAGGAAACCGTCAAACAACTGGCTCAAGTGGTATCCACCCAGGTGGAGGTGTACCGGCGGGCAAAACAGCGGTACGAGGCAAAAGTCCGGGAACTCAAGGGACTCGAACAAAAAGCGATCGCCGCCCAACAAAACGGAGACACCGCCGGAGCCCGTTTGGCGATGTCGAATCTCATCCAAATTGAGAAAATTTTACCCCAGTTGGAAGAGCGGGTGCAACAGGCGGAAAATTATGTGAATTTGTCCCAAGCCAAACTCAATCAAGAGCGGCTGCAATTGGAAACCGCGAAAATAGAGTTAGATAATCTCAAAGATTTGCAGGAAATTAACGAAGCTCTGGAGGCGATCGCAAAGGTTAACGACGAATTCGATATCAACTCAGCGCGATCGCAATTTGAACGGGCAAAAAATGAAGTCGAGATGCGATCGCTCGAACAACAAGCCCTCGCCGAACTGTCCTTAAATTCGGGTGAAGTTATCCCCGACGACGATCCGAGCCGTTGGGAAGAAACCGTTTCTCAGCGGTTAAAAAAACTCGATGAAAACCATTAAAATCTCGATTAGATGTGTAATTTGATCTGGCAATTAAAATTATGGCGAAACGAAGTGGCCCCCCTCCGATTGTCTATATTTTGATTTTTCTCATCCTCGCCGGTGTCGGTTACTGGTTCTTTGCCAAACAGTCCGCCGAGGAAATCCAAGGAAACGCCCCCACACCCCTTGCCCCGGCGCCGCCCCCGCCGCCCCCGCCCCCCGATGCCCTGGTGTTCACGCCGCCCGCATCCGTCCCCGCCGGAACCGCCGTCAGCATCGACGGGTCTACCGCAATGGTGACGATCAATCAAAACCTCAAATCGGGCTTTGAAGCCAAATTTCCGGGAACAACAGTCAACACCCAAGCCACCGGATCGGACAAAGGCATCGAAGCCGTTTTGAACGGACAGGCGAACATCGCGGCGGTTTCCCGCCCCCTCACCCCCCAGGAACAAAATCAGGGGTTGGTCGCCGTCCCCGTCGCCCTCGATCAGATCGCCGTGGTGGTGTCCGCCGATAACCCCTACCGGCGGGGGCTGACCTCCGACCAAGTGCGGGGAATTTTCACCGGACAAATTACCAACTGGTCTGCAGTCGGCGGCCCCGACGCGCCGATCCGGGTTTTGAACCGTCCCCCCGTCAGCGGCACCCATCAAGTGTTCCAAGAACTGGCCCTCGGTGGCCAAAACTTTGGCAATACCCCCAACATCACCACCCTGCCGCGGGATGAAACCACCGGAATGCTGCGACAGTTGAATCAAGACGGCATCGGGTATGCCACCGACGCCCAGGTGGCGAACCAGCAAACCGTGCGGGTGGTTCCCATCGATGGACTCACGCCGGAAGCCGCCGACTATCCCTATCGGCGACAACTGTCCTACGTCTATCAAACCCCCGTCACGCCGGAAATTCAGGCTTTTTTGGGCTACGTCACCTCTCCCGAGGGACAGCAAGCCCTGTCGGAGTCCAACTGAAGCCTTGCCAGGGTTTCGGGATCGATGCTATAGCAGTGCGCGCTCGTATAGTTACAAAACCTATAAAAGGGAATAGGGAGTAGGGAGTCGGTCGTAGGGAGTCGGTCGTCTCGTATGTTAATAGTTTAAATCGGGCTAGAAACCTTGAAACCCCGATTTAAAGATCATTTCAGTTCCCTATTGCCTGTTGCCTTTTGCCGATTCCCCTCCATGGGGCGCTATATCTGAATCTGATTTTTGCGATTAGCTTGGGAATGAATTTCCACGCGGTTCGGATGTTCCATCCGTTTCTTCCCTTCCCCTGCTTCCCCTGCTCCCTCTGGTCCCTCCGCTCCCTTCGCTCCCCCCCCTGGAACCCAAAAACCAAAAATAGCGGGGAAGAACCTGGACAGGTTAATTCCCCACTTGCAAATAACGGTATCTTTTCGCCGGAACGGTTCGCACTCACTCGACGACGTGGAGCAAGCCCCGGCGGAGGCGATCGAAAACTTCGTTGATGCAGTTGTGATCTTCGTCGCTGAGACACTCTTTGGAGAGAAGTAAATTCATCAATTGTTTCTGGTCGTCTCGGGTGATCTGGCGAGACATCAAAATCCGCTCGATGAGAGCGTCTAGACTGGTAGAAGGAGGGGAAAACTGCGCCAGCATGGGAACTCAGATAACGCTATACTCCTATTATCCCTCCCCGTTTCCGAAATGACCGTGATGGGACGAGTCCGGGATTGTGATTTGAGTCAATTCTCAATGTGAGCGCGATCGCGATCGACCCGACAGAGCGGTGAAGCGGGGAAAATGTCGCCCCCGGGTTAAAACCATGAAACTTCCAATTTTGACGACCATCGTCCTGTCTGCCGCCCTCCTCCCCCTCTGCCCCGCCCAGGCGGAGGATTTGGAGGCGATCCGACAACTGCTGTCCACCCAACAATGCCCAAACTGTAACTTAGCCGGGGCTGGGCTGGTGCTGGCGGACTTAGCCGGGGCCGATTTGGCCGGAGCCAACCTGGTCGGGGCCAACCTCAGCCGCGCCAACCTCACCGGGGCCAACCTCATCGGGGCTAACCTCACCGGGGCCAGCCTGCACGGCGCCAATTTGACAGGGGCCAACCTCACCGACGCGAACTTGGCTGGAGCCGACCTGCGGGGTGCCTTCCTCAGCAACGCGCTCCTCGATAATGCCACAATCAACCAGGCTCAAATCGTGGGGGTGGTGGGACTGCCCGCCAGCGTCGGCAATGCCGAAGATTTCTATCGCCTGGGGGTTCAGGAAGCCTTGGAAGGCAATTATAATAATGCCATCGACTACTACAATCGCGCCCTCGACCTGAAACCGAATTTGGCTGTCGCCTATTTCGCCCGCAGCATGGCCCTAGCCGACCTCGGCGAACTGCCCCGGGCGATCGCGGATGCAAAATACGCTCAACAACTTTACACCCGGTTGGGGAGCCAAGAGGGGGAACAGGTGGCGGCCCAACTGGTGGAAGTGCTCGAAATTCGCCAAACTCCTACACAGGTCGAGGGGGGCAGCGGGGTGTTCATGAGATTCTTTCAGACGGCGGCTCCCCTGCTGTTACGGTTCATTTTTTAAAATCAAACGGTCCGCAGAGGCCGTTTCAGACCGTCAAATTTTATGGAGTTGGGAATGATGGGCGATCGCAAAAAGTCGTCACTGTGGAATTCTGTAACCCAAAAGGTGTCCCACCTGCCCCAAAATTTGGGTCGGCAGGCTTCAGAGTTGGGAAAAAACGTAACCGAAAAAGCCACCGAAAACGCCCGCAAAACCGCCACGGAAATGGGGGACGCGCTCGGAAACCGGGCTTCGGAAGCCAAAAAAGCAGCCTACGAAACGGCTGGCACAACGGTGGAATCCGCCATCAAACGGGCGCAAAATTGGGTGGAAAATATCTATCCGGAAACCGACGAAGAAATCCCCACCAACGCCGTCCAAGACTGGAGTACGGACGAACTGTATCACATCTTTCTGCCCTCCCACCTCGCCAGCTTTGGGGGAAATCAAACGGTCACGGTCATGGCGGGGAAAAAATACGAGGTCAAAATTCCCCCCCACTGCACCGAAGGCACGAACCTGCGCTTGAAGGGGTGCGGATTGCAGGGAAAAGATGCATTTTTAATTTTACATACCCTCGTCACCCCCTCCTACAATATCGATCGCAAAATTAATTCCCTAGTCGTCCAATCCCCCATCCACGACCGCAGCAAAATTCGCTGTTTGGAAGCCTACAACCGCCTGAATTCGGGTTTGGCAGCCGACGATCCGGCTGCCCTGAATTTGCTCGACTCTCTCGTTTTTTCTTCCCCCCTGTACTCGGAAATCGGCCAGCGCTACACCATCGCCACCTACAATTCCCGGCTGGCGGCCATCGAAAATTGCCTGGAATCCACGTTGGCGGTATCCGAACTCGACCCGGCTGAACAGCGGGCGCTCCGTGTCACCTATCAATATTTGCGGGCCGGGGAAGTGATTCCCAGCTTCGAGAATTTGACCGGCCTGGACGCGATCGTTTTGACTTCAAGCCTTCATTTAATCCTCAAACGATATTATTTGCGGACAAGTGCGATCGCCTGGGTAATGGCCGTTGATGCCACTATTATCAATAGTATTTACACCAGTCCCACCATTGCCGAGGAAAACCGACAGGGGTTCCTGTCGGCCTACGATCGCCGGCGGCGGGGTCGGGACATCTCCGATCGCGGACTCCTTGAAGCCTTCGAGACTTGGATCGTCCGGGCCGAACTCCCTGAGGTCTGTCGCTCGATTTATCAACTACTGCGGGAGCGACCGTTTGAGTCAGACGACGACTGGGAAGGGGAAGACGCGCACCGGTCCTGGGAGGCGATCGCGGCGGTCGAAGTCGCCGTCCGGAAACATCGCCCCGACATCACCCCCCTCCCCATCCCCGAGCGAGTGGAAGTCCGCCCCGGCGCCCTAGCCGAGTCCGCCTATGAAACCGTCTCGCGGGGAGGGTTGGGCCTGTTGTCCGGGATACACGAAATCGGTGGTGTTAACACCTTCATCGAAACCGCGGCCCGAGTGGCGGTCGCCCGAGTCGCCTCACTCTCCCCCGCCGAAAAGCTGCGCTCGGGTATCGCCCACCCCGACCGGGACAAAGGGAGGGCCGCAAGTGCCCCGACATCGCACCCGGCTCGGGGTCAAACCTGGCAGGCGGTGGGCCCCCTCGGGAACCCGGAAAACCACCCGTTTAGAGCCTCCTCGGGTGTAACGGCTTACCGGAGCCTGATGGCAGAGTTGGACGGGGTGGAAGCCCTGCACCGGCGTCCGGACGGACACCCCGGATTGACGACCTTAAATTCCGGGTTGGACGTGCGACAGTTGTTCAAACATCAGAAAAATAAACAGCAAACCATCAAAACTCTGGAAACACAGATGTATTCCTAGGCAAAATTGAGGGAGCCGCCATCAGCGAGAGGTATCATGCAACTGCGTTCCGACCCATCCACCGCCACCAAAATTCGCCGCATGAAACAGCGGGTACGGTGGCAAGAGCCGGCGGTCGTCCGGCACAATATCGACCAGACCCGCCTGGTTTTCCAGGAGACAGGCCGAGATGAGTCCGAATTTTCCTTTCTGGTAATCGGCGACAGCGGCACGGGCTACCACCGTGGCCACCGCCCCCAGCGCCAGATCACAGAACTGCTCCTGAAACACCGCCCCGACTGTCAATTTCTCCTGCACACCGGCGATGTGGTCTATCAGGTGGGGTCGAGCGAGTATTATTACTCCAACTTCATCAAACCCTACCGGGAGTTTCTGGTCGGGGGTGAGCATCCCAAAGCGATCGCTTACGATCGCATGACGTTCAACTTTCCGATCCTGCCCGTCCCGGGAAATCACGACTATTATGACGTGCCGCTTCTCTACCAGCTCATCGCCCCCTTCGTTAGCCCGATCCGATACCTGTTGCGATCGCAGGTGGATTTCGACATCGGCCGCCACGGCTCCTTTCAGGGCCAAGCCTACGCCCGGGCCTTTCTGGACTGCCTGGAACTGTATCGCGGCTCCGAACTGACCGACCATCTCGACCGCCACTATCGAGGAAAAATTGGCAACAGCCGTTGTCTGCACTACGACATCGGACAGTTCACCCGCCTTCCCAACCGCTACTACCAATTCCGCCGGGGCGACATCGATTTTTTTGCCCTCGATTCCAATACGTTCAACGACCCGGTTCCCCTCCCCAACACTCCGGAAGGCCGTGCCCGCCGGCGAGAACTCATCGACCGCCTCAATCGGGTCGAACGGGAAAAACAGCAGTTCACCGAAGCGATCGCCCGCCTCAACCCTGACAGTCCCGAAGATCGCGACCACCTCGACGATCTCAACGCTAAATTGGAACAACTCGACGAAATTAAGCTCGACATCGAAAAAAATCTCCACGTCAACTCCAAATCCGTCATCGATTTCGAGCAACTCGGATGGCTGGAACGGGGATTGATCGAGTCCTGGAATACTTCGCAGGTGCGGGGGCGGGTGCTGTATTTCCACCATCCCCCCTACGTCACCGAGGCGACTAAGTGGAATCAGGCCCAAACTCTGGCAGTCCGCCACCGCCTGCGGGCGGTGTTGAATGCGGTCGCTGAGGCGATCGGCGATCGCAACGGAGGCCGTCCGGTGGTGGATTTGGTCCTCAACGGCCACGCCCACTGTCTGGAACACCTGTACACCCGCGATACCGGTTCCGCCGACTCCCACATCCACTGGATCGTCTGCGGGGGAAGCGGGTACAGCCTGCGCCGCCAGCGTCCCGAGGGGCCGGAACTCGAAGAGGCGATCGCGGGAAATGAGCGCCGGGTGGTGGCCGAATCCCGCCGATTTGTGGGGCGATCGGGCCACGGCAAACACAAGCGCCGCCCCTATTCGGGGTTGCGGATCGATGTCCAATCCGGATATCCCCCCAAGTTTCGCATTTCTCCCCTGCTGGCCGAACGCATCCGGGGAGAGTGGCACTTTCCCGAGTCCGAGGCGTTTGTGGTGGGGGGGGAGTGATATGATGATGTCCGCTAAAATCTAGTGCTGCGCCCAGGGAACAGGGAGTAGGGAATAGGGAGTAGGGAGTAGGGAATAGGGAATAGGGATAGGTCAACCCTCACACCCGATCCCGTCGCCGTCCCGGTCGAACCGGTGGGGGTCCGGTCTTCTGACCGGGAAGTTGCGCTGGGGGATATCGCCACAGTCCAAATCGGGGGAGTTCGGGGGAATGCAGAGACTCGGATAGGACGGGTCACACCGATTTTGGGTGGGTGGGACGGTCGCCGGACAATCGCCGTGGCGGAATTGTTCGGGGGGGCA
>JBNGCR010000017.1:7336-48463 GCA_050045915.1 Limnospira sp.
ACACGCGAGCGATCGTTGCTCGATCTCCAATTTTGGCAGTTCTAGCGGTCGCCCGAACAGTTGGGACATCACAAAATTCCCAGATTTCCGAAGGGTGGGAAGTTGACCGAAAGCGGATGGCTATCCAATTCCCGATCGCCGACTGCCGACCCCCGGGGCGATCGCATCCGTTTTCCGCTCCGGTCCCGATGCACCGCAAAACTGGATATAATGCTAAACTGAACACCTATTTCAGTTTTCGATTGATTTGAATGCTCTCGCCCAATTGAGATGGCACAGCGCTATCGTGTACGAATTTTTAATGTCCGGAAAGTTGTCAGTGAGTCGGCCGATCAGTAACATCTCTCAAGACTCCAACTCTCCAGTTCTCGATCGCTCTCCAGTCTTTCATCCCCAGTCCCTATGCCTTTGACACTCCTGGTTGTTGACGATGATTTGGGGACTCGCCTCTCGATTAGCGATTATCTGGAAATGTCGGGTTATTTGGTCATTTCCGCCGAAAATGGTCAGGAAGCCCTGAAGTTGGTGGAGAAGCACCAACCTCACCTGATTGTAACGGATATCGCCATGCCCGAGATGGATGGCTTCGAGCTAGTCAAGCAGGTGCGGTCCCAGCCGGCTTTCCGCCTGCTGCCGGTGATTTTTTTGACCGCCCATACCAGCACCCAAGAGCGAATTCGGGGCTATCAATTGGGATGCGACAACTACCTCCCCAAGCCATTTGAATTGGAAGAGTTGGGGGTGGTGATTCGATCGCTATTGGAGCGATCGCAGTTGATCGAGGCGGAGTGGAGAACCCGGCTTTCCGACCCGGGCCAGACCAGCGCCAGTCCGACGGAAAACCGACAAAATTCTGCGACGTTACCCGCCGTCACCATCCACCTCACGGAACGGGAACAACAGGTTTTGGATTTACTCGCCGAAGGCCTCTCGAACGCGAAAATTGGGGATTCTCTCCACCTCAGTTCCCGCACCGTCGAAAAGTACGTCAGCAGCTTGCTGAGAAAAACCGAGAGCAACAACCGCGCCGAACTGCTGCGGTTCGCGATCGAAAACGATCTGGTTAATTGACAATTAATAATTAACAATTAATAATTAACAATTAATAATGATAGCGCTGCGCCTCGGGAACCGGGAATCGGCAACAGGCAATTGGGAACTGAAATCACCTTGACATCAGGGTTGACCGGTCGATCGCTCGATTTTATATCATGTCCGCTGCTAAAACCATTATAATTCCAGGTTTTCCTTGTCCTTCCTGAAACAGCTTCAAACTTTTGCCTATTGCCTCTTGCCTCTTGCCTATTGCCTTTTCTCAACAGATTGTGTAAGTATTCAAACGGACTTGATATTAACTGTTAATAGACGAGGGCGATACTTGCGATCACAATTCATCATTTTTAATTGTCAATTGTCAATTCATTTCCTGTTGGCGGACGACGAATTCCAGGAGGCCTTCGCAGGCATCGAGGAGCAAGTCGATCACGCGATCGAAGCCTTCGGGCCCCCCATAGTAGGGGTCGGGGACTTCCCGGAGAGTGTGGTGGCCGCAGAAGTCGCACATGAGTTTGACGCGATCGCGGTATTTGCCGGGGCGGTCGAGGTAGAGTATTTGTTGGTAATTGTCCCGATCCATCGCCAGAATCAGGTCGAAGGCTTCAAAATCCTCCGGCATGAACTGGCGGGCCTCCCCTTTGAGCAAAATTCCCCGTTTTTTGGCTGCCTGGGTCATGCGGGGGTCGGGGGGGGAGCCAATATGGTAGCTCGACGTCCCGGCCGAATCGCAGACGATGCGATCGCCGAGGTCAGCCTTTTCGATCAGGTAATTCATGATATTTTCCGCCGAGGGCGACCGGCAGATGTTGCCGAGGCAGACAAATAACAGCCGATAGGGTCTGGGTTTCACAGTCAATGGGGGTCGAGTTCTGAGAATTAACCGAAACATCTCGACGTCGGGAGTCGGGAGTGGGGGGAAGCGGTTAGAACCCGCGTCGCCTCATCATCATGTCCGGTTCGAGCGTTTTGAGAACAACTCAGAAATCTATACGATAACTGACGATCCGAACTTGATATCAAGAGGCGATCGCGACAACCGACCCGGCATCGATTCACGTCGGAGCCGACAAACTCCCGAACTCGGGGCGATCGAAGTTAGGGAGATGTGCCGGAACAGTTGTTCTAGGGTTGTTTAGAGTCCCGGCAGGTTCAGTCCCCCGGTCAACTCCTCCATGCGCTCCCGCATCGTGGTGGTGGAATTGTTGTAGGCATCCTTCATCGCCGCCAGGATGAGGTCGGACACCACGTCCGGCTCCTCACCCAAAGCGTCCGGGGAGATTTCCACACGGCGGGGTTCTTGGTTGCCGCTCAGATAGACCTTAACCAAACCGCCGCCGGCTTCTCCTAAAATTTCGAGTTCGTCCAACTCTTCCTGAAGCTTTTTGGCTCCCTCCTGAACCTGCTGCGCTTTTTTGAACGCATCGGCGAGTTCCTTCATTTTGCCGAGGCCGAAGCCGCCACCGAATCCTTTTCCTTGTGTCATAACTAATTTCCGTCGCGCTCAGAACGCTTTGAGACTTTGACACTCCCCGCCCTGAAAGGGACGGGGATTCTTGCTTCACAGGGAGCCGGAGTTTTACGACATCCGGGTCGTAGCCTAACCCTCCACAAGCTTTCACGGTCTGCCCGACCGCGATCGATTTTTTTTTCGAGTTTCTACACAGTCTGCTGTGGTTTGGGATAGTCCCCTGGGTTCTCGCCGTGTAGTCGCGACTATACCGACTGACGTGATTGTATGCGCTTTACCGCTTTTTGAAGTTTACTACAAAGTCGCCCTAAAGGGGCGAGGCTTTAGACCCAATTTTCTGGGATTGACAGAGTGCCGGCGTTGACCGGGCGAGTCTGACGCGGGCTTGGAGGCCCAAACTCCCGCAGTTTGGGTTTCGCATTTTAGAGTCAGGCGATGTCCGACCCCACTGTTGAAATCGATCGGATCGGGAGTTGAAGTGGCTCGATTCTAGGAAGCTCGAAACTCTCCCAAAATTTTGACCTCCGGTTCGAGCAGAAACGACCACCGATGTTCCACCCGTTCTTGGACGTGGTGGATGAGTGTGAAAATATCGCTCGCCGTCGCCCCGCCACAGTTCAAGATAAAGTTCGCATGGCGTTCGGCGACCTGGGCCCCGCCAATTTGATAACCCTTCAAACCCGTCTGCTCGATCAGCCACCCGGCGGCTTTCGGGCCGGGGTTGCGGAAAACACTGCCGCAACTGGGCAGGTGGTAGGGTTGAGACAGGCGGCGGCGGCGGAAATGTTCAGCCGTTTCAGCCATAACCTGGCCCGGGTCGGCACCGGGCTGCAACTGAAAAGTGGCTTGGGTGACGAGGCGATCGCCCCCCTGCAAGTTAGAGGTGCGGTAGCGGTAATGGAGCTGGTCGGGGGTCAACACATTCAGCTTTCCGCCACGGTCGAGGACGTTGGCGCTGACCAAAATATCCGCCGTGCAGGATCTGTGGGCACCGGCGTTCATCACCACCGCCCCCCCCACCGTTCCCGGGATACCCACAGCCCACTCCAGACCCCGCCAGCCCATGCGAGCCGCTTTCCAGGCCAGCCGGGGCAAAGAGGTTCCCGAACCCACCGTCAGCCGTCCGGTTTCTCGGTCGAAGTGCACCTGTCGCAGGTGGCGGGTGCCGATCACCAATCCTCGCAATCCGCGATCGCTCACCAATAAATTCGAGCCCCCCCCCAACAGGGTAACGGGCAAGACTTCAGAATTCGCCCATTCCAAACAGGCCCGCAACTGATCCAAGGAGCGGGGAGCCGCATACCACTCCGCCGGACCTCCCACCCGAAACGACGTTAACGAAGCCAGGGAAACCTGGGACTGAATCAGACAGTCATTGCCCAAAAGGGCGACGCAGCGATTCTCCTTCGGAGATGATTCGCGAGCGGGTTGCCCATTCACTTGACCTGGAGAGCCAGAGGAAACAGTCATGACCATAATCAAATACTTATTTAATTAGAAATGCCTGGAATTGAGTCAGCACATCGAGAGATCGAATCCCTTCACGCACATTCGGTCGGATGGGTCTCGGACTTGCCATCGGAGTTTTGAAAAAATGCCATGACTTCTGGAATCACTCGGTTGAGGTTGCCAGCGCCGAGAAACAACACGAGATCCCCCGGTTTCAGGAATTCTCGCAGCCGAGTTTGGACGGCCTCCAAGGTAGGCTGATAATCGACGTGGGGGTGGTGGAGGGCAACGCGGTCGGCCAGTTGCCGGCCGTCGATCATTCCGGAATTGGGTTCGCCGGCGCTGTAAATGTCCGTGAGGATGACCGCGTCGGCATCGGCGAAACACTCGGCAAATTCCTCGATAAAAGTCCGAGTCCGGCTGTACCGGTGGGGTTGAAAAATCGCGATCACCCGTCCGATCTCGGAAGTTGGGTGGAGGGAGGTGAGAGCCGTCGAGTCCCGGAAACCGTTCGTCGGGGTAGAGGGTTGCATCCGCAGACGGGCGGCGGCCAAGGTGACGCGAATCTCGCTGGGGTGGTGGGCGTAGTCGTCCACAAATTGAATGCCCCCGTAATTCCCCCGGCATTCAAACCGGCGCTTGGCCCCTTGGAATCGGGCGATCGCGTCGGCGATGGTGGAAAACTCTAGGCCCAACAACCGCCCCACGGCTACGGCCGCCAGGGCGTTGCTGAGATTGTGGCATCCGAGCAGTTGCAATCGGAGCCAGCCCAAAGGTTGCCCCCCCTCGAATACTCGGGCGACGATCCCATCTGGGTTATATTCAACCTCATCGGCGGTGTAGTCCGCATCTGACTCGGGGTTGAGGCTGTAGCTCACCGTCGGCCGGATGCGATCGCGGACGGTTTCGCAGTCGATGCAACCCACGACGGTTTTGCACTGGCGGGTAAAGACTTGAAAAGTGGAGATGACTTGATCTAGGGTTTGGTAATGGTCGGGGTGGTCGAGTTCGACGTTCGTCACCACTCCGATCCGGGCGGCTAGTTTCACCAGGGAACCGTCGGACTCGTCGGCTTCGGCAACCATGTAAGGACCTCGCCCCATGCGGGCATTCCCTTCCCAAGCATTGACTTCCCCCCCGACCAAAATGGTCGGGTCTAAACCCGCCTCGAGGAGCAGGAACGCGATCAGGCTGCTCGTCGTCGTTTTTCCGTGGGTCCCGGCAACTGCGATACTTTGGTAGTCCCGAATTAAGGCAGCCAGCAAGTCGGAGCGATGAAAGATCGGACATCCCAATTGTACGGCGGCTTGATATTCGGCATTCTGGGGATGGATGGCCGTGGAACAAATCACCTGTGGCAGTTGTCGTCCGGAGAACGACGGTTCCCCCCCATCAGACCCGTTCGAGGTCGCCGGCTCTGCCCATCCCTCACCTGACGGGGATTCCGGGTGGACGGTTGGGGCGATCGCGCCGTTGCCGTTGGGAGACTGAAAAATGTCAAAGTTGCTGGCATCTTGACTCCAAAAAATGTGGGCCCCCATCGCTTGCAAACGCCGAGTTATATGGCTGCTTTGAAGGTCTGAGCCGAAAATTGGCAATTTGCGTTTCGCCAAAATGTAGGCGAGGGCTGACATTCCAATTCCACCGATCCCGATGAAATGAAACGGCCTGCCATTAAAGTCAACAGTATTAGGCATCAATTGCTCCTCAACACACCACACCACGCCCGTAACAGGCGATTATCATATCAAGAATTGTCCGTCACCGGACATACATAAGCGAACCATCTCCAGAATGCATTCTAAGCGATCAATCCCCTTCGGTCAGAATTGAACGCTTTACGTAGTTGTATACTATATACCTGCAATAAGCGTAAATCACCGGATCGCATCTCGGGAAAACGGGGGTTCGGATACTCGGCGACTGCCGTCGGAACTCGGCGCGATCGCCAACCCGAAATCGGCCGTCCGGCTGATGCCGAGGGACTTTCCCCAATCCGCAGGGTGGCTCTCCTCAAGGGAGATTTCCCGATCCCCATCCCCCGAAGGTTCCCGGCGATTTTGGCTCCGCCCCCCTCCATCCGACGGGGGGATAGGGTAATGGGGGACTTGGGTGGGTTCCCCCTTGACACCTGCCCGACACCCAATAACCCCAGTTCACCCCCGCGATCGCAAAAAACTCCAACTTTGAACACCGAAACGTAAGAAGAGGTCAGCCTTTACGGTATGATTGGGGTCAATAGGAACTCATTATGAGAAGGTGTGAGCCTGAGTTGGGCGATGCCATCGTTAGGAGGAACAAGGTGATTAAAGTCGCAATCAACGGTTTTGGACGGATCGGACGCAATTTCATGCGCTGTTGGCTGACCCGAGGAGAAAATACGAATCTCGAGGTGGTCGCTGTCAATGATACCTCAGACCCCAAAACGAATGCTCATCTGCTGAAGTACGACACCATGTTGGGTACGTTGAACGGCGTGGATATCAAAGCAGACGAAAATTCTCTGACGGTCAACGGCAAGACGATCAAGTGCGTATCCGATCGCAATCCACTCAATTTACCGTGGAGCGAATGGGGCATCGACTTGATTATTGAATCGACGGGCGTCTTCGTCACGGAAGAGGGAGCCTCGAAGCACCTGTCGGCGGGGGCAAAAAAGGTACTGATCACGGCTCCGGGTAAAGGCGGCAACATCGGAACCTATGTGATGGGTGTCAACGACCACGCCTATGATCCCAATGCTCACAACGTCGTCAGCAACGCCAGTTGTACCACCAACTGTCTGGCTCCGGTGGTGAAAGTGCTGCACGAAAAGTTCGGGATCATCAAAGGGACGATGACCACCACCCACAGCTACACCGGCGACCAACGCCTGCTGGATGCGAGCCACCGCGATGTCCGACGGGCGCGGGCCGCGGCTCTCAATATCGTACCGACGTCTACCGGTGCAGCCAAAGCGGTTGCCCTGGTGATCCCGGACCTAAAAGGCAAGCTCAACGGAATTGCAATGCGAGTTCCGACTCCCAATGTCTCCGTAGTGGACTTTGTTGCCCAAGTTGAGAACAAAACCTTCGCCGAAGAAGTCAACCAGGTTCTTCAAGAAGCCGCCGAAGGGCCGATGAAAGGCATCCTCGAATACAGCGACCTGCCCCTGGTTTCCTGCGACTATCGGGGACATGATGCCTCTTCCATCGTCGATGCCAGCCTGACAATGGTGATGGACGGCGACATGGTTAAGGTCATCGCCTGGTATGACAACGAGTGGGGCTACAGCCAGCGGGTCGTCGATTTGGCGGAACTGGTCGCGAAGCACTGGTAAGGCGAGACAACTGAACCGAAAAATCGGGTGATGCGACGGGGGAAAGGAATGGAAATGGCTTTCACTCTTTTTTCCCGTGCCATCTTGTCCCGGGTGGTTTCAAAAATGCTGAAAGCCTTCGCTGAGGATGAGGGGAGTTTCAATTTCCGATTCTCCCTCACCGGTCAATATTATGATGTCGGGTTCGGTGGTCGTCATCCCGACGACCACCGCGCCCGCTTTTAATGCTTCGACCAACTGCCGGCCCGAGGCGGGCGGCACAAACAAGACCAATTCAAAATCCTCTCCACCGTACAAAGCCCAATCGATCGCCTGCTGGGGGACCAGCTTTTTCAATGCATCGGATATTGGCAAGTGGCGGGCATCGATTCTGGCCCCCACACCGCTGGCTCGGGCGGTCTGCACGATCGCATCAGCCAGTCCGTCGCTGCTATCCATGCCGGCGACCACCCCATTGGGATCGGCTGACCACAGCTTCTCCAGGACGGGCAAAACATCCGATCGCGGTCGGGGGTACTGGTGGGCGGCAATCAGCGATCGCCGTTCGTCCTCCGACAGGGACTCCCCCGAATCCGGATTCAACAGCAATTCCAGCCCCCCCCGGGAATCCCCATGCATCCCGGTGGCGATGATCATCCATCCCGGTTTCGCCCCCGTCCGCCGGATGACGCGATCGGGGGAAACCGCCCCGAAGGCGGTAATTGATACCGAATTGACGGGCGACCGACAGATATCGCCCCCGACGATGGGGGTCTGAAACCGCCCCAGACAGTCCGCCATGCCCCGATAAAATCTCTCCACCCAGGCGACGGGGGTTTCCCCGGTTATCCCCAACGCGGCGGTAATTCCCAAGGGCGACGCCCCCATCGCGGCCAGATCCGAGAGGTTGGCGGCCACCGCCCGCCACCCCGCTGCCTCTGGGGGAGTGGTGCGATCGCTGAAATGGCAGCCCTCCACCAACATATCGGTCGTCACCACTAAGGAGCGATCGGCCGGACAATCGACCACCGCTGCATCGTCCCCCACCACGTCAGGGGGACAAAATTTTTTGACGATTTTCAACAAACCTTGTTCGCCAAGATCTCGAACGTACATCTGTTTTAGGGTGTGGGGTCGGGAGTCGGGAGTCGGGAGTCGGGAGTCGTTTTTTTGGCGGGCAACCCTGTAAGGTTGCCCCCACAGATTTCTCTTTCCTACACCTTAGATTAATGCTTTCAACAAGGCCTGTAGCTTGAGTTGGATTTCGGCCAGTTCGCGATCGGGTTCTGAGCCGGCCACGATCCCCGCCCCGGCGAAGAGTCGAGCCCGATCGCCGTCGATGAGGGCGGAGCGAATGCCGACGATCGATTCGCCGTTGCCGTGGTAGTCCACCCAACCGAGGGGGGCCGCGTACAGGGAGCGATCGAAGGTTTCGTAGCGTCGAATTTGGGTTTGGGCGATGTCGCGGGGGGTGCCGGCGGCGGCGGGGGTGGGGTGGAGTTCGGCCAGGATTTCCAGCAGGTGGATGTTGGGGGAAATGGGGGCGGTGATGGGTGTCCAGAGGTGTTGGATGTTGGAAAGTCGCATCAGCCTGGGTTGGGGCGATCGCTGCGGTGTTAGGCCCAGATGAATGAGGCGTTCGACGATAAAATCGACGACGGCCTGATGTTCCCGCCGATCTTTGTCGCTCGATAGGAGGCGGCGGGCGATGTCGGCATCTTCGGCGGCGGTCTGACCCCGGGGGGCGGAACCGGCGAGGGCGTCGGTGACGAATTCCCCGTCGCGGATGGCGGCCAGCCGTTCAGGGCTGGCGCCGATGAAGTTTTGGCCGCGGCCGTTGCCGGTGGAGAAAATGTAGCAGTCGGGGTAGAGCGATCGCAAATTGTCCAGGGAAGCGATCGCGTCAAAGGGGCGATCGGAACAAATGTCGAAGGCTTGGGAGAGTACGACTTTGCTTAATTCTCCGGCGGCGATCGACTCCAGGGCCGATCGCACGGACTGGCGAAATTGCTCAGTTTGGGGTTCGGTTCCGATCGTTTTTGACGGGTGGTAGAGGGGGAGATTCCGATCTAACTTGCGATTTTTTATGTCGTCAATTTGCCGAATTTTTTTCCAGGTTTGATCCGTAATTTCATCAATATCGGATTGCCAATCTAGTAACGTATTGAACAATAAAATCCGGCGATCGCCCTCGGAATACAGGAGAATTTGGGGCAGGAAGAGGGTGGCGGCAGGAAAGACGGGTGCGGAATGCCGATCTTTTAAATTCCGGTAATTTCTCAAATAATAATGCTCCGAATTTGCCGCATAATTATCCTCGAAAAACGTGAGACTAAAGCAAAACGCTGGACCCCGGGAATCCCGGTGGGGTCCGGCGACGATCATCTGTCGAAAACAAGATTCGATGAAATGGTGCGATCGCTCGAATCGTTCTCCGTTCTCCAGGGTCAATTTTAGGGCCGAATCGATGGCGACAACCGCTTCCCCCGACTGCGGTTTTTCCAAGTAAAAATTGAGCCGATCCGCTTCCCAAAATGCTTCCAGGAATGCCAGCGGATCGAGCGGATCGATGTCCCGAGCGATACTGATGATTTTCGGAGGGCGATCGGGACGGCAACTCTGCTGACACTCAAATAGAAAGCGATGCAGTTCCCGGCGGTCTTGCCAAAGCAATTCGGGAGGAGGTAGAACCAGCATAGAATAAAAGATAACAGATTGCGGGAACGAGAGAAAACGGGTGGCCACAGATGGGGTCGATCTTACTATAGTAATACCATTTTGGAAAAAGGCGGAAAATTGCCGGACATCGAACTTCCGACCCCCCCCGATCGCAGAAATTCCCCCCCGAGTCCCGATAAAAATTGCCGGGTTGACGGCGGTAATAAACCTTAACAAATCGGCGCGATTCCATCGGGTCGGGAGGGGATGGGGCGGTGGTATTATGATGAAATCCGATTTCCGCTCCGATCGCGCGGAGTCGGGGCTGATGTCGAGGGGTGCGCCGCATCCGGAAAAAGTCATGAAATTGCCCGACGGTCCGAAAGTGATGTCCCCGCTGCAAATCCTGCAGTTGGTCGCCGATCCCCCCAACTATTTGCAAGCCTGTGCCCGCAAATACGGCGATCCCTTTACCCTGCGGGCTTTGGGAAACCATTCCCCCCCCGCCGTCTTTTTCAGCCACCCCGAGGCGATCGAGGCGATTTTTACCGCCGCAGCCGACACCTTCGAGTTGGGCCGGATCACCCATGTCTTCGAGCCCCTGACTGGATCGCAATCCCTGATCGCCCAAGACGGACTCGAACACCGACGCCTGCGACAGTTGTTGATGCCGCCCCTCCACGGCCGGCAACTCCCCCGCTACGCCGAGGAGATCGCCGCGATCGCATCCTCGGTTGTGGACCGCTGGCGGGTGGGCGACACGTTTTCGATCCGGGACGACACCGCTGACATCTCCCTGCAAACCATCCTGCAGGTCGTCCTGGGCCTCCATCCCGGCCCCCTCTACAACCGATTGCGGCAGACCATCCAACCCTATCTGGAATGGGTCAACTCCCCCCTCAACTCGGTACAATTTTTCTGGCCCCCCTTACAGCGGGATTGGGGTCCCTGGAGTCCCTGGGGAAAATTTTGCCGCCAGCGAGGGCAGATCGACGATCTGATTAACATGGCCATCCGCGATCGCCGCGACGCACCCGGCGGCGACGATATCCTCTCCCTATTGATTTCGGCCCGGGACGAACGGGGCGAAGCCATGACGGACGGAGAACTCCGGGATCAAATCATCACCCTATTATTGCTGGGCAACGATACCACCGCGTCCGCCCTCGACTGGGCATTTTACTGGATTCACCGCCACCCGGACATTCGGGACAAACTGATGGCGGAATTAGCCGATTTCGGAACGGCCCCCGATCCCGCCGATCTCACCCAACTGCCTTATTTGACCGCCGTCTGTCGGGAGGCCCTCCGCATCCACCCCATCGCCCTGATCTCCCAACCCCGCCTGGTGCGGGAGCCCGTGACGATAAGGGGCGATCGCTTCGATCCAGGAACCGTCCTCGTCCCCTGCATCCACCTGGCCCACCGGCGATCGCAGACCTACCCCGAACCGGAACGATTCCGGCCCGAACGGTTCCTGGAGAGGCGTTTTTCCCCCTACGAATACTTTCCCTTCGGCGGGGGAAGCCGCACCTGCGTTGGCGTGGCCCTGTCCCTGTTCGAGATGAAAATCGTCCTGGCCACCGTCCTCTCCCGCTGCCGATTTTCCCTCGCCAACAACGGCCCGGTGCGACCCGTGCGACGGGGAATTACCATTGTCCCCTCGGACAATTTCCAACTCACCGTGGAAGCCGTCCGGCCTTCCTCCATTCCCTGTTATATCTAACCTGATTGAAAAACCGATGACCACAAAACAGATTGCCGATTCCAATTCAAAACTTTGGTTAGCCGCCATCAAACCCCCCATGTACAGCGTGGCGATCATGCCGATTTGGGTGGGAACCGCGATCGCTTGGTTTGAAACCGGCGTCATTCACTGGGGCATTTTTACCGCCTTCATGACGGCGGCGATCTTGATTTTGGCTTGGGAAAATCTTCTCAACGATGTCTTCGATTCCGAAACTGGAATTGATAAAAACAAGCACCATTCTCTGGTCAATTTGACGGGGAATAAATCCTTAATTTTTGCGATCGGCAACCTGTGTTTGGCGGTGGGAATTTTTGAAATCGGTTTGATTTGTTGGTGGCAGGGGGATTTGACCGTATTGGGATTAATTTTGGCCTGCTGCTTTTTGGGATATCTTTACCAGGGTCCTCCCTTCCGCCTCGGCTACCACGGTTTGGGGGAGTTTCTCTGCTTTTTCGCCTTTGGTCCGGTGGGGATGTCGGCGGTTTATTACAGCCAGACGCAGGGTTGGTCTGTGTTGAATTTGGCGGCTTCTATAGTGGTGGGAATTGCGACGACGTTGATATTATTTTGTTCCCATTTTCACCAAGTTGATGATGATATTGCCGCCGGAAAGCGATCGCCCATCGTCCGTTTGGGAACCCGGCGGGGGGCGCAAATTTTGCCCTGGGCTTGTGGTAGTATTTTTCTGGGGGTGGCGATCGCGGCTGTGTTGGGTATTTTCCCCCTGTGGACGCTGTTGAGTGTGGCGGGATTGCCGGCGGCGGTTCAACTGTGTCACCACGTCGGGGAACATCACGACAAACCCGATCGCGTCAATAACTGCAAGTTTATCGCCGTTTCTCTACACTTTTGGAGTTGTTTATTACTGGGTGTGGGGTTCGCGATCGGCTGATTTGATCTCAAGATCGAATCCAGTACATTGTAGGGTGCGTTCCCACTCGTCCATTATCGGTCAAGTTGGAAGGTGAGAGTCGGGAACGCACCTTACACAACTCATTATGATATATAGCAAGCGACAAGGCGGTTCGGACACAATTATAGCAGTGAGCGCTCATGTAGTTACAAAACCCAGAAAAGGGAGTCGGTCGTAGGGAGTAGAGGGATTGACCATTCCCGGCGTGTTACAGCGCGCAGTGCTATACTTTAACCGAGTCCACGCTTGCGTGGACTTTTGCTATTAGCCTTGAAATTCATTTCAAGGCGGGTTTCCAATTGGCAGATCAGTCCTAACCGTCATGGCGACTACTATAAAATCCGATTAAATACCCGGAAAAAGCTGATTGGATATCTACACCGCTTGGGAATCAATTCCCAAGCTAATAGCCGAAATCATCTGAAGATGATTGGGTAGTTTTTAATAGGGTTAAAAAACACGAATCTGATCCAGCAGTTTTGGGTTATTGAAAGGGGGAGCTTTATAAATTGCTGTATTACAGGCTGAAAATTTCAAATGGGAATTAAGAGGAATTGAGTCGTCGAAATAGTTCATAAATCATTTTTTCATTGTCCGCCAAAATTATATTAACAGCTATTTTAGCCCGTTTTATAAGCAAACGCTGTGTTGGAGTCAAAGAATTTTCCGGGTCATTCTCATCATTCCACTTTTTCCCGTTCAATGAAGGCAAATATATCGTGTCTTGCAACATCGTAAAAGATTCGTATTGATGGGAATTTTCAATTTTTAGAATGCCCAAAAATTCATAAATTGCTGATAGTCTTTGCAAACCATCAATTACCTCCCAAATACCATCATGTCTTTGATTGACCAAAATTGCCGAGATTGGTATCCCCATGAGGATCGATTCTATAAATGCTGACTTGCGTTGATTTGACCATTTAAAAGCAAGTGAATTTTGGTTGATTTCGAGATCGCCTTCCTCATAGAGGCTGATCAACTCGCCGATAGACATTGAGTAACTATCCGTCTTTATTTCTCGTCTTGTTTTGTCGATTTCTTCTTGTAATGACATTGCCGATAAGTCGAAAATTTTACAATTGATGATAACCCACGATAACAGTATATCATCGTAAGTTGTCAAAGTCCCCCTTACCAAGGGGGATTTAGGGGGATTTTTAATTTTCAAACATATTTCCCATTCCCTTCCCCGCCAGCCATCCCGTCGTCCAGGCATTTTGAAAGTTAAATCCTCCCGTCACCCCGTCGATATCGAGGATTTCCCCGGCGAAATACAATCCCGGACAGCGGCGACTTTCCATCGTCTTAAAATCCACATCTTTCAGACTCACGCCGCCGCAGGTGACGAACTCTTCCTTAAAGACTCCTTTGCCGTTGATTTGATATCGCCCCCGCTTCAATTCTTCCATCAGTCGATTTAACTCCTTTTTCGATAATTCTGCCCAGCGTTTTTTCTCGTCAATTTCCAACCGCAAAATCAGATATTGCCAGAGGCGGCGGGGTAAATTGATCGGAGAGTGAGAAAAGAGCGATCGCTTCGGAAATTTCCCTTTCGTCTCCGATAACAGATCCCGCAATTGTTCCATATTTAATGACGGCAACCAATCGACAATCAAGGGGGTTTGATAGCGACACTCCTGCAAAAACCTCGCCCCCCACGCCGACAACTTCAACACTGCAGGGCCACTGATTCCCCAGTGGGTGATCAACAACGGCTCGGTTTGGGATAATTTCGCTCCCGGAAGCTGCAAATTCACCGTTTCCACCGACACCCCCGCCAACTCCCGCAGGGGTTTGTCGGCAATATTGAACGTAAATAAAGACGGAACCGGAGGAATAATTTTATGTCCCAAATCCGTCGCCCAGCGATACCCTGCCGGACTGCTGCCGGTGGCAAATAAAAGGCGATCGCATCTCAAAACTTCCCCCGTCCGCAGCGACACCTCAAACCCGTTATCTCCCTTTTCAACAGCCGCCGCAGCCGCCCGAGTTCGCAAATTCACCCCCGCAGTTTTCGCCGCATTCATCAGACAATTAACAATGGTTTCCGAGTCGTCCGTTATCGGAAACATTCGCCCGTCCGCCTCGGTTTTTAGCCTCACCCCCCGGCGGGTAAACCAGTCTACGGTATCTTTCGCCTGAAACCGGCTAAACGCCCCCCGCAACGCCTTTCCACCCCGGGGATAGTTGCGGACAAACTGAACCGCATCGAAACAAGCGTGAGTCACATTGCAGCGTCCCCCGCCGGAAATGCGGACCTTCGCCAGGGGAGTTTTTCCGGCTTCTAATAAAGTAACGTGGGTGTGGGGGTGAGTTTCCCGACAGGCGATCGCACCAAAAAAACCCGCCGCCCCGCCGCCAATCACAATTATTTCCATCGGTTCAACTGACATCTTTTTCCTCTTATTTTATCCGCGATCGGTGTACAATGGTTCGACTGGTAACTCTAAAGACAAAAAAATGACAGGAACGAAATTAGAAACCGGGTTTCTTGGGGATAATCAGGTGGAGACAGAGGCACTCTCATAGAAACCCGGTTTCTGGGTTTGTGAGGCTAATCCCTCATCACCCATTTCTCTAACTTCTGAAACCACTTTGAACGCGCCACAACAATAATAAACCCAATCGGAAGAACCAAAAACTGTCTGAACATCCGCGCCACCAACCCACCCCGATTGAAAACGACCGACACCAATCCATCCGCCACCCGCCAAGACAAACTATAGCTAACAAAAATAGCAATAATCCCAACGGTCCCGCCTGTTTGCCAGAAATCCCCTCGACCCGACGAAAGACCAACGGACGCCGCAACTTTTCCACACTCCAGGCGATCGCATTTTGAACGCCGATCGCGACAGTCCCCGGCCAGATCAACTCGATCCAAACCCACACCAAAAATAGCCAACTCACCCGCAATTCTAAAGTGTGGGACGGAAATAAAAATAACTTCAGGGTTTGGGTGTAATTGTAGGCCGTTTTTGAGTTTCAATGGAAAGCTGTTACGACCCTTTAAAATCTCGAAGTCTGTAGTATCATCGAGCATTTTTTTAGAGGGGGGTTGCTTTTTTGCTTGACTTCCGGTATTATTTTAGATAATGGGAATAGTAGCAAAAATAATATTTTTTTAACCACCCAATTGTAATCTTTATGTCAATAGTTTATCCGCGATCGCCCCTCCCTGTCAACCTTTCTGAGGAGTCGGAAATACGGGGAAAAGCAACCCTGAGAAATCGGTTGTCCCGTCGTGGCGATCGGTTCGGTTGGCGAGGGAGTCAAGAACAGCGGCTGCTCAACGAAACCGATCCCGGGCGGACGACCTCCGCATACAACCGCTCCATCGCGGCGATATTCTCGTCCAAAGTGTAGCGTTCTAAGACCCGTTCCCGCGCCTTCTGTCCCAACAGCGTCGCCAATTCCGGATGGTCCCGAAATAACGGCAGCAGGGTTTCCAACTGAGTCGTCACGCCCTGAGTTTTCAAAACAATCCCCGCCCCGCCTTCCAACACTTCCCCGTCAGCGCCGGCATCCGTGGCGATACAGGCGACGCCGCAGGCCATCGCCTCCAACAAAGATAACGACAACCCTTCCACCAAAGAGGGCAAAATAAACACATCCGAGCCCCGCAAAATTTCGATCCGCTTGTCCTCATCCCCGATAAAACCCAGCCAAACGATCCCATCTTCCGGGCCGTAAACCCCTTGCAGGGTTGCCGCCAGAGGGCCGTCCCCCACGAGCAACAGCCGTGATTTCCGGCCCATTCCCGCTTTTTTCCAACCCTTGAGCATAGCTTCCACATTCTTTTCCGTGGCGATGCGCCCCTGGTAGACGAAAGTGCGGTCGGCGCCGAGTTTCAATTTCAAACGCGATCGCCCCGGGGAATACTTCTGCACGTCCACGCCGTTAGGAATCACGGCGACTCGGGCGGCGGCGACACCCAGGCGAACGAGCAGATCCTTCTGAATTTGAGAAAAGACGATAACGCGATCGTAATTCGCCAGAAACGGGGCGTAAATCTGATACATCAGATGCTGGGTGCCCGAAGTCAAGTTGCGGAGTTTGCGATCGAAGGGGGGGTGAAACGTCGCCACCAGGGGCAGATCCAACTCCTCGCAGATCTCGGGGAGGACGAAATCCAGGGGGGAGAGGGTGAGGGAGGCGTGGACCAGATCGGGCTGCAGGGCCCGCAGGGCTTGCATCAATACCTTGCTGGACTTGAGAGTGGGGATCGTGTAAATCTGGGACTTGTAGAGGCAGGGGAGGGAGACTTCCTGGGTCATCGAAGCCGGAGTCAGGGGGTCAGCTTTAAATGGCAAATCGGCCCGGGCCGTCCGCGAACTCCCCGGACCGGCAATTTTCCATCGCCCGTTTTCCAGATGCCAGTTGTCGCGACGTTCGGGGTGGGCGGCTTCTTGGGCAAAGTGGAGGAAGCTGACCTGGTATCCCCGGTCAAGCAACATATTCGTGACTTCCCTGGAGTAGGTGACATTCCCGCAAAAGGGTGATTTTTTTCCGAGCCAAGCGATATGCATTCAGATAGATAATTGGGATTGATCGGTGGTATGGAGTCGGAATCGGGAGTCGATAGTCGGAAAGTGATAATTATCAATTGTCAATTATCAATTATCAATTTTCCCCGCCCCCAAATTCTGGGATGACTTTATCACGGATCTCCGCAAAATCGCAGAGCCAGTCGGGACGAATCCCTCGTCAGTCCTGCATTTTGCCTCAAAATTTGCCCAGTCCTCCCCAAACCATACCAGACAGGATACCCCAGAACGACCCGATCCCGGCGGAAACGATCGCGGCTCCCAACACCAGGGGGGTGGCATCTCCGGAAGAACCGCCTTGCAGGAATTGGGGGAATAACGTCGCCCCGATCGCCCCCAAAGCCGCCCCGGCGATCGCGCCCAGGAAATTGCCCCACACCCCGCCCACGAAAGCCCCCCGCCGTCCCGCCAATCGCATGGCGGTGGGCAAGGGCGGCGCCCCCCCGATGCCCCCGAAAGTGGCGCCGGAGAGTACCCCAACCAGAGCCCCCACCCCGGCGGCGACGACGGCGGCGGCAAACAGCCGGGACGCCAGTTCCGCCGTCGGAGGGACACCCCGTCCCAGTTCCCCCCACAACACCGCGATCGCCCCCAAACTGCCCCCGATCGCCGTCCCGGAGAACGCCCCCCAAATGCCCCCCAGCAGCGCCCCGTTCCGGCCCCGCACCCGGCCGACGGGGAGGGAGAGGGGGGGTTTGAACAAATTCCAGATCGCCCCCCACACCGCCCCCATCAGCGACCCCCACAGGATCGCCTGACCGACGAGGGGATGCCGTTCCAGAGCCCCGAAAATCACCCCGGCGATGGCGGCGGCGACGAAGGCCCCGCAAAACCCCCCGACGAGGACGGCCAGACCGTTGTGCAGTCCCCGGGCGGGGGGAAGAAACAGGCCGGCAGTGGCACCGAAGAAACAGCCCCAAATGCTGCCTACCATCATGGCGCCGATGATGCCCCCGGTTTTCCCGTACAGGGCAAAAATGATCGCCACGACCGCCGACAGGCAGGTGGCCCCCCACACGCCACCGACGATCGCCCCCTCGGTGAAGTGCCAAATCGCCAGCCAGGTTTGAGTTCGGCGCAGGATGGCGGGGGGTTTAGGCCGTCTGGCGGGGGATTTCGGCGGCGGGGGGGATTGTCGGGTTCGCACCACTTGGGGAACCGTCGGGACGGGTCGCCGGGGGGACGGGCGCCGCCGTCTGGCGGTCAGGGGTTGCAGGTGTTGGCCCGACCGCACCGCCTCCCGGGAGGGGAAGGGGTCGCGTCCCCCCAGTTTACGGGTGCGATCGCACCAGGGACAGGATTTGAGGTGGTTGCCGTAGCGGTGTTGGGGGTGGCGATCGCAGGCCACCAGGTCGGCTTCCGCCTGCCGCAGGGCCTTCATCCACGTCCGCGCCTCCGGGCGGGATGGGGGGGAACCGTGGCCCTCCTCGAAGCAGCGGACGAATAATTCTTGCAAATGGGGGTGGAGGATCTCGAAACTGGGGGCCAGCGGCATGGGTTTATAGGGGACCCGACGCCGTCCGCAGACGAAATGGCCGGCTTTGATGCGGGCTTCGATGGGCGGGGGGTCGCCGCCCCCTTTGTAGACACCGGAAAAGGGGTGGGTGCCTTCCATCAGCAGTTGGAACAGCAGCACCGCCAGACCGAAGCGATCGTGTTCGGGGGTGCGATCGAGGTCCCCGAACGCCTGACTTTGCAGTTCCGGGGGGGTGAATTCGGCCTTCCCCACCGGACAGCGGAAGGTGAACCCCGTCTCTGGATCGCGGACTTGGAAGGAGTCGGTATCGACCAAAGTGACGATGGCGGTGTCGCTGACGAGGATGTTGGACTCGTTGACATCCCCGACGACATAGCCCCCGGCGTGGAGGTCCGTGAAGGCGGCAGCCAGGTTGCGAGCACTGCGGTGCAGGTAGAGGTAGTTGAATAGGGGTTTCTGTTCCCGGCGGGTTTTGGGGGTGTAGAAGATGTGGACGGGGGCGGCTTTCATCACCCGCGGCATTAGGTAGCCGACGATTTGTTGGCGGGTGTCGGCGGTTCGCAGCAGATCGACGGGCCAGGCGATGGCGACGATCCCCGGCGCGACGGTGCGGTTGGCCGGGGGGAAGTTGTACATCAGGGTGAGTTTATCGGCGTCCTCGTCCGTGGGTTCGTGATAAATTTTGGCGACGAGGGTGGGGTCGTCCAAAACCGTATAGATGCGACCCTCGCCACCGCTGCCGATCGGGTTATGGGTGTCGAGGATGATATTTTTTCCGTTGAACTGGCGCTGCAACCGCATGGGGTTCGGGAATTTGGGGATCGGTGTTGATAGTCCTCCTCAAGGATAGCGCTTCGGCTCTCTTTTTCTGTTTTTGAGATTGCCAAATTTTGGGGCTTCCGGTCAGTCCCAATTGAGTTCCCACCCCAACAATTCCTCTAGTTTTTGATTGTGGGGACGGAAGAAATCCCGCATTTGCGAATAAATGCTGCCGCGGCGGTCGGCTGTATAATTTCCGGGATTGTGGCGGCGATATTCGTCGAGTTGATGGGCGGGAAGTTCCAGGAATTCCGAGACGCGATCGTAGATGTGTTGCGGATTTTCGTAGAGATCTTCGCTGCGGAGGATCAGCAGTTGTTCTCTGGGGAAGACGGACAGCCAATTTTGGAGGAACTGAAAATACAGCCCCCGCCACAGGAATTTCTGGGAGTCCCGGACAGCCGGAGACGCTTCGTGGGAAAGATTTGCAGGGTCGGAAAGCAGTTCCAATTCGGACGCGATCGCTTCTTCAAAGGAGCGCTTTTCCCACTTGAACCTCAGCCAATGGTGATAGTGAGACAGGGCGCGATCGACGGGGTTTCTTAACAAGACAATGATCTTCGTTTTCGGCAACATTTTCGAGATACGCCCGGGAACTTCGGGGAATTCCAAATAGTGGGGAGTCGCTTCCCCGGTCAGGAAGTTTGCCCCGGGGGAAAGGTGGGGAAAATGGGCGAGATACCAATCCAAACCCCGAAAAAATAGGACGCTCCAAAAGTAAACCTCTTTTTTGATACATCCCAAAATTTGTGGATGTTTTTCCAAGTAAGCTTGCAGGGATGTCGTGCCACCTTTTTGAGTTCCAATTATTAAAAATTTGGGGGCGATCGGATGATGGTCGTCCCAGTATTTTCGGACTATTTCAGGATGGGACTTGACCAGCTTTTTGTGACTCGCAGTGCGATAGGAAGCGATCGCCTCTCGGACTTGTCCTTTTTGGCTCAATATTTCTCCCAAATTTAAGTCTACCGAAAAGGTTTCGGGAAAGTTGTGGACTTCGCGGCGATAAAATTCCAGCACCACATCGAGTTTGTCCTGCTGGGTGAGGATATTCCATAGGTTCCAATACGACCATAAAAAATCCGGTTTTATTTCCACTGCTTTGAGATAGGCTTCGACGGCTTCCGATCGCTTATCCTGCTGCATTAGCAGTTGGGCAAGTTGCAAATATGCGTTAAAATTTTGGGGGTCTATTTCGGATATTTTTTGATAGTATTCAAGGGCCATATCCCACCGATTACAATAGGTGGAAGCAGTCGCGATACTTTTGTAAATTACAATCGTATTTTCAGATTTTTCTGGATTGTATTTAAGTAAGTTTTGATAGTGGAAAATAATGCCATCCCATCGTTCAATTTTTTTGAGGATTTCCCCCAGCTTTAGGTAGGGCCAGTACACGTCCGGCTTGATGGCAATTCCCCGTTCGTAACAGCCGATCGCCTCTTCTAAATTTCCCGCCTTTGACTCTAAATCTGCCAGTTTAAAATGCAGCCAGTCCAAATCCGGTTTTAATTTTACAGCCTCCCGATAGGCCGCGATCGCATCTTCCAACTGTCCCCGTTCGATGAAAGCATCGCCTAAACGACTGTAAAAGTAAAATTGATTGCGATTTAGTTTGATGGCGTTTTGATAGGCCGCGATCGCCACTTCAAATTGTCCGGCTTTCGCTAACACTTCCCCCCACTTATAGGGAATAGCCGGTACGTCGGGATATACCTCAATCGCCTTTGAATATAGTGCGATCGCGGATTCTATTTTACCCCGATTTTGAAAATCATCTCCCAAATTGATGTACTCTTTTACCGTCAAATAATTCGGCTCAATTGAAATGGATGTTAACCAGCAGTCTATCGCCTCATCTGGTCGGCCGATGCGGGTCAAAACTTTTGCCAAATTTCGATAAGCACCCCCGAAGTTGGGCTGCAGGCGAATCGCCGTTTCGTAGGTCGCGATCGCACTTTCCCAATCCTGTTTTTGGGCAAAAAGACTCCCCAAATTTGCGTAAACCTCCGCGAAGCCAGGTTGAATTTCAATCGCTTTCTGATAGCTATTTTTTGCGTCTGAAAATTGACCTTGTAGCTGTTGGATAGTGCCGAGGGTTTTGTAGGCGGGGGCGAAGTTCGGCCGATGCTTCAACGCCGTTTGGCAAGCCGCGATCGCCTCCGGATAACGCCGCTGGGAAAGGTAAAAATTCGCCTCCTGGTGGGATTGAATCGCCGCGATTTCTGACGGATCGGAAGGTGACATTTTTGATTCTATCAATTGAGCCGTAACAGTTAAAAAATGACGGTCAAAATTGCCGGTTCGTTTCAATATTTTTTACCACAGATTCAGTTTTTTGTCAACCCGGATCTCGATCCCAATTCAATTCCAAATTTAAAAAGTCTTGCAATCCTCGATTGTGGGGGCGAAAGTAATCCCGAAGTTGAGAATAAATTTCCGTTTCAGTTTGGGTATAATGTCCCCGGTTGTGGCGGGAATATTCCGCGAGTTGACAGGGGGGAAGTTCCAGAAAATCCAAAACCCTTGCAAATGTTTCCCGGGGATTTTGATAAAAATCTTCGCTGGGCAGGATCAGAAATTGCGATCGCGGAAAAACAGACAGCCAATTTTGGAGAAAATAAAGGTACAGCCCCCGCTGGATATATCGCGGGGATGGGGATTTCGCAATCTCTTGTTTCGAGCAATTTTTGAGCGTGTTTAACTCGGATGTCATTGCCTCTTCTAAAGTTCGTGACTCCTGCATGAGGCGGACCCAATGATGATATTGAGAAACAGCTCGGTGAATCGGATTTCGCAGCAAAACGATCAACTTGACCCGGGGAAACGCCCGAAATAGGCGGTGGGGAACTTCCGGAATTTCCAGATAGTTTGGAGTAGCTTCCCCCGTCCGGATGTCCGCCTCCGGGGCGAGGTGGGGGAAGTGGGACAAATACCAGTCCAAACCCCGCCGAAAGTGGAGGTTCCAAAAATGGGTTTCCTTCTTGATGCAGCCGACAATTTGGGGGTGCTTTTCTAAATACCGATAGAGGGAAGTTGTCCCCCCTTTTTGGGTACCAATAATGATAAAATGAGGCGATAGAGGGCGACTTTTATCCCAATACTTTCTGACAATTTCAGGATGCGATCGCGACATATTTTTGTAGCTGGAATTTCGGTAAGCCGCGATCGCCGCCGGCATCTGTCCGTCCCGGCTGAGGGCTTCCCCCAAATTCAATTCGACTTGATGAGAATCGGGCAAGCGGTGGACTGCTGCTTCCAAAATCGCGATCGCTCTTTGCAATTGTTTGTGGCGGGCGAGGATCTCCCACAGGTTCCAGTATGACCAATAAAAATTCGGTTTGATTTCAATGGCTTTTAGATAAGCTTCAATACCCCGTTCATATCGCTCCATTTTAATTAAAATAGAACCCAAATTTCGATGGGTTTCAAAACAGTCCGGGTCAGCCCTCAACTCCCGATTGTAAACATCGACAAGTCGCTCCCATTCTCCCCGCTCTATCAATGTTTTTTCCAGACAGCGATAGGTCGTTTTTGAAGTCGGATTGGCGACGATCGCATTTTCATAGCAGGCGATCGCGCGATCGGACTGTCCCCGGGTGTTGAAGACTTCTCCCAAATTGTGGTGAGCTTGAAACAACGCCGGTTCCAGGGCGATCGCGTTTTCATAGCAGGCGATCGCCCGGTCGAGTTTCTGCTGTTTGAAAAACTGATTTCCTAACTCAAGATAATCCCCCGCATTTCCCGAGTTCGGTTCCAGTTGTAAAACCCGATATTGACATTCGATCGCCCGATCAGGTCGTTCGATTTCCATCCAAACTTTCGCCAAATTTCGGTAGACCCCCGCCAAATTAGAATTGATTTCCAAAGCCGTCTGATAAGCCTCGATCGCTGCCTCCCACCGACGCTCCTTCGCATATACACTCCCCAAGTTCGCGTGGGCTTCGGCAAATTCGGGTTGCAGTTCGACCGCTTTTTGATACCATTGTTTGGCTTCCGGCAGTTGTCCCCGAAACTGGAAAGCAACCCCCAAGGTTTTGCAGGGAACCGCCCAATCCGGCCGTAGTTCCAATGCTTTTTGACAAGCCGCGATCGCCCCGTCCCAGTCGCGATTGTGGAGTTTCAAAATCGCCTGTTGGTGAAGTTGCAGAGCGAGAAATTCCGGAGTTTGAGAAGACATGAGTAATATTTTCCTCAACTGTAGTCCTGTTCGGAGCCGTCAACTTCTGACAGCAGCCTCTCCATGTCCCCGTCCGGCAAACCATCTCCCGTTTTTACAAAAAATAACTGATACCCTTCATTGATAATATCGACCCCATCTCGAACCTGTTCTAAAAAGGCATCGATTCCCCGTTTTGCCTCTTGTTCGCGATCGCCTTTTTCTGCTACATTATAATCGTCAAAAATCGCCATCCCCCCCACTTTCAGCAACCGCCAGGATAGCAGGGCATCCCGAAACGCCACCGTCGCCAAATGACAGCCATCGATGTAGATCAAATCGTAGTGGCGAGGGGGAAGAGAACCGAGGACATTTTGGGAGTAGCCCACGATTTTTATGACGCGATCGCTCGCTCCCGTTTTGGCGATATTATCAGAAAATTCGGGTTGAAAATAGGGGTCGATACAGGTGATTTTTGAGGTCGGGTGGGTGAGGACGCGATCGAGCAACCAACAGGTTGACATCCCCTGGAAACTGCCCACTTCCAAAGCTTTAAAATTGGGAATTCCGACCCGGGATTTTAAGTGTTTTTCCCAGGCGGTAATATTGCTGCCAAACCAATCTCGGGTGAACCGATAACCCCGGGTTTCGCTTTCCTGCCATCCCCGCAACTTCAGGGCAATTTTATGACAGTCTGCGGCTTCATCGAATCGGTTCTGGTCGCATAAAAAATTCCCCAATTCTGTATGAGGCTGGGGGCGATCGGGGGCCTTGGCGATCGCCGTTTGGAGGGCCGCGATTTTCTCCTCAAATTCCCGATGCTGGCGGCAGACATTTTCCCATTTTTTGAGAATTTCGGGATCGTCGGGTCGAATTTCCCGGGCGAGGTCGTGAAACGCGATCGCCCCCTCAAACTGATGGTTTTTCGCCAACAGTTCTCCCCATTGTAAATAAAGTTCCGGGTCACCGGTATTTAAACCCAAATTTTGCCAATTTTCATCGGGTTGATACCAGATCATTTTGGACAGCCACAGACTCGCGATCGCCGCATCTCCTTGGCTGTGTTCCCGCATCGCATGACCCAACTTTCGAGACAAACTATTGTTGACCCCCGGCCGATTTTCGGGAATCTGCCACAACGCTTGCAGGTAAATGGGAACCGCTTCCGCAAATTGTCCGGTTCCACTCAAAGCATCTGCCAAATTTTCATGGGACCAGTAGGAATCAGGGTTCAAATCCACCGCCCGCGAACACACTTCTAGGGCCTCTTTTAAGTTGCCGACTTCAATTAAAGCACGTCCTAATGGTTGGTGGGACCAAGGGGTATCGGGATTGATTTTTATCGCTTTTTGATAGGCTGCGATCGCCTTTTCCAATTCTTGCAACCTAAACCAAGCGTTGCCCAATTTGTGATGGGCGAGTTCGTTGTTGGGGTTCAGTTGAATCGCTCGTTTGTAAGCCGCGATCGCCCCGTCCCACTTGCCCTGCTGGGCTAACATATTCCCCCAATCTAAATAAATAAAATCGGAATTGGGACTCAGTTTGATACAGTGTTGATAAGCCGTTTCTGCCTCCGCCCACCGCCCCAAGCCCGCCAGGGCATTTCCCAACAAATAATGGGCCTTGCCTGCCTCGGGCTGTCGGGCGATCGCCTCTTGACAATAGGAAATTGCCTCCGGATATTGTTTAAATAAAATTAACAGTTGGGCTAGATTTCGATAAACCCCCGCCAAATCCGGATTGAACTGCAAAGCCATCTGATAAGTCGTCAGGGCATCTGACCACATTTTTTGTTCGGCGTACCAGCTTCCCAAATTACCATAAACTTCCGCAAAATCCGGCTTGATTTCTAACGCTTTCAGATGCCAAATCAGAGCTTCCTGAAAGTCGCCCCGTCTTTGATAAGCTACTCCCAGGGTTTTGCAGGCTTCGGCTAAATCGGGCCTGAGTTGTAACGCCTGCTGACAAGTCGCGATCGCCTCCGCCAGTCGTCCGGCTTGAAGGGAGGCGATCGCGTCTTCGTGGAGATGGATGGCTGAGGTGTCGGTGTCGTTTCTGGGAACCATAGAAGTGTCGCTGGGGAATCGGGCAAGTCTGGACGAACTACACCTCAACTAAAGCATAATTTGGGGAACATTTCGATCCAGTTTTCAGTCCTTCGTTAAAATATAAATCAAATACATCAGCGCCCCAAACACCAAGGGGACTCCGACCAGCAACCCGGCAAAAACCTTGGAAATGGAACTGGCAAGAATCACCAAAGCAGTCCAGGGGACGACCGAGACAATGACCACGATCACAATTTTCAGGGGAGTCCACTTGATGCTCCGTTTCAGGGTTTGAAAATTTTGACCTTCCAAGCCGGGTAATTTAGGGGGTGGGGTAGCCATATCGAACTCCTTAGCGAGGGGGAGCGAGAGGGGGTTATCGGAACCATTAAAACATCGGATTTACCCAAAAAACACAATCAGATATTTTGCGGGGTTCGAGAATGCATCCGATGGGGCATGATAATTAGGATAGCAAATGTTTGAGAGGGGATGTGTTTATGGTGGCAAGCCAGCCCAGAGTGAGTGTCATTATTCCGGCTTACAACGGCGATCGCTACATTTCGGAGGCGATCGACAGCGTTTTGAGCCAGAGTTACCTGGATTATGAAATTATTGTAGTCGATGACGGCTCCACCGACGGCACCCGCAACATTTTGCAACGCTACGGCGATCGCATCCGCACCATCGGCCAACCCAACAGCGGAGTCGCCACAGCCCGAAACCGAGGCATAGCAGAAGCCCGGGGAGAACTGATCGCCCTGTTAGATCAGGACGATATGTTCCTCGACGGCAAATTGCACGCCCAAGTTTCCCGCTTCGACTCCCACCCCGAGGCCGGACTCGTCAACAGCGGTTGGCAGGTGATCGGGGCTGACGACACCCCCGGGTCGGCGATCGAACCCTGGCACGAGAGTCCCAATTTGACCCTGGAAACCTGGCTGATGCGATTTCCCATCCTCCCCGGGGCCATGATGTTCCGGCGGGAGTGGTGGGAACGGGCGGGCGGCTTCGACCCCCGGTTCGACGGGGCCGACGATGTGGATTTCGTGCTTCGAGTGGCCCGAATGGGATGTGAGGCGATCTGGTTAGAACAAGTCACCCTCGGTTATCGCCAACACGAGGATGCCGTGTCTGCCTCCAATCCCACCCGACAGCTAGAAGCCTTTGATGCAGTTCTGGAAGCTTTTTTCAGCCAACCCGATCTCGAGTCTTCAATTCGGGAACTCGAAAACCCCACCCGTTACGAATGTCTGACCTGGATGGCGTGGCGATTTTATCAGACCGGCCGGCCGACCCAAATGGCCGACTTTCTCCGGCGATCGCTGTCCCACACTCCCTACACCCCCCCCGCCACCGTCTCCATCTGGGCGAAACGCTTGATCGCCTACTCGAATGCGGCGGCAAAACCGATGGATACTCAAAACTTCAGACGGCAACCCGAATGGCGGCAACTCCTCGCCGAAATCCTCCCGAAAACCACTCCCAGAGTCAGCGTCATTATCCCCGCCTACAACTGCGATCGCTATATTGAAATCTGCCTCAGACACGTTTTAGATCAGACCTATACCGACTACGAAACCATCGTCATCGACGACGGTTCCACCGACGACACCCGGACAGTCATCGAACCCTATCTGGATGTCATCATTTATCGATATCAAGAGAATCAGGGAGCCGCAAAAGCTCGAAATCACGGCTGCAACTTAGCCCGGGGTGAATTCCTCGCCTTTTTGGACGGTGACGATTATTTTATACTGAATAAATTAGCCGAACAAGTTGCATACTTTGACGAAAATCCCGACATCGATTTGATTCAAAGTGGATGGGCGGTCGTCAACAAAGAGGGGGAAAACCAGGCGATTATTGAACCCTGGAAGAATGCCCCGGAATTGAACTTGGAAACCTGGATTCTCCAGAAAGCCGTCCGCCCCAGCGCCTTGATGGTGCGGCGGGAATGGTGGGAAAAAGTCGGGGGGTTTGACTCCCGCCATCCTCCCACGGAAGATCTCGATTTTGTGCTGCGATTGACGCTGATGGGATGCCGCTGCGCGTGGATGAAAAAAATTCACGCCTGCTACCGCCAACACGATCGCAGCCTGATGTCGAGCGGCGAACGGCTGATCCGCAATACCGAAATCTTTCTGGACGAGTTTTATCGGCGGCCGGACTTGCCCGAATCGATCCGTCAACTCGAACGAAAGGAATGTTATGATCGCTGGATCTGGTTGGGCTGGAGAATGTATCGGGATGGCTACCCAAAATTGATGCTGGAATGTTTGGAGAAATCCTTCGCCCGCACCTCCGTCAGCGCTTCGGAAACCCTGATATACTGGATCGATAGTTTCAAAAACATCTCGGCACAATACGGAGAAAAAATCGACCTCTTAAAATTGATCGAATCTCCGGAATGGAAACAGGCGGTATCGATGGTCATGACCGGCGTAAAATCTCCGCAAACAATCGGCAAACCTGCCGTCATTGCGGACTCCCTCAACCGACATATCGTTTTGATCAATACCGACGATCCGGGCATCGGCGGATTGGCACAATACGACCACATGGTTTTGTGTCAGTTGGCCAAAATGGGGTATCAAGTCACCGCCGTCAGGCCACTGCACGGCAGTCCCCTGGTCGAGGAAGAAGAGCGGTGTGGTGTCCGGCAATTTTGGCTGGATTACAGTAGCAGTGCCGACCTGGGAAGAATTCTGAGAAACTATCGAGATTACGAAGAAATTTTTTCTAAGTTGCGGCCGGATTTTCTGTTTTTCAGCGACGGCTGGCCCGTGTCTAACTTTGCCGCCAAACAGGTCGCCATCGAACAAAACATTCCCTACATGATTGTCCTGGGTTTGATCAGACCCGAACACAGTCAGTTTGACCTGGGTGATGGGATTCCCTACTGGGAAGGCGTGAGGTATCACCATCGTTTGGCGCGGGCGGTGAATGTAGGTGCCCAGGAACATTTGGACATCCTTCACCGAGAATTTGAGCTCCCCAAAAATTTGGGAAATGTCGTCTACTGCGGCCGATCGCAAAAATACTTTGACCCCCCCAATTTGGAGGTGCGAAAACGGCTGCGGCGGGAAATCGGAATTCCCGACGACGGGGTGATGTGTCTGACCACGGCGAGACTGGCGCCCATCAAAGGCCACCGCCACCAAATTGAGGCGATCGCGCAGTTGAAAAACTCCCCCGTCTGGCCGAAATTATATGTGGTTTGGGCGGGAACCGGAAAGGGGTGCGATCGCGACGTGGAAGCCGAATTGCGGGAACTGGCCCGAAAACTGGGGGTCGCGGAAAAACTGATTTTTCTTGGGCAACGGTGGGACATCCCCGACTGGTTGGACGCCTGCGACATTTTCGTGCTCACCTCCCTGGCCGATTCCGCCCCCTCCCTGGCGGTCATGGAAGCGATGGCCAAGGGGTTGCCGATTGTGGCGTCGGCGGCGGGCGGCATCCCCGAGGGTTTGGGGGGTACCGGGCGGCTGTTGCCCGATCCCAACGTCGATCCCGAGGGGACGGCGAGGGAATTGGCGAAAACCCTGGAAGAATGGGCGATCGACCCCGAACGTCGCCAAGCGGTTGGGCGGGAGAGCAAGGAGCGGGCCGAACAACTCTTCCGGGAAGAACGGATGCTCAAAGAAACCGTAACCATCCTTCAGCGGGCGATAAATGACCCTGAAACCGACGAAGACCCCGCCCGTGAGGAGATGATAACGGGAGTACAAAACATCAGCCAGAGGCTCCGCTACCTAGCGGAAATTTGGCAGGCTTGGCACGCCTACACCCACCAAGATACGGCGGGGATGGTCCGCCACCTGCGGGAGTCCCTGCAATATTCGCCCTTCCCCTTTGTGACGGAAAACGTTATAGACTGGGTAAATGATTTGATTCGCCTGTCCTCCCTCAAAGGCGATCGCCTGGATGCGGCGACTTTGGCTCAATCTCCTGAGTGGCAGGAGGCGATCGCGCAAATTTTGGGAATTTGAACAATGGGGGTGCGGGGAATTTTAGATTTTAGATTTTAGATTTTAGATTCCTACCCCAGCAAAGCAACTCTGAAAAACTGCCTGCTTCTTATGCCAGAATGGAATAACTTTGGGGTGCGGGTTCGTTGAGTCTGATTGGAGGGAGCGATCGCGATGAAAACAGCGTTAATTTGTGGAATATCGGGACAGGATGGGGCTTACCTCGCCGAGTTGTTGCTGAACAAAGGGTACGCCGTCTGCGGCACGTCTCGGGATGCCCAAATGTCATCCTTTGGTAATTTGAAACGGCTGGGAATTTATGACCGCGTGAAATTGCAGTCCATGTCCCTAACGGACTTTCGCAGCGTCCTCCAAGTGCTCACCCAAGTCAAGCCGGATGAGGTGTACAATTTGGCGGGTCAAAGTTCGGTGGGGTTGTCCTTTGAACAACCCGTCGAAACCTTGGATAGTATCGCGCGGGGAACTCTCAATCTACTCGAAGCGATCCGGTTTACCGGCGCCAAAATTAAATTTTACAATGCCGGTTCGAGCGAATGTTTTGGCGACACCCACGGCGATCCGGCCGATGAAAATACCCCATTTCGGCCCCGGAGTCCCTACGCCGTCGCCAAATCTGCCGCCTTTTGGGAGGTGGCAAATTATCGGGAAGCCTACGGTTTGTTCGCCTGTTCCGGCATTTTATTCAACCACGAATCCCCCCTGCGACCGCCCCGATTTGTGACCCAAAAAATCGTCCGAGGGGCTTGCGCGATCGCGGCGGGAACTCAGGATAAATTGTATTTGGGCGATATTTCCGTCCGGCGAGATTGGGGTTGGGCGCCGGAATATGTGGAGGCGATGTATCTGATGTTGCAGCAGCAGGAGGCGGAGGATTACGCGATCGCCACCGGGGAAACGTCTTCTTTGCAGGATTTCGTCAAAACGGCCTTCGAGTGCGTCGGTTTGAATTGGGAAGATTGCGTGGAAACCGACAAAAGCCTCTACCGCCCCACGGATATCACCGTCGGACGGGCGAACCCCGCCAAAGCAAAACAAAAGTTGGGATGGGAGGCACAATTTAAAATGCCGGACGTGGTGCGGATGATGGTAGAGGCGTGGCGGGACAAAATGGAGTAAAGTATAAAGAATATCCGAAATTGATACATTGCATTCCGCAATTTTGACGATGACTGCAAATAACTGGGTTGAAATTCTGGAAGTCGTCCGGACTCCGGCCTCCGACTGCGAAACTTTGGTGGATTTTTGCGTCGATCGCCCCCAGGGTGAGAGTCGAGTCAACGCCGCCGAAGTGGAAATGGCGGGTTGGGTGTTGGGGAAAACCGCCCCGGCAATCGCAGTGGAAGTGATTCGCGGCGATCGCATTTTGCGGACTCTGGCAGTCAGCGGCCCCCGTCCCGATGTAGCCGCCGTCTACCCCGATCGCCCGACAGCGGGGGTTTGTGGTTTTAGGGGAACCGTCAATTGGGGGGAGGCGTCCGGAGAAGAAGAATTGACCCTGCAGGCTGTTTTGCGGGATGAAACCGCCGTGATTTTAGCAACCGTGCGGTTTGCGATCGCCCCTCCCGAACTGTCTGAGGCCAATCTCCCCGACAAGTTGCGGCGGGCCGATGCCGATTTAGAGCGATCGCGGGCATTTTTGGAACGAGTCAAAGCCAATTTGGAACGTCAGGCGACGGATTGACAGCTCAGGGGGCGATCGCCTAAATTGTCAGAAACACCCGCACTGCCTCCCCAAATCCTCTTAAAATTTGATGGGAAAAAACGAGATTGCGAATCCCTTCAGTCCAATTTATATTGATTCAATCAAGAATGCCGGCTTCCGACCCTTTTGATATTCCCACCACCCACGAACGAGCCCAACAGTGTCTCAGTCAAAAACAATATCCGGAGGCGATCGCGATCTGTCGCGACATTCTGCAACGCGATCCCAACTTTGCCCCGGCTTATAAAACCTTGGGAGATATTTACCAAATTATAGGTGAATTAGAACCCGCCCAGGAGTCTTACGAACGCGGTCTATCTTTCGATAAAAATCAACCCCAAGTTTACCTTTATTTGGGGAACGTATTGGTCAAACGCCAGCGGTGGGATCGGGCGGCTGTCTGTTATTTGGAAGCCATTCAACTCGCCCCGGATTTGACTCCGGCTTATCAGAACTTGGCGGGGGTCTGGCCTTATCTCGATCGCCCCATTTCCATCGCCGAAAAACTGGGCAAAAATCTCGATTCCGTCCCCCTAGAGTTATGTTTGATCGTCGGAGATACCTTGTCGAAAAACGGGCAAACTGAAGCCGCAATCGCAGTGTACGAAAAGGCCGTCGCCACCGATCCAAAATGGGGTTCGACTCACTACAAGCTTGGGGAAATTTACAGTCAAAAGAATCGATTAGAATCGGCGATTTCTGCCTATAAAAATGCGGTCGAATGCGGGCCGGATGTATTTATCTATCACGTCGGCTTGGCAAAAGCCCTCGCCGCCCAAAATCGTGACGAAGAGGCGATCGCAGCCTATCAAAAGGCGATCGAATTGAACCCCGAATTTTCCTGGGCTTATGACCACCTGGCGGGGATTTTAGCCCGCGTGGGGCGGGAGGAAGAGGCGATCGCAGCCTATCAAAAAGATATCGAATTGAACCCTAATTTTTATTGGTCCCACTTCCATTTGGGGGATATATTGTTAAAGCAGGATCGCTGGCAAGAGGCGATCACGGCTTACCAGGAAGCGATCGCGATCGACCCCGGACGCCCGGAAGCACACCAGCGGATCGCCGATATTTTAGCCCGAAAAAAAGGCGGTGCGGAAGATGCTTTGTTAACCGGAAATTACGAAGAGGCGATCGCAATTTATCAACAGACTATTGCCGAACGCCCCGATTATTCTTGGGGATATTATGGCCTGGGTTTGGCATTGCTGAAACGGCGAGATTGGGCGGCAGCAGCCGATGAATTTAACCGGGCGATCGCCCTCAATCCGGACTGTTTTTGGTCTTACAATCATTTGGGTTACTGTCTGTTTAAACAGGGTAAAATTGATGAGGCGATCGCGGCGTATCGGGAAGCGATCGGCATCGACGGCGAGATTCCCGAAGCCCACATTCGTCTCGGGGATGCCCTGCTACAAAATCAAAATATCGATGGGGCAATTGCCGCCTATCTCGACGCGATCCAAGTCCAACCCGACGAACAGACGGCTTATTTGAAGTTGCGGCATATGCGAACCTACAGCTTTGTTCAACTCAAACCTGAACAAATCGAGGCGATCGCGGACGGTTACAAGCGGGCAATTTCTGCGGCACCGGACTGTCCGGAACCCTACATCAATTACGGCGATTTACTCACCCAAAATAATCACATAAAAGAGGCGATTTCCATCTATCAAGAAGGGATGGGGCAAAAAATTAAATCTCTCCGCCCCGAATTTTTCCAAAATCACTGGGAATCGGCATCCGTTAAAAAGCCAAATTTTCTAATTTTGGGAACTCAAAAAGGGGGGACGACATCCCTTTATGAATATCTCTGCCACCATCCCCAAATCATTCCCAACCTTCACAAAGAAGTCGATTTCTTTATTTGGCAATATTACCGGGGTTTGGATTGGTATCTCGCCCACTTTCCGCCCCTACCCGAGGGGGGAAATTTGATCACCGGGGAAGCCAGCCCCAGCTACATGGTGGACGGCAGGGCGTGCGATCGCCTGTACGAAGCGTTCCCCGATGTCCGCCTCATTTTTATCCTCCGAAATCCCGTCGATCGCGCGTTTTCCCAATACCAAGATCACGTCAATTGGATGGGGAGAGAACACCGCAGCCTCGAACAGGCGATCGCCGACGAAATTGCCATTATCGATACTTTAGACGATCTCACCCTGGCGGAACGCCAATTTTGGATGACTCAATACGGTTATTTGTTGCGGGGAATGTACGTCTATTTTCTCGAAAAATGGATGAGTCGCTTTCCCGCCGAACAGATATTGATTCTCAAAAGTGAGGATTTGTACGCCGATCCCCAGGAGACGTTAAAACAAGTCTTCGAGTTTTTGGAACTTCCGGATCATCCCCTACCCGAATACCCTCGATATACGGCGGGTTCTTATTCTAAAATACCCGAAAGCATCCGCCAATCCCTTGCCGAATTTTTCCGCCCCCACAATCAGAAGTTGGAGGAATTTTTGGGGCGAAAATTTGATTGGGAATGAGCGGCGATCGCCCAGGCCAGAATCATCTCATATATATATCGTACAATCCTACACCATCCCCCGCCGTTTTTCAAATGTCACCTGCCCCCAATTTCAACCCCGAAGTCCTGCGTCTCCACCAACAAACCACCACCCAGATGATGCAACAAAATTGGCAGGAGGCGATCGCCCTAAAGCCCGATGGGGATTTGCTGTAACAAGAGAGGTTGGCGATATAATCGCTCCCTGTCCCCCGTGTCTCCGGGGTCAAATTTTCCGAATGACCCGAATTGCTGTCGCCCCAACTACACATACTTTTTACAGGCTGATATCAGGCTTTTCGCCGCATCTCGCTGCATTTCCGGGGCACAGTAATAATTGTTGTAAAAAGAGGTTTTATCCCCCAAATCCGGGCGCTGATAAGCCAAATTGAGGGGGGTGGGATCGCCGGTGAATCGGTCGATGAGTAGCTGGGGCATTCCCCGGTCGGAAATACACTCGATATAATCGTCGCAAAAGGGTTTAATTTTGGCGATCGCATCCCGATTGATTAAGTGGGGAAACTTGCCAAACAAACAATAAATATTGTCGAAGGTTTCGTGATAATCCGGCCCCCGCTCGGAAAACCAAAACAGAATTTTTGGGACTCGAATTTCGGTCAATAATAATTGATAGTTTGTCACCCAATTGCGACGGGTTTCCGCCACCACCATGCGGACGAAATCGCGATCGCGGGTTTCCAACAACTCCTGATAAGCCGGTTCCGAGCCCATCTGCCGGCCGTCGGATCGCCATTTCAAAAACTCCAACCCCCCGGTTTCAAACAAAGAATTGCTCTCGCTGCGGCCGGACATCACCTGCACGATCGCGAACCGGCCCCGATTGATATAATCGATCAAGGCGGAATGTTTGAGAAAAAAAGCCGGACCCGCCCCGCCGTATCCCAAATTCAAAACGGGCAAATCCAACCCACTTTCCAGCAGCGTGGGATAGGGGCGATCGCAGAAACACCCGAACGTCTGGGCCGCCCCCAAACAGGTAAAATAGGCCCCGGAATCCGACGTTTTCGGGGACGGCCCGCGAAACGATAACCCCGTCCCCCCCAACCGAAACATCCGGTAATTCGTAATCTGGCGATCGCGTTCCTGATAATATCCCATGAATTCAATTAACAATTAACAATTAACAATTAACAATTAATAATTATCAATTATCAATTATCTCGATCCGCCGGGGATCTCCCAATGCCGGACGGCGGCCGTCGATGTGGGTTTGTAGGGCGACGGGCAAAATCTCCGGCGTTCCCCACTGATTCACCAGTTGTTGCAGCAGCCAATCTTGCTCGTCCCGCAGGCTGTCCAAGCCCGTGCCCCGGTTGATGATGGCGAACCAGACCACGCCGCGATCGCGAGTCGGCAACGCCCCCGCCAGGGCACTGACATCAAACAGACTCCCCGTTTTCACCGCCGAAGATTTGGGGATATTGCGAAATTCCAGGGTCCCGAGATCCCGCCCCGACACCGGGAACAGATCCGCCACCGTCAAATCCGTATCCCGCAGGTAGCGATCTAAAGCCGCAAACATCGCCGTTGCCGCCCGGGGGGAGATTTGATTTTCGTGGCCCAAACCGGAACCATTGATCAGGCGAATTTCTTCCACCGGGACCCCCGCCGCCGCCGCCGCTTTTTGGCGGACCACCACCGCCCCCCCCACGCTTTGGGCCAACATCTCCGACATGGGATTGTTGCTGTAGATATTCATCTGTTTGATAATCTCCGCCAGGGGGAGGGATTTGTGGCGGATTAAAGGTGGCAAATTTTGCGGGGGCGCGGTCGCCGTGACAGACCCGGCAATTTCCACCTGGGGTTTGGGCAACCCCGACGCCAGACGGGCGTATTGATCTTCGGCCTCGGCCGTCCACTGGCTCGAATCCAGGGCTTGGCGGAGGAAATTTCCCGCCACCTGGGGGTCCGATTCGTAGTTCATCGAGAAATTGCCCGCGATCGCCAAATTCCCCGCCACCTGCCGGATGCCCATTTGATTGAGGGCATTTCCCAGGGTAAACGCCTCCTCCCAGACAAAAAACGGGTTGTCGCCCCCGACAATCACCAGATCCCCCCGCAGCACCCCATTTTCCACCGGTCCGGTAGCCGCGACCAGGGTTTCAAACTGGTAGTCCGGCGTCCAGGTTTGCAAAGCCGCCAGAGACGTGGCGACCTTGGTAATCGAAGCCGCCGGCAGGGGCGTTTCCCCGACGTTGCCGGCCAGGGCAAACGGCCCCCCCTGAATCCAAACCCCCTGCACCTGGGACGACAACCCCCGGCGGGCCAAGCGATTCAGGTACTCCTCGACGATCGCCTCCGCCACCGGGTCAGGGCGATCGAGCCAGAGCACCTCCGAGAGTCCCCCTTCCCAAAACTGCCGGGTCGTCGCATTGAATCGATCCCGATCGACCCCGGCCATTTCCAACCATACGGACATCATCCCGGAACTAAACACATCTAACATGGCGCGACACTTTCCTCCAAGACACTTTCCTCCAATACGATACGCAGGGTTGGGACATGGGCAATGGTTGACACTCCCCGCCCTAAAGGGACGGGGATTCTTGGGTCCTCGGGGAGCGGCCACTTAACCCCTCGCCAAGCATCTTCACCGTGTGTCCCACGGCTGCAAGTCCTCGTTTCACGATCGCCTGGGCCGCGGCTACGTCGCGGTCGGTGCGGTAGCCACACTCGGGGCAATCGTGGACGCGGACCGAAAGCTCTTTTTTACCCGTGTGAATCCCACAGTTGGGGCAGGTCTGAGAAGTCCCGTCGGGTTTCACTTCGGCATAGAAAACCCCCCGCTTCCAACAAACCCACTTCAGGATGTGCAGAAATTCGCCGTGAGCCGCGTCGAGGGTGTGCTTGGAAAACATTCCCCGCGCCCACGCCTTGAAATTGAGGTCTTCGGCGAATATCATCCCCACCCCGTCGCAGAGGCGGTGAGCCAGTTTCCAGAAGAAATCCCGCCTGGTATTGCGGATGTGTTCGTGCAATCTGGCCACTTTAAGATGAGCTTTACGCCAGTTGTTCGACCCTTTCTTCTTTCGGGACGCTCTTTGTTGCAGCGATCGCAGCTGGCGTTGGAGTGTTCCGAAAAAACGGGGTCTTGGCACGATTTCACCCGCCGATGTGGCCAGATAATGACTCAGTCCGACATCGATTCCCAAGGCTTCCCCGTGGGGTATGATATCAGGACAATCGACATCACATTGAAGGGTGAGCAACACATACCACCCCGACGCTTTTTTCACCACCTGGGCTTGTTTGACGACAAACCCATCGGGAATCGGGCGGGACATCCGCATTTTCACCAATCCCACCCCGGGCAGTTTGACCCGGTTGCCCTGAATGGGATCTTTCCCGAGTTGGGGGAATAGTAGCGATCGCATCCTTCCGGGTTTTTTGAACCGGGGAAAACCGTGACCGCTTTCCCACAGGGACACGAAGGCTTTTTCCATGCGTCGCAGAACTTGCTGCAACATTTGAGAGTGGGCCCGTTGCAGAAACGGGTTCTGTTTGCGGGCGCTCGTCAAGGCTTTGCACTGGCGGGCAAATGTCGGGCGGGGTGCATCCGCCGGGATGATATACTCCGAGTGCAGCGAACAGGCGTTGATCGGGCAGCTCCGGGAACGATACCAATCTTTCCGTTCGGCTAAGGCGTAGTTCCAGACCTGGCGAGAGGTTTCCAACCACTCGGAATAGGTCTGTTCCTGTTGCCGATTGAGTTGGAGCCGATACTGGTAGGTGAGATTGAACATCCGGAGAGCCGCTCTTAAAAAAGAATGCTGTTTTTTTAATTCTAGCAGATGTTGAAAAATCAAGTCGCCCTCAAAGGGCGAGGCTTTAGACCCAATTTTCCGGTAAAATTTTGAAGGTTTCTCTAACTTTGGTCAATGGGTTTAACTCGCGCACGAATTGCAATTGACGCTATGGGCGGGGATCATGCCCCCGCCGAAGTAGTTGCCGGAGCGCTGATGGCACGGGAAAAATTCGGGGTGGATGTCGTGCTGGTGGGAGATCCCCAGGCGATCGAAGCCGCCCTCAAGCATCACCACACCGGCTCGCCAACTCCGGAAATTGTCCCCGCCGAAGGGGCGATCGAAATGCACGAAGAGGCACTGGGGGCGCTCAAGCGCAAACCCAAGGCCTCTATCAATGTTGCCATGAATTTGGTGAAAGAAAAAAAAGCCGACGCCGTGGTGTCGGCCGGCCACTCCGGGGCGGCGATGGCCGCAGCTCTGCTGCGGGTGGGGCGGATTCGCGGGATCGATCGCCCCGCCATCGGCGCCGTCCTGCCGACGATGATCCCCTCCTCCCCCGTCCTGATCTTGGACGTGGGGGCAAACGTAGATTGTCGCCCCAAATTCCTGGAGCAGTTTGCCGTGATGGGGTCGATTTACAGCCGCTACGTCCTCGGCATCGACAATCCCCAAGTCGGACTCCTCAACATCGGGGAAGAACCCACCAAAGGCAATGACCAGGCCGTGCGGACTCACCAGATGCTGCAAGAAAATTCCCTGATCTCCTTCGCCGGAAATGCCGAGGGGCGGGATGTGCTGACCGGAAAATTTGATGTGGTGGTCTGCGATGGCTTCGTCGGCAATGTACTGTTGAAATTTGCCGAAGGGGTGGGGGAGGTGGTCTTACAATTGCTGCGGGAAGAATTGTCTTCCGGCCTGCAGGCGAAACTGGGGGCGGCCCTGCTGATGCCCAGCCTGAAACGGTTCAAGCAGCGGGTCGATCATGTCGAACACGGCGGCGCCTTGTTGTTGGGGGTGGCGGGAATTTGCATCATCAGCCACGGTTCCTCCAAAGCCCCGACCATCTGCAATGCCATCCGCATGGCCCGGGATGCGGTCAACAACGACGTGATCGATCGCATCGACCGACAGTATCAAAAACACCAAGAACAGGTGGCTAAAAGCCCGGAGTCTGAAATCGTGAGTTGAGACGCTCCCGGTGTCGGGGCCGGCGCATCAGACCCCACGGCTTTCGATGTGGGAAGATAACTCCATCGCCCCCATTGAGATTCCAAAAAATTGACATCAAGATACATGACAACCACAGGCATTGCGATTACAGGCAGCGGAGCGGCAGTTCCGTCCCTTTCCCTGGACAACCAAGGATTGTCCCAACTCGTCGAGACGTCGGATGACTGGATTACCTCCCGCACCGGCATCCGCCACCGGCGTCTGGCATCTCCGGACGTGACACTCGCTCAGGTCGGCGCAGAAGCTTCCCTGCGGGCGATCGCGATGGCCGGCATCGACCCCGCCGAGCTCGACCTGATTATCCTCGCCACTTCCACGGCCGACGACCTGTTTGGCAGTGCCAGCCAAATTCAAGCCCGCATCGGTGCCACCCGGGCGGTGGCCTTCGACCTGACGGCAGCCTGTTCCGGGTTCGTGTTCGGCCTGGTGACGGCCGGCCAGTTTATCCGCACCGGAGTCTATCAAAATGTCTTGTTAGTGGGGGCGGACATCCTCTCCCGCTGGGTGGACTGGTCCGATCGCCGCACCTGTATTTTATTCGGAGATGGGGCCGGGGCGGTGGTGCTGCAACGGAGCGATCGCGATCGCCTGTTGGGATTTGAACTCAAAAGCGACGGCAGCCAAAATAGTTCCCTGAATCTGGCCTATCAACCCGAACCCAAGACCCTGACACCGGATGTCACCATCGGCCAGGGAACTTACCACCCCATCACCATGAACGGCCAGGACATCTACCGGTTCGCCGTCAAAAAAGTCCCGGAAGTCGTCGAAAAAGCCCTGTTTCGCGCCGATCGCACCGCCGACCAAGTTGACTGGCTCATCCTCCACCAAGCCAACCAGCGCATTCTGGACGCGGTGGCCGGACGGCTGAAAATCCCCCCGGAGAAAGTGATCAGCAACCTGGCCGAATACGGCAACACCTCCGCCGCCTCCGTCCCCCTCGCCCTGGATGAAGCGGTGCGATCCGGAAAGGTGCGATCGGGTGATACAATCGCCACCGCAGGATTTGGAGCCGGTTTGACCTGGGGCGCCGCCATCTTTGAATGGGGGCGGTAATTTGAGGCGGTATTAGGGAGTCGGGAATTGCGATCGCATCTCAACCCCAGACCGTGAAATCTATTTCTCCCTATTGCCTGTTGCCTCTTGACGATTGCCTTCTCTTCTTCCTGCATTGCAGCATTTTTTGAGACACAAATGACTAAAACAGCATGGGTATTTCCCGGCCAGGGCTCCCAAGCCGTCGGCATGGGCGCAGACTTGTTCGATTTACCCCCGGCCAAAGCCAAGTTAGATCGGGCCACCGAAATCCTCGGCTGGTCCGTCGCCCAGTTGTGCCAGAGTGACGAAGACAAACTCTCCCGCACCCTCTACACCCAACCCTGTCTCTATGTGGTGGAAAGCCTCCTGGTGGATGCCCTCAAATCCCAAGGCCAGTCCCCCGATATCGTCGCCGGCCACAGTTTGGGGGAATACGTCGCCCTCTACGCCGCCGAAGTGTTCGATTTTGAAGCCGGGTTGCGACTCGTCAAGCGCCGCGCTGAATTGATGGACGCTGCCGCCGGAGGACAGATGGCCGCCCTGATTGGCTTCAACGCCGAACAACTGCACGCGCAACTCGAACAAACCGAAAATGTCGTCCTCGCCAACGACAACAGTTCCGCCCAGGTGGTAATTTCCGGGACGCCGGAGGCCGTCGATGCCCTCATCGCCAACGTCAAGGCGAAGCGGGTGGTGAAATTGAACGTTTCCGGCGCCTTCCACTCCCCCCTGATGGCCCCGGCGGCGGCGGAATTCGAGCAAGTTCTGGAGTCCGTTGAGTTCGCGGCGGCGAAGGTTCCCGTGCTCTCTAATGTAGACCCCACCCCCGCCACAGATGCGGCGACGCTGAAACAGCGCCTCGTCCAACAGATGACGGGTTCGGTGCGCTGGCGGGAAATTTGCCTGCAACTGCCCGAAGAAGGCGTGGAAAAGGCGATCGAAGTCGGGCCGGGTAAGGTGCTCACCGGGTTGATGAAGCGGACCTGTTCCGGGGTGGCGCTGGAAAATTGCGATCCGCGATAGCGCACCTATCGCGTTTCTCAAGGTGAGAATATCATATCGGGCGCAAGCCTTGCGCCCCTACAGATTTGGGCGATCGCTCCTTCTCCTTTCCCCGCATTTTAAAAAGCACTCGGCTGGAAAAGCTTAAACCGTCGGTTATTATGTATCCTATCGAGTATACAGCGGTTGGATTTAAGCAACACAACAAGCTTGATATTCAAGGACAGGAGTTTCAATTA
>JBNGCR010000018.1:0-48391 GCA_050045915.1 Limnospira sp.
ATGATCTTCGATTTTGCCGAAGGCTTGAGATTTATTGAATCTCAAATCTCGTCCTAATTGATTGGAATAACGAAAAAATGCGCCGCCTCTGGCTGCGGTGGTACGATGGGGGGGAATGGGATGGAGATCCTGGGCGAACGACGGCGGGTCAAAGCGGAACGGGAGCGATCGCGCTCCAACAGTATCGCTCCCGACGATATTATCCCATTTTCCGGGACGATCGCGTTTCAATTGGGGCGATCGCGACAACCGTTCCAATATCCTCTAAAATATTGACGGGTTCTTGGGCGGGTTCCCTCGACTCCAGAAACATGACAACGCGGGAGAAGCTCTCATGATCAACGGTGTGATGATGCAATACTTCCACTGGTACATCGACTCGGACTCGATCCTGTGGGACGAACTCAAACAAAACGCCCGAGAACTCGCGGAAGCCGGAATTACCGCCCTCTGGCTACCTCCCGCCTACAAAGGCATGGGGGGAACCCACGATGTCGGCTATGCCACCTACGATCTCTACGATCTCGGAGAGTTCGATCAATGCGGGACCGTCCGCACCAAATACGGCGATCGCCAACAATATCTCGATGCCATTCACGCCGTCCAAACTGCCGGAATTCAAGTCTATGCCGACGCCGTCCTCAACCACAAAATGGGGGGCGAGTCCACCGAAATGGTGCGGGCGACACCCTACTCGACGGGCGATCGCATCCATCCCAAAGGCGACCTGAGAGATGTCCAATCCTACACCCAATTTAAATTCCCCCGCCGCCAAGGTCAATATTCCGATTTCCAGTGGAACTGGCAGCACTTCGATGCGGTCGATTACGACGATTTAACCCAAGAAAAAGACACCATTTATTTGTTTGACGGCAAAGTTTTCGATGATTATGTCGCCCTCGAAAAAGGCAACTTCGCCTACCTGATGGGATGCGATCTCGACTTCCAAAATCGCGAAGTTCGGGACGAAATCATCAACTGGGGAAAATGGTATCTCGACACCACCGGAGTGGACGGTTTCCGCCTCGATGCCATCAAGCACATCTCCGCCTGGTTCTTCCCGGAATGGATCGACGAACTCGAAAAGCACGCCCAAAAAAATCTATTTGTCGTCGGGGAATATTGGTACAATAACATCGACACGTTGAACTGGTATATCGGTACCCTCGGGGGCCGGATGTCCGTCTTTGATGTCCCCCTCCACTACAAATTTTACTACGCCAGCAAATCCCACGGACATTTCGACATGAAGACGATCCTCGATCGCACCCTCATGAAAGAACGCCCCATCAATGCGGTCACATTCGTCGAAAATCACGATTCTCAACCCTTACAATCCCTGGAAGCCCCCGTCGAACCCTGGTTTAAACCCCTCGCCTATGCGCTGATCCTGCTGCGCCGCGAAGGCTATCCCTGCATTTTCTACGCGGATTATTACGGCGCGGAATACGAAGATTATGGCGGAGATGGAAACCGTTATAAAATTGTCCTTCCCTCTCACCGCACGATACTTGACCAGTTATTATACGCCCGCCACCGCTACGCTTACGGGGAACAGTACGACTATTTTGACGACTACAATACAATCGGTTGGACTCGCCTGGGAGATGAAGAACATCCAGAAGGTTTAGCCGTGATTATGAGTGACAATATCCCCGGGCAAAAATGGATGGAAGTGGGCAAACCCAACGCCACGTTTATCGACCTCACCGGACACGTCAAAGAACCCGTCCACACCAACGAATGGGGGTGGGGACAGTTTTTCTGCTGCGGCGGTTCGGTGTCCGTCTGGGCGCAAGAAAACAATTGATAATTGATAATTGATGATTGATAACTTTTTCTGATTTTTGGGGGTGGATGCTGGGGAGAGGGCGAATGGCATTCGCCCCTACTTTTTTGGGTTGATTTTTATTTTTTGAAAAAAATTAAGAAATGTTAAAATTTTTGCCTTTTTTTGGGGAGGGGGTTGCTTTTGGGGTTGACTTCCGGTATTATTTTAGATAATGGGAGTGGTTGCGAAAATATTATTTTTAGCACCACTCCCATTATGGGGGATTATGTCAATAGTCTACCGGGAATCGCCGCCCCCTGTCAACCCCCCCTCGCCCATTTCCAAGCATCAGAAAAAAAAATTTTTCTGAAAGTGAGATATTAAAGGCAGTTGTAGTTCCCGACTCCCGACTCCCGACTCCCGAATCCCTAAGATCGCATCTGTTCGACAGTTGCGATCGCCCATTCGATCACCTGAGTTCCCAAACTCACCGTATCCAACAAATCAATTTCCCGAATCCCCGTCGGGCTGGTGACATTCACTTCCGTCAGATAGCCGCCGATCACGTCCAACCCGACAAAATACAACCCATCTTCGAGGAGTTTAGGAGTGAGTGTTTCACAAATTTCCAACTCGCGATCGCTAATTTCCGTTTTCGCCACCCGTCCGCCGACGGCCATATTGCCGCGAAATTCCTTGCCCGTGGGGATGCGATTCACCGCCCCGATGGGTTTTCCATCTAACAAAATAATCCGTTTGTCGCCCTCTTTGGCGGCGGGTAAATAGGTCTGCACCATCACCGGTTCGGAACCCTGGCGGGTGCTAATTTCGATCAAGGAATTGAAGTTGCGATCGCCCGGTTCGAGAAACAGAATCCCCTCCCCGGCTTTGCCCCCCAGGGGTTTCAAAACCCCCGCCCCCTGGCGTTCCACAAATTCCCGGATCACCTCTTTTTCGCGGCTGACGATCGTTTCCGGGAGCACCTCGGTGAATTGCAGGGCGTACATTTTTTCATTCGCGGCCCGCAACCCTTTGGGAGCGTTCACCGTCAGGGTTTTGGCGCGATCGATGTAGTCCAATATATAAGTGATGTAGAGATAGGGAATCGTCACCGGCGGATCGATCCGCATGAACACCGCATCCATCGCCTCCAAAGGCTGCAACGTCGATTCACCCAAATTAAACCAGATTTTCTCCGCCGCCCAGCGATCGCCCTCCCGAATAATGGGCGTCAGGCGGACGGGAGTCAGCGTCGCCCAGGCTTTTCCATCAATCACACTCAGTTGGTGGGCCAACGTCACCCACACTTCGTGACCCATCACCTCGGCCGCCTCCATCATGGCGACGCTGCTATCGTGGACGGGGTTCAAGTTCTCGATGGGATCGATAATGAAGGCGAATTTCATGGACCGGATTGCGAGTGGGCGAAATTAATCATACCCCCAAGCCGATGTCAGTGGTTTGGGGGTATTGCTGAACGGTGCGACTCTAGGCGGCGAGGAGGGGATCGAGTTCGCCCTGGGCGTCGAGGGCGTGGAGGTCGTCACAGCCGCCGACGTGTTGGCCGTTGATAAAGATTTGGGGGAGGGAGCGGCGTCCGTGGGCGCGTTCGGCCATTTGATCCCGCGCCTCTTCATCTCCGTCGATGACGTATTCGGTGAACTCCCAGCCTTTCTCTTTCAGCAGGGCTTTCGCCCGCAGGCAAAAGGGGCAGCGACTCCAGGTGTAGATTTCGATTGCATTATCCATAGGTCTGTTTGGGACTTTAGTAATATTTCTTAATATTTTATGCCAAATCGGTCTGAATTGGCAATTGTATTGCGATCGCTTCCTCAAATGTAGCCCGACGACCTGTCGATTTCGCACCCTAAAGGCCACAATCCGCGACGCGATCGAACAGATCCACGCCCAAGACGCCGGGGACACCGCCCAAACGCTCCCTCACCACGGCGGGGGGAAGATGTCCGCCGGGGCTTCCTTCGGTCGAAAATGTGAGTTCGTCTTCTTCCAACCATTCCCCTCTTTGGTGATTGCAGAAAAATTATGATGTTTCTGTTGATTTGAAGATTTTCAGCATAATTCTATCAAGATCGTTTTGCTTTGGGTTGCCGGAAGGGCCCAAGCCCAACAACGGCTGTCGTATCACTCGGGCGACACCCAGAAAAATTCACGGCTTCAAAGGCTGAAAACCGTGAAGGTAGAACTAGGGAAGGTAACTTGAATGGAGGGGGAGAATGCCGATTTCTCCCCGCTCTAAAATCAGTCGATCGCGGGACTCGCTTCCATCACCGCTTCCGGCACATTCTCATACTTCTTGAAGTTGTCCACAAACAACCCTGCCAAGTGCTTGGCTTTCTGTTCGTACTCCTGAGCGTCGGCCCAGGTTTTCACCGGGTCGAGGAGTTCGGTGGGGACTCCCGGAACCGCGTCGGGAACCAACACTTTAAAAATGGGGTGGGGGTGGAAACTCACGTCGTCCAAATCTCCGTTCACCGCTGCAGAAACCAAGGCGCGAGTGTACTTGATCGGCACCCGGGAACCCACGCCGTAGGGGCCACCAGACCAACCCGTATTCACCAAATAGACATTGGTTTCGGGGTGGTCCGTGAGCCGTTTGCCCAGCAGCTTGGCGTAAACTGCCGCTTCCAGGGGGAGGAAACACTTTCCGAACCCGGCCGAAAACGTCGCTTCCGGCTCTTTGATGCCCCGTTCCGTTCCCGCCACCTTGCTGGTGTAGCCGGACATGAAGTGGTACATCGCCTGTTCGCGGGTCAGTTTGGCGATCGGGGGCAGGACTCCGAAGGCATCCGCCGCCAGGAAGATCACGGTTTTGGGGTGGTCTGCGATGCCGGGGATGACGGCGTTGGGGATGTAGTCGATGGGATAGGCGACGCGGGTGTTTTCCGTCAGGGTGCCGTCGTCGTAGTCGGGGGCGCGGGTGTAGCGGTCGAGGATCACGTTTTCAGTCAGCGAACCGAATCGGATGGCATCCCAAATTTGCGGTTCATTTTCCCGGGACAGGCGGATGGTTTTCGCGTAGCATCCTCCCTCGAAGTTGAAGATGCCCTCTTCAGACCAGCCGTGTTCGTCGTCGCCGATCAAATAGCGATCGGGATCGGCGGAAAGGGTGGTTTTTCCGGTGCCCGACAGACCAAAAAATAACGCTGTCTTGCCAGCGTCATCCACATTGGCGGCACAGTGCATGGGTAGCACGTCGGCTTTGGTCATGAAGTAGTTCATCAGGGAGAAGACGGACTTCTTGATTTCCCCGGCGTATTTGGACCCGCCGATGATCACCAACCGCTTGGACAGGTGCAGGACGATGAACGCCTCGCTGTTGATGCCGTCATCTTCGGGGTCGCCGTGGAGTCCGGGAACCGCGATCACGGTAAAATCGGCCCGGTGGGTTTGTAGTTCCTCGTCCGTGGGCCGAATAAATAGTTGGTGGGCGAACAGGTTTTGGGAGGCCCGCTCGTTGATGATGCGGACGCCGAAACGGTGGTTGGGATCGGCACCGACGAAACCATCAAAGATGTAGAGGTCACGGCCTTGGACGTAGGAGCGGACGCGGCGATAGAGGCGATTGAAGTTTTTCTCGGGGATGGGAACGTTGAGTTGGCTCCAGTGGATTTCGTCGTGTTTGCTCGGTTCATCGACGATGAATTTGTCGTGGGGGGAGCGGCCGGTGTATTTTCCGGTTTTGACGCACAGGGAGCCGTTGGAGGCTAAAATTCCTTCCGCCCGGGCGATCGCGTGTTCGATCAGGATGGGGACGGGCAGGTTGTGATAGACGTGACCGACGTTTTTCAGTCCGAGGGTGTCCAAACCGTAGGTGGGATCTCCCATCAGGGGGCGATCGCTCGATTGGGCCGTCTCGCTGACCGGGAAAACTTGGTCTTGGTCGGCCAAGCGACTGTTGATCAGGGTCGAAACGGAGACATCCTGATAGATATTGCGGTTGACCGTGCTGACGTTATCCATGATGTATAGCCTCCAATTTGCTGAAGAGAACCCGCTATCTTGAGAATGACAACTTTTTGATTGGGGTGGGATGATGGATTGAGAAAAACTGAAATTGGGGAGTTTGAATGATTAAATAAATCTTAACCCCAAGGGTTTGATTTGAATGTCAAGCTTCTATCCCGAACTCGTTTCGGAAGTGGCAGATTTCAACAGAAAGCGTGAAAGATCGAGTTGACAGTTTGGGTTTCGAGCCGGGGTACCCTGCTGGGATGTCTTTTCTCAATGCCCGATCGCTTGGCAACGCAGGTAACTGGGTTTAGGAATATCTGCTATGTACGCTACCTTTACTTAGAAATACTACATCGATCGCCCGAGATGTGCTGTTACAATTTTTTAAGGCTCGATTGTACTTTTATTGAAAAGTTTAAAGATTTGATCGACGATGCGGATTTTGCATCATAAGACACTGAAATTGCGCGAGGAATGGTGTGGGATGCCGGATGGGCGAGGGGGCAATTCTGAAGAAATCATGGCTTTCTGTCGCGATCGGCGCCTCACGTCGTCAAAAATCGTGACAGAATAGGTAGACTCACGGTTAGCGAGTGTGAAGTAGATATGTACGAAAAAATCACCCCCCCCTCTACGGGCGAAACCATCACCTTCAAAGACGGAGAACCCATCGTTCCCGACAACCCCATCATTCCCTTTATTCGGGGGGACGGAACCGGCGTTGACCTGTGGCCGGCCACCGAGCGCGTCATCGATGCGGCGGTGGAAAAAGCCTACGGCGGCCAGCGAAAAATCAGTTGGTTCAAAATCTACGCTGGGGACGAAGCCTGCGAACAGTACGGGACCTACCAATACCTCCCCGAAGACACCCTCACCGCCATCCGGGAGTACGGCGTCGCCATCAAAGGCCCCCTCACCACCCCCATCGGTGGCGGCATCCGCTCCCTCAACGTCGCCCTGCGCCAGATCAACGACCTCTACGCCTGCGTGCGCCCCTGCCGATATTATTCCGGCACCCCCTCCCCCCACAAGCACCCGGAAAAGCTCGACGTGATCATCTACCGGGAGAACACCGAAGACATCTACCTCGGCATCGAGTGGCGGGAAGGGACCGAAATCGCCCAAAAACTGATCCACCTCCTCAACAGCGACCTGATCCCCGCCACCCCCGAACACGGCAAAAAACAGATCCGCACCGACTCGGGGATCGGCATCAAACCCGTCAGTAAAACGGGTTCCCAGCGCCTCGTCCGCCGCGCCATCAAACACGCCCTGACCCTCCCCAAGGAAAAGCAAATGGTGACGCTGGTCCACAAAGGCAACATCATGAAATACACTGAGGGCGCCTTCCGAGATTGGGGCTACGAACTGGCTACCACCGAGTTTCGGGACGAGTGCATCACGGAGCGGGAATCCTGGATTCTCAGCAACAAGGAGGGCAACCCCGACATCTCCCTGGAAGATAACGCCCGCCAGGTGGAACCCGGTTTCGACTCCCTCACCCCCGAAAAGCGCCAGGAAATCTGCGACGAAGTCAAAGGGGTACTCGATGCCATCTGGGACACCCACGGAGAGGGCAAGTGGAAAGAGAAGATCATGGTCAACGATCGCATCGCCGACAGTATCTTCCAGCAGATTCAAACCCGCCCCAACGAATATTCTATCCTCGCCACCATGAACCTGAACGGGGACTACCTCTCCGATGCCGCCGCCGCGATGGTGGGTGGTTTGGGCATGGGGCCCGGGGCGAACATCGGCGACACCTGCGCCGTCTTCGAGGCCACCCACGGCACGGCCCCCAAACACGCGGGACTCGATCGCGTCAACCCCGGTTCCCTGATTCTCTCCGGGGTGATGATGTTGGAATATCTCGGATGGCTCGAAGCCGCCGATCTGATCAAAAAAGGCATCGGCACGGCTATCTCCAACCGGGAGGTGACATACGACCTGGCCCGACTGATGGACCCCCCCGCCGAGCCCCTGAAGTGTTCGGAATTTGGCGAAGCCATCATCCGCCACTTTGACCAATAATTTGGCTCTCAAGCCTCGCCCTAACCGGGCGACACCCGCAGAGCAGCGGAAACCAGTCCGGCTCCCGCCCTCAAAAAAGTCAATTAATAATTATTAATTGTTAATTATTAATTATTAATTGTTAACGACGGACATTCCAACTGGATGGGCAGGGAAATGACAAACGTCGTCCCCCGCCCCGGTTCGGAACTGCATTCCAGCGATCCCCCGTGTTTTTCGAGCACAATTTGATGGGCGATGGACAGTCCCAACCCCGTCCCCTGCCCCACCGGTTTGGTCGTGAAAAAGGGGTCGAAAATCTGCCCCCGGACTGACTCCGGAATGCCGGGTCCGTTGTCGGCGATCGCGATCGAAATCGAGTCAGACCTTCCCTTCGCCGCCGTTTTAACTTCAGTTTTAATCGTAATCCGGCGGGGGTGAGGTTGCTCGGCGAGAGCGTCGATCGCGTTGGCGAGGAGGTTCATAAACACCTGATTGAGTTGACTGGGATAACACTCAATCAGGGGCAATTCTCCATAGTCCCGCATGATCTCGATTTCCGAGCCGGACTGCATCTGCAATTTCCCCTGGAGAATCAACAAGGTGCTTTCGATCCCCTCGTGGACATCCACCGCCTTGCAGGTGGCTTCGTCGAGGCGAGAAAAGTTTCGCAAAGACGCGACGATCTCGCGGATGCGGCTGGTTCCCAACTGCATCGATTCCAGGGCTTTCGGTAGGTCCTCGAACATAAATTCGAGGTCGATTTTCGCCACAAAATCTGCAATTTCCTGACTCGGCTCGGGATGGGTTTTCCTATAAAGTTGGAGCAGATGCATCAAATCTTTCATCGAAGTCTGAAAGTGCATCAAATTTCCATAAATAAAAGACAGGGGGTTGTTGATCTCGTGGGCGACCCCAGCGACCATCTGTCCCAAACCCGACATTTTCTCGGCTTGAATTAATTGGGTTTGGGTGCGCTGGAGTTTTTGCAGGGCCTTTTCCAAATCCGCCGCCCGCTGTCGCTGCCGAACCTCTTCCACCCGCAGCGCCACTTCCATCGCCTTCCGCTCGCTGATATCCCGCACGATCGCCAACACTTCGCCCTCGCCACTCGGGACGTAGCGGGCTTCATAATGACGATATTGGCCTTCGAGGGATAGGACGTATTCCCCCTTCTGAGGTGTCGCCGTTTCCAGGACACGGGTTAGATAATGGCGGGTCCAGGCCGCCAAATCCTCGGAAAAAACGGCATCGATCGCCCGCCCGACCATTTCCGAACAGGTCGGAAAATGGGAGGACTGTTTGGGGGGAAAATAGTCGAGGATCACGCCCTCAGAATTGAGGCGGAAAATCAGGTCGGGGATGGCTTCAATGAGGCTGCGATTTTTCGCCTCGCTGTGGCGGAGTGCCTCTTCCATCTGCTTGCGTTCGGTGATATCATTTTCGATGGCGATAAATTGGGTCAAATTGCCCTGGCGGTCGAAAATGGGGGTGATGGCGATCGCCAGCCAGTAAGGTTCCCCGTCGCGCCGATAGTTGAGAATTTCGCCCCGGTAAGGTTGGCGGGCTCCCAGGGCCGTTCGCAGTTCCTCCACCGTCCGGGGATCGGTTTGGGTTCCTTGGAGGAACGAACCGGGTTTGCGGCCCTTCACCTCATCCAAATAATACCCGGTAATTTGCACGAATCCCTGGTTCACCCACTCGATGCGGCCGTCGCAGTCGCAGATGATCACGGCGTTGTCCGTCTGGCTGGCTACCCAGGAAAGTTGCGTCAATTTTTGTTCGCTCTGCTGTCGCGATCGCCGTTCGTCGGCGACGATCCAGTAGTGGCGGGGAACCGATCCGGGCGGGGCATCGGACGGAACTACGGTGATGTCGAGCCAGACGTGCTGGCCCCGGGGGGTGTGGTGCTGAATTTCTCCGCACCAAACGCGGCCCCCCCGGACGACGGACCACAACTGCTCCCAAAAACTGGGGGAATAGTAGGGGGAATCAAACAGGGGGTGGGGGCGATCGATGAGCTGTTCCCAGGAACTCCCCCACATCTGGATGAAGGGCCGGTTAACTTCCCGGACGATCCCCCCCTCGTCGATCAGGGCGGTGGGGGTGGTGCGGTCGAGGAGAAATTTGAGTTCGGCCGAACGGTGCTGTGTCTGGCGGAGTTGGGTTTTGACCTGGTGCAACTCGGCGATCGCCTGTTGGTAAGCCAAACCCAAGTGATCCGGATAGTTGGTCGGAATTCTTTCTGCGCTCATAGATTATCGCTGGTAGCTCTCAGGTGTCAGGAATTAGCCTGGGGTGAACTTCCCGCCCTTCGGGGGGAGATTTTGTGAAGTTTAAACTGTTCTCAATCCATCGGAACGGTCACATTTTGGATCAGAAGTTGCTGGAACGTTTCGGCCGGCAGGGGTTTGGCCAACAAAAATCCTTGGGCTAGGTCGCACCCCCACTGCCCCAGTTGGAACAGTTGTTCGGGGGTTTCGATGCCTTCGGCGATGGTGGTCATTTCCAGGGTTTGGGCGAGATTGACGATGGCGTGGGCGATTTTGGATCGATTGTCAGATGCACCGATGCCTTGGATGAAAGAACGATCAATTTTGAGGGTGTCGATGGGAAAGCGGGACAAACGGCTGAGGGAGGAATATCCGGTGCCGAAGTCGTCGATGCAGAGTTGGATTCCCAGATCTTTGATTTTTTTGAGGGTCGTGACGGCAATTTCGGCGGATTCGGCGATCGCGCTTTCGGTGAGTTCAAATTTGACCAATTCTGGAGGACAACCCGTGGTTTCTAACAGCGTCCGCACGGTTTCGACGAGCCCAGGCCGGTTGAGTTGTTGGGTGGCGAGATTGACGCTCACGAAAGGTGCGGAGAAATTGGCGATGGACTGCCACTTTTGAAGGTCGAGACAGGCCTGCCGGAGCACCCACTCCCCGATCGCAGAAATTAACCCCGTTTCCTCGGCGATGGGGATAAATTGGCCGGGGGAGATGAAACCTTGGGTCGGGTGCTGCCACCGCACTAGGGCTTCACAGCCGACGATTCGGCGGGTTTTGAGGCAGACAATGGGCTGGTAGTGCAGTCGCAATTCTTCCCGTCTGAGGGCGTAGCGCAAATCCGTTTCGACCTGTAGTCGCCACCGCACCTGCTTGTGCATCGTCCGGGTGAAAATGGCGTGGCGCCCTTGTCCCCGGCTTTTGGCGCGGTACATGGCGGTGTCGGCATCCCGCAACAGACCTTCGTGGCTCTCGTAACCCATGCTGCTCAAGGCGATGCCGATGCTCAGGGTGGTGACGATTTCTAGATTAGAGTCGCCGAGTACAATGGGTTTTTGGACTTGCTTTCGGATCTCGTTCGTGAGTTGGGAAACCTGGGATAAATCTTCGATATTGTCGAGGAGGATGGCAAATTCGTCGCCCCCCCAGCGGGCGACGATATCCTGCGGTCGGATGCTATTTTGCAGGCGTCGGCTTACTGCTGTTAGCAGTTGGTCGCCGGCTTGGTGTCCGAAGCTGTCGTTGATCAGTTTGAAGCGGTCTAAATCGATGAACAGGACGGCAAATAGATAATCTGGACACTCTTTGGCCCGCTCCACCGCCTCCTGAAGTTGGGCTGTGAAGTGGGCGCGGTTGTACAGGCCGGTGAGGCTGTCGTGTCGAGCCTCGTAAATCAGGCGGACTTCTTCTTGTTTGCGCTGGGTAATATCTCGCTGAATGGCGACGTAGTGGGTGATCTCTTGGCGATCGTTATAGATGGGCTCTATGTGCCATTCGTTGACAAATTCCGTCCCGTTTTTGCGATAATTGATGGCTTCGCCGTAAAAAACCCGTCCGGCTTTGAGATCCGCTTTCATGTGTTCCAATACGGCGCGATCGGTTTTTTCTCCCTGTAAAATCCGGGGGGTCTGGCCGATGGCGTCGGCGCTGCTGTACCCCGTCATGTGGGTAAATGCCCGATTGACGAATACGATTTCTGGGCCGGGAAATTCCAGGTTGCTGGTGGTGATCACCACCGAGTCTTCGGCAAAACACACGGCGGCGGCGAGTAATTTTAACTGTTCCACCATCGGTTGATTGAATCCATCTGTAGGATGGTCTTCTGGGAGTGAGGGGGTGTAGGAAAAAATGTGATTATTGGTACCGAGCGAAGCTGTCAACTCCCTCCTGTGTTCATCCCAATCATTCATAGCTATTTGCAGTGTCATAAAATAGGCACCAAGGTAAAATCGACAGATGAAAACACCCCTGTAGCGTGTCTCGGTTGAATTGACGCACGGCCGGTGAAGGCGTAGCACTTGCCGAGACTCTGTGCAACGTATTATAAACTATCTTAAAAAAAAATTAAGATATTTCCCATAATGTCGCCTGATATGGTAGACCACGGAAAAATTATAAAGACGGGCGGTGGTGGCGGGCATCCGTCCCGCGATTGAGATGGCTTGCGAATTCCCGTTGTAAGCTTCGATCGCCTCACCCGTGGGTTATTCCTCTAGACTAGGATTCAGCACCAGTTTTGGAGGGTCGTCTTTGACTGAGAACAATCAAACATCCGCTTCCCTGGCGACCCTGTCGCGCAAAGAACTGAGGGAATTGGTCCGATCGCAACTCCAGGTACTTCTCGAACGCGGAGACTTGCAGGCGGCCAAGACCATTCTCGTCCCCGTCCAGCCGGCCGACATCGCCGAAGCGATCGAAGGACTGCCGGAAACCATGCAGGTGATCGCCTTCCGGCTGCTGTCCAAAGATGAAGCGATCGAAGTGTACGAGCACCTCGACTCCAGCGTGCAGCAATCCCTGTGCGAAAAATTCAAGCGCCAGGAAGTCATCGATATCGTCGATAAAATGTCCCCCGACGATCGCGCCAAACTCTTCGATGAACTCCCCGCCACCGTCGTCCGGCGTCTGGTATCCCAACTCAGTCCCAGCGAACGCCAAGCCACGGCTCTCCTCCTCGGCTACGAAGCGGACACGGCGGGCCGGATCATGACGCCGGAGTACATCTCCCTGAAAGAATACTACACCGTCGGTCAAAGTTTGGAGCGGATTCGCAGTTTGGCGAACGTGACCGAAACGATTTATTCTCTCTATGTGACGGACTCCGATCGCCGCCTGACGGGAATCCTCTCTCTGCGAGATCTGGTCACAGCCCAATTAGATCAGACCGTCGGCGACATTCTCAACCGGGATTTCGTCTGCGTCCAGACGGACACCGACCAAGAGGAAGTCGCCCGCATCATCCAGCGCTACGACTTTCTGGCGGTTCCCGTGGTGGACAGCGAACGGCGATTGGTGGGGATCATCACCGTCGATGACGTGTTGGACATTTTGCAGCAGGAAACCACGGAAGATATCTACGCTTTGGGGGGGGTGCAGGCGGAGGGGGACAATTACTTCCAGGCGAGTTTGCTCACCGTGGCCCGTCGCCGGGTGGTGTGGCTGCTGGTGTTGTTGCTAACCAACAGCGTCACGGGGTCGATTTTGAAGACCCAGCAGGATCTGTTGCAACAGGTGGTGGCTTTATCTTTCTTTATTCCTTTGCTGACGGGGACGGGGGGAAATGTGGGGGCGCAGTCTTCGACGGTGGTGATTCGCGGGATGAATACGGACGAAATTCGTTCGTTGGGTCCGTTACAGGTGATCTCGCGGGAGGCGATGGCGGGGGCGCTGCTGGGGTCGATTTTGGGTGTTCTGGCAACGATTTGGGCGAATTTATTCGTGGTGCAAGGTGAGTTGTCTGTGGCGATCGCCGTCGGGATCTCTCTGTTGGCGATTTCCATTTTGGCATCGGTGGCGGGTTCGGCGCTGCCGTTTTTGTTCCGATCGCTCAAATTAGATCCGGCCCTGATGTCGGCCCCGTTCATCACCACGGCGGTGGACGTTTTGGGGGTGCTGATCTATTTCAATTTGGCTCGATTTATTTTGCGAATTTAGAGGGGGAAGTGAAAAATGAAAAATGAAAAATTACCGACTCCCGACTTCCCGCACACGGCGCTATAAAATCTACAATTTTCAATTATGCTCAATTATCGCAATGTACTCGAACTGGCTGAATATCTCTGTTTTGCTATATTGGTGGCGGGTGTCGTGGCGAGTGTGGGGGGATTGTCGCCGCTTTACGCGACGATTCCGCTGTTGGTTTTGCTGGCGTTGAATTTGGCGAATCGCTATTTTTTGAAACGCTATCTGCGATCGCACTCCGGAGGTGTGAAAGCCGAGGTCGATCGCAATTCGACGGCGATCGAACAGTTGCACCGGGTTCTGGAGGCGAACGTCGTTTCGGCGAATTTGAATCAGTTGCAATCCTCGGCCAATTTAGATGCGGCGGCGCTGACCGAAAATTTGGCGACCCTCAATTCCAGCCTGCAAAATATCCTGGAACGCCAAAACGCCCTGGAACGGGCGATCGATGCCATTCAGGGCGAGTTGGAATTGGTGGTGAGAAAGTTCCAGCAGCGGCCCGAGTTGGAACAGGTGGAAAACTTGACCCATGTGATCGTCGATCTGCAACAGTTCATCAACCAACTGCCCCAGTGGGGGACGCTGCAACAGCAGCAGTTGAACGAATTGCAGGCCCAGGTGCAACAGGTGGTCGATCGCGTCTCGGCGGAGATGGACGATTTGCCCCGCCGGGTGGATGTGGCCGTCAGCGATCGCCTGGATGACTCCAACTCGGACGGCGGTTAAGATTTGATGTGTTTGATCAACAACTGCGCGATCGCCTGCAATTGCTTTTTGTTGAAGGTTTTCAGCAGGACTTTCACCACTTCCTTGGGATCGGCGGGGATGGTGATTTCCTGGGGAGCGGCGGCGGCGGGGGCGCCGGAGGCTAATTTTACGAGGGCGTCGCTGGGGGCGATCGCATTTCCTTTCCCGGCTTCGAGGAGTTTCGCCCCCTGCTGCAAGTCTTTGATGACGGTACTGGCGAGGGCTGGGAACGGGGCCTTCGGGTTCGCGATCGCGCCGTGGGCCGTCTTCACCAAATTTTGCCACGGTTCCACCCCCGGCGCAATTTTGGTCAGTCGGGCGCACAGTCCGGCGATCTGCTTCCGCAGGGCGGGAGATGCGGGCTTTTTGAAGCCCTGCAACATCGGTTTGAGCACCGTCGTCGTCTGGGCGACGGCCTTGGGAACGGGTTTGCTGGCGGCAGCGGCGGGTTTGGCGGCGGGGGCAGCTTTACCGCTCATCAAGTCGGCGAGGTGCTTTTCGAGTTTGTCGTAGAGGGGAAGGGATGCCGTCGCGATTTTTTCTCCCATTTCCACCGACAGACCCGAGGGGCTTTGGGCGCGTTGGATCAGGTTTTTGATCACTTCATAGCCCTTGTTGGACAGGGCGATCGCCTGGTCGTCGGCCTTGATGGGGGTATCTTTGACGGATTTGAAACAGTCTTCGAGGCGCTTCGAGACTTTGTTGATACTGGCTAAACTCGGCATCTGTTGGGTCAACATGGCCGATGCCCCCTTGATGGAGTGGGCCGCCCGGTACAAGGCGATCATCTGTTCGCGATCGGAATCCGCCATGATGGCCGGCAGATCCTGCAACCCGGTGCGGAGTTCTTCGAGGCGTTCTCCGGCCTCCTCCATGAAGATGGCGATAATTTTCTGGTCTTGGCTGGTCGGCACGGCTGTCCTCCTATCGACAATTCAACGCCGAGCGTGGTCTGAGCCGTGCTGTCGCCCCGCCGGTCGATGCCTCACCCTGGAGTCCCAATCCGCTGCGAGACAACGCGACTCATCACTCACAACTTTAACCTAACTGTGGGTGATTTGTTCTGCGATCGTGCGATCGGGCCGGGTTCACAAGTCCGAGGGGCGATCGGCTATCGAGTCCCCGATGATGTTCGGATGAGATTCGCGATCGCCTATTATCTCATTTTTTGGGAGGGGGGTTGAGAGGATTCACCACAGAGGCACAGAGAACACGGAGAGGGGGCGGGGTCAGGAAATTAGGGGGCGATCGTTATATTCCCGGCCGAGTTGTTCTAATAAAAAATCTGGTTATTTTTCTATACTTATATTAACTCCAGTTTTTGAATTGCGATCGACAACCTATCCCTGTCGCTATAAACAATAAAGGAAATGGTGGGTTACGGCGCGGATGGAAAGTTGTGGGTTTTTCCGAAAAATTACTGCCGCGCCCAACCCACCCTACTGGACTGCTGACGGCTGAAAGCTGAGAGCTGATAGCTATCAGTATCAACTGTGAATGCGGCCGTCGGGCATGGTCGCACCGGTCAAAATCGCGTCTTGCAGGTTCGCCCCGTTCAACTTGGCATTCCGCAAACTCGCATCCCGCAAGTCGGCGCCGCGCAGGTTCGCGCCGTCCAGATTGGTACCCCAGAAATAGGCGCCGCGCAGGTTCGCGTCACTCAAATCGGCGCCGCGCAGGTTCGCCAAATTCAAGTTGGTGTGACTCAAATCGGCATTCCTCAAATCGCATTCTTCCAGGTCGGTTTGCATCAGATTGGCTTGGATAAACTGGCTGCCGCGAATGTTGCTGCCGTGCAAGTTTGCCCGTTCTAAATTGGCATCATCCAAGCAGGTAAACCGCATTTGAGAACCCTGAAGGCTGGTTCCTCGCAGGTTCGCACCCATCAGTTTCGCGCCGCTGAGTTTGACTTGATTCAGTTCTAAACTGCTGAAGTCGATGCCTTCCAATTGCAGTCCATTTAGAAATGCTCCGTCGAGTTTTACCCCGTTCAACTGCGCCCCCCGCAAGTTGGCACCACTGAGTCGCGCGCCGCTCAAGTTCGTCCAATTTAGATTCGCTTTTTCTAAGTTTGCCGATCGCAAATTGATACCGTTGAGGTTGGCACCACAGAGGTTTACTCCCGGCAAATTGGCGCGAAAGAGTGTCACCCAAGTCAGAATTGCACCGCTGAGTTTTGCCCCCATTAAATCGGCTTTGGCGAGGTGGGCACCGCTGAGGTTGGCTTTGGTGAGGTCGGCTTCGATTAAACGGCCGTCTTTGAGTTTGACATAGTTGAGGTTGGTTCCGTACAAAAATGCGCCGCTGAGATTGGCTTCTACGAGGAAACAGCGTTCCAAGTGGGCACGGGCGAGGGAGGCTTCTTTCAGGTTAGACCCGGACAGGTTAGCGGCAATCAATTCGGCGCCAATCAGGTTGGCGGCTATGAGGTCGAGTCCGCGAAAATCTCGCTCTCCTTTGATGTAGCGATCGATGATTTCACTTCCGTTCATTTGAGTTTATCTCCTGTTTGGGGTTCGTTCATTCCGAAATCCTGTTGGCTGATGATTTCGAGTTTTCCGTAGATTTGCTGATGTATAGAGTTGCCCGTGATACACCCCCGATGCACGCCATCTATCTTTCAAATCTCTGTTTTTATTTTATCGATCGCTCCCCCCAAAATCGACATTTTCTTAATCAATATTTATTTACGATTCTTTATGAAGTTTGCCGGCTTTTATTGATTAAGTTTTGTCAAAAAAAGTCAATATTGATTTAGAAATGCTAATTTTTTAATCTCAAGTGGGGACGGTGGCGATCGCGCCCACCCACCTCGACGGCGGAGAAACGCCCAAGTTATGTTAATCTGGATGGACGATAAAAAATCAGATTTTCCGACATCAGCGGCAGGGTGGGCAGAAAAGCCGGGGCCAACGTCACCCCATTGACGGCAAACCAGAACACAAAGGTTGCAGCGATCGCAGGTAAAAATCAATGATAACGATTTTGATTATTGAGGATGAAGATTCCATTCGTGACAGTATCCTGGACATTTTCGAGACTGAAGGGTTTAATGCGATCGGCGCATCCAACGGCTCGGAAGGGATCAATTTGGCTCAAATCTACCGTCCCGATTTGATTGTTTGTGATATTATGATGCCGGATATGGACGGCTACGGGGTCTTACAACGGTTGCAGGAGAACCCCGAAACAACCCATATTCCGTTTATCTTTCTGACGGCGAAAGCTGACCGCGCCGACCAGCGTTTGGGGATGGAATTGGGAGCGGATGATTATCTTTCCAAACCTTGTTCCGCCCAGGAGCTTATCAACGCAATTCAGGCTCGTCTCAAAAAACAGCAGCGGCATCTCGCCGATCTCGACGAGGAACGCCGGCAGGCGCTACAACTCAAGCAGCGGATGCTCGAACTCCAACAGCAAAGTCATTCCCACGAAGAGTTATTGAATCGTCTATCGGAGGAGTTGCGGAGTCCCCTGTCGGCGATTAATATGGCGATCGCGATGTTGAAGTCGAGTTTGTCCAATGTGGAGACTCAGAACCCGGAAGAATTTCGGGCGCGACAGCAACGCTATCTGAAAATTTTGCAGGAAGAATGTGCGCGGGAGATGGCGATTTTAAATGAGGTGTCGAGTTTGAAAGAGGTTTTGAAGGGTTCGATGCCATTCAATTGAATAACCTTTGGAAGTAGAAAGCGGGTTTCTTGGTAACAATTAAGTGGGGGAGGCCGGAGAAACTCTCGTAGAAACCCGGTTTCTTAGAGGCAACTTTTAACGATGCCAGATGGTTTCTCCGCCGGGGCGGTCAATTAGCGTTATTCCCAATTCTTGAAGTTGGTCGCGGATGCGATCGCCCTCCGCATAGTTTTTCGCTTTCCGGGCTTCCTGCCGCTGTTTCACCAACGCCTCAATTTCCCCATCGCTCATGCCTTCGGATTGAGATTCCGTTTCCGCTTCCGGCGAGGCTTCCAAACCGAAAACCCTCGCCAATTCAACCAAGGTTTTCCAGGTGGAATAGATGCGATCGCCCGGCGTTTCCGTCTTCCCTTCGTGGGCTAACAAATTGCGTTCCCGGCGCAATTCTTTCGCCAGTTCAAATAACACCGCCAATCCCCCCGGCGTATTGAAATCGTCATCCATCGCAGTCCGGAACCGTTCCACGGCATCTTCCCGGGGGGATTCTTTCCCGGACCAACCCAGGCGATCGCCGTATTCTTCCCCAAATAATAACCCGTCTTTCAACGTCGCCCAACCATTTTCGGCGGATGCGATCGCCTCATCGGTAAAATCCAGCGGTTTCCGATACTGGGCTTGCAAAATAAACAACCGCACAATCATCGGTTCCAAAGGGCGATCCAACAATTCCCGAATCGTGGTAAAATTGCCCAAAGATTTGGACATTTTTTCGCCCCCCACCGTCACCATGCCGTTGTGCATCCAATATCGCGCCAGGGGTTGGCAAGTCGCCGCCTCGGACTGGGCGATCTCGTTTTCGTGGTGGGGAAACACCAAATCACCGCCACCGCCGTGGATGTCGATGGTTTCGCCGAGGAGTTCCCCCACCATCGCCGAACATTCGATGTGCCATCCCGGACGCCCCGGGCCCCACGGAGAATCCCAGGCGGGTTCCCCCGGTTTCGCCGCTTTCCAGAGGGCAAAATCGGCGGGATCTTTCTTCTTCGTCCCCTCCCCGCCGGCGGATACCCGGCCGCTGGCGCCGGCTTGCATATCTTCGAGTTTCCGACCGGAAAGTTTGCCGTAGTCGGGGAAGTGGCGGACGCTGTAATAGACATCGCCATCGACGGCGTAGGCGTGTCCGTTGGCTTCGAGGCGACGGATCAGGTCGTGGATGGCGGTGATGTGGTTCGTCACTCGCGGATAGGCGTCGGCATCTCGGACGTTGAGGCGTCGCAGGTCGTCAAAATAGGCCTCGATGAACTGTTCCGAAACCACATCCATTGTGGTGTCCCGTTCTTTGGCACGGTTGAGGATTTTGTCGTCGATGTCGGTAAAATTTTGGACGTAGTTGACTCGATATCCGCACCATTCCAGATAGCGGCGCACCACGTCCCAAGCGATGTAAGATCGGGCGTGACCCAAGTGGCAATAGTCGTACACCGTCACCCCGCAGCAGTACATTTTGACCGTTCCGGGTTCGATGGGGGTGAAGGTTTCTTTTTGGCGGGTTTGGGTGTTGTAGATTTGCAGAACCATTTTAAAATTTGAGCGGAACGGAGTTGAAGAAACAGCTTCTTGCGCCCGTGTGACAGGCGACGTCGCCGACTTGCTCGATTTTCAGCAGCAGGGTGTCGGCGTCGCAGTCATAGTATAAACCTTTGAGCTTCTGAATGTGCCCCGACGTGGCGCCTTTGTGCCAAAGTTGCGATCGCGATCGACTCCAGTAGTGTACTTCGCCGGTTTCCAGGGTTTTTTGCAGGGAGTCCCGGTTCATCCAGGCCATCATCAACACGGTTCCGTCCCGGTGGTCTTGGGCGATCGCGGGAATTAAACCCCGTTCGTTGAATTTTAACGCTTCGATCCACAAATCGTCTTGGTTCATTGGGTGTAGGGTGTAGGGTGTAGGGTGTGGGGTGTAGGGAATAGGAAATAGGGGGGACAGAAACTTCCTCCGTTCCTTCCGCCTCAAAGTCCCCCTTTTCAAGGGGGATAATGGGGGATCTTCTCCAGTCTACTCCAGCGACGATCGCTCGATCAAACAATCTTCCAACGCATTTTGTAAAGCTGCGCCGTCCAGGTGGCGGCCGATGAATACCAGTTGATTCCGAGGGGAAACGATATCACAATTCGGGGTGAGTTGATAGCGGTTGCCGCTCAATTGCAGCAGGTGACAGGATGTATTTCCCCCGTACCAAATGAAGCCCTTGGCGCGAAAGACGGCGGGGGGTAAGCGATCGCTCAAAAAGGTCTGGAATTTTTCGACGCTCAACGGGCGATCGCTCTCAAAGGTGACGGACACGAACCCATCATTTTCCAAGTGTTTGGATTGGGGTTTTTGCAGGTTCAAACGGGAGAGGACGTTCAAATCCAGGTGGGGGCGTTCGATACCCAGAATGGCGGGGAGGGGGATTTGTCCGTACTCGGTGGGGAAGATGCGGGCGTCGGGTTTGATCTGGCGGATATCGGCTTCGACGCGATCGCGCTGTGTTGGCGACACGCGATCGGCTTTATTCAATAAAATGATATCGGCCCAGGCGATTTGACTCAACGCCGCTTCGCTGCCGAATAAATCGGCGGAAAATGTCTCCGCATCCACCACCGTCAACACCGAATCCAACCGGGTCAAATTTCGCAATTCCGTCCCCGAAAAGGTCATGATAATCGGCAACAGGTCGGCGATGCCGGTGGTTTCGATCAGGATATAATTGATTTGGGAATTGCGCTCTAAAACCCCGACCATTGTCTCGGCGAGGCGATCGTTGAGGGTGCAGCAAATGCAGCCGCTGCTCAACTGCACCATATCGTCTTCGACGGAAACCAAAAGCTGTCCGTCAATATTGATCTCGCCAAATTCATTGACGAAAACCGCGACTTTCAGATCGCCCCGGTGGTTGAGGATGTGGTTGAGTAACGTGGTTTTTCCGCTGCCGAGAAAACCGGAGATCACCGTCACGGGAACTCCCACATCTAAATGGCTCAGGCGATTTTCGATCTGCACGGTTTCCGCTCTGTTCATATCAAATCCAGTTGAATGCCCGGAAAAAAACGGGTTGGATATCAAGACCGCTTGGGAATCAATTCCCAAGCTAACAGCTCAAATCATCTGAAGATGATTGGGGAGTTAGTGCGACTAAATAACCGGACTTGATATCATCAATTTAGAGGGATCGACAATTGATAATTGACCATTCTTCCCCATACCCCTTGCCCTGAGCGGAGTCGAAGGGCTACACCCTACACCCTACACCCCACACCCCACACCCTAAGCACAAGCTTCGGCTTTCTTCTGTAAGGTCTTGAAAATGTTGTAAAATCCGTTGGCGCGGGAGGGGGTCAAACTGGCCTGCAATCCCGTTTCTTCGATAAAATCGGGCTGCAATTGTGCGATCGCCTCTGGTGCGAGTCCGTTCATTCCCCGAACCAACATCGCCACTAAACCTTTTGTTAATTGAGAGTCGGAATCCCCCTGAAATTGCACGCCCCCATTTTCGTCCAGACTGGCGGTGACGTACACTTGCGAAACGCAGCCCGGAACCTTATTTTCCGGCACTTTTTCCGAGTCGGGAAATTCCGGCAGTTTCTGCGCCAAAGTCAGCAGTTGTTCGTAGCGCAATTTATTGGAAGATGCCCGTTTGAATCGCTGCACGATGCGATCGAGGGACGGGGGAAGGGGCGTTGCGGTGGAAGCCATAGGCGATGAGTAGGTGTACGACAGTCCACCTTTTAGCTTAACGAGAATTCTGTCAGAGGTAAAGTTAGTCCGCAGATTACGCAGATTGCACAGATTGAATTGATCGGGTCGGCGGAAGAATTGGGGTGAGGTGTGGGACAGGAAATAGGGGATCGTTGAATTTCTCTTTGTAGGGGCGGTTCGCGAACCGCCCCTACATTCGACTAACGCAAGATCAGAGCCACTTCTTTGGCGAAGTAGGTCAGGATCAGGTCGGCGCCGGCCCGTTTCATGCTGGTGAGGGTTTCGAGCATGACTTTTTTCTCGTCAATCCAACCCATGCGTCCGGCGGCGCGAATCATGGCGTATTCGCCGCTGACGTTGTAGGCGGCGACGGGGACGTCGCTGATTTCGCGGACTTTGGCGATGATGTCGAGGTAGGCGAGGGCGGGTTTCACCATCACCATGTCGGCGCCTTCGTCGAGGTCGAGTTCGACTTCTCTGAGGGCTTCCCGGCTGTTGGCGGGGTCCATCTGATAGGTTTTCTTGTCGCCGAATTTGGGGGCGGACTCGAGGGCGTCGCGGAAGGGTCCGTAGTAGGCGGAGGCGTATTTGGCGGAGTAGGCGAGGATGCTGACGTTGGTGTATCCCGCATCGTCGAGTCCGTCGCGGATGGCGCCGATGCGTCCGTCCATCATGTCGGAGGGGGCGACGATATCGGCGCCGGCTTCGGCGTGGGAGATGGACTGTTTGACGAGGATTTCGACGGTTTCATCGTTGAGGATTTCGCCCTCGTCGCTGACGATGCCATCGTGTCCTTTGCTGGAGAAGGGATCGAGGGCGACGTCGGTGATGACGACGACATCGGGAACGGCTTCTTTGATGGCGCGGACGGTGCGCTGTACGAGGCCGTCGGGGTTGTAGCTTTCGGTGCCGGCGTTATCTTTTTTTTCTTCGGCGACGAGGGGGAACAGGGCGATCGCGGGGATGCCGAGTTCGTAGGCTTCCGCCACTTCTTTGAGGAGCAAGTCGAGGGTGTAGCGGTAGCTTCCGGGCATGGAGGGGACTTCGACTTTCTGATTTTCCCCTTCCATGACGAATAGGGGATAGATCAGGTCGTTCGCCGTCAGTTGGGTTTCTTGCGCCATCCGACGCAGGGCATCGTTACGGCGGAGGCGTCGGGGACGATGCACGAGGTTTAACGCGCTGGAGTTTTCTGATGACATGAGATGAGGATCGCTTTCACTGATTACGGCCAAAGTAACTGTTCATTGTCTCACCGATCGCCCCCGTTTTGGCCGTCGGATACAAATCCACACAATCGGGCTTAACAAATTTTAAAGATTTCGATTTGGGGGCGATCGCACTTACCCCGACTGCTCGATCGCCCGGACTGTTTCTTCTTTGAGTTCCTTTAAATCGGCGCTGTAGGCTTCGAGTTGGTCTTTCGTCTCCCCCGCGGCCTTCTCGGCGGCTTCGTCCACCCTGGCGATCAAGTTGTCGAGGCGATCGGCGGACTGCTGCAGTTCGGCTTTCAGTTCCTCCTCCGGCAAATCCACCGCCGCACTCAGGCGATCCCGAATTTGATTGAGTTCCTGTCTAATGTCTTCGGGTTGCAACTCTTGGGAAGAGAGCGTCTCGGCCTCTTCCACGGCGCGATTCACCTGGGTTTCCAACGATTCGATCGCCGTCGCGACATCTTCTCTGTCGATGTCGGTGACTTCTTCAATTTCTTCGACCGTCTGTCGCGCCTGTTGTTCGGGGGCGGTGCAGGATATCAGAATCGGACTGAGGCAAAGGGTACCCAGAATGGCTCCAAATGGAATGCGAGCGATCGCTTTCATCATACAGTAATGTTGTGGGTTGACATGATTTTATTTCTCGCCCGTCGCCCCCATTTTTTTTCCGACTCGGACGGCATTTTTCCCCCCTTCAAACCCGGAGAATTTTACAATGATTTCAACCACCCTTTCAGCCGTTCCGTTACCTGGGGGCGGCGCAATTTTCGCATCGCCCGGGCTTGAATTTGGCGCACCCGCTCTCTGGAGAGTTCAAAAAGATGGCTGACTTCATCGAGGGTGTGGGGAACTCCGGTGGCGAGGCCGTAGCGGAGGGCGACGACTTCCTTTTCGCGATCGGAAAGGACCGATCCCAACACCTCCAAAATGTCCTGGCGCATCATCACCTCATTCATCTGGGACTCCGGCGACTGGGTGTCGCTGTCTTCGAGGATATCCATCAATTCGGAGTTTTCCTCGGTGCCGATGCGGTGATTGAGGGACAAGGATTTGCGGCGGACCTGTTCGAGGAGGCGGAGTTGTTGCAGGGAAATGGACAGGGCTTCGGCGAGTTCCGCTTCGGTGGGTTTGCGTTGGTGCGATCGCTTCAAATCCCGGTAGGCGAATTTGAGCTTGTTGAGTTGTTCGACGACGTGGACGGGAAGGCGGACGGTGCGCCCCTGGTTGGCGATGGTGCGGGTGATGCCCTGGCGAATCCACCAATAGGCGTAGGTCGAGAATTTATAACCTTTGTCGGGGTCGAATTTTTCGGCGGCGCGGTTCAAACCCAACGATCCTTCTTGGATCAGATCCAGAAACGGCACGCCGCGGTTAAGGTAGCGTTTGGCGATGGACACCACCAGCCGCAGGTTGGAACTGATCATTTTCCGTTTCGCCGATCGCCCTAAATGCAGTTGGCGCTTGAGTTCTGCCTCGCTCAAGTCCGCCGCGATCGCCCATTCGCCGTTGCTGGGTTGGCATCCGAGTTCGTCTTGGAGTTGCTGTTTGAGGTTTTCCAAAACTACCAATTCTTGGATTTGATGGGCCAGTTCCTTTTCTTCATTCGGCTCCAAAAGAGGATAGCGGGCCATGCGCTTGAACAGGGCTCCGACAGCATCATCCGCCATAGTCGGAGCGTAGGCTACGGTTGATGGTGCGCTGGGTGAATTCATATTGATATCCTCTGATTTTGAACGTGGAAGCCGAATCTCTCAATTCTTTTTCGGGTGATTTGGCGATCGCTGAATCAAAAATAAGATCGGGAATCGAGAGTCGAGAATCGGCGGGGGTAAAGTCCGGCGAACCCCCACAATCGAAAATTTCGACACCTCACTCCCCAAAATTCTATTCTGACATTCTCTCCGCCAATTCCCAAATCGACGGGGGCGGCTGAGTGTTCCTGCGGACAACTGCTCCAATCGGGTCATCCTGGGCTTGAACCCCTCAACCGCCAATTTATATCGCGATCGCCCTGCTTAAAGATGAAAATCTAAAAGGTGATTTGCGGCGTATTGAACTGGACGCCATCGTCGCCGCCGGGGGCAATATTTTGCGATCCGGGACTTTGGGAGTCGCGATCGATCTCGATGGGCTCGAAGAGCGAATCCAAATATTCAGGCGTGTATTGAAATTCTCCCTCTAAGTCCGGACCCCCCATCGGCAGCATCAGTTTGGACGGGTCGCGGCCGATACTCAAATTTTCGCCCCGCAGATCTTCGATGGAACCGTCGGGGGCAATTTGACTCGCCCTCACCGTCGGTTGCAACAGCCGAACCCCATTCATATTGGTTCCCGCCAAACTCGCCCCCGTCAAGTCCGCTTGGGTGAGGTCGGCGTTACTTAGATTGGCGAAGTCTAAATTGGTATTGTCGAGTTCGGTCTGGTTGAGGAAGGCGCCCGACAGGTTCGCTCCGGCGAGGTTGGCGCCCTTGAGGTCGGCCCCCTCCAAATTGACGTTGGCTAAATTGGCGTTTTCTAAATTGGCGTCCCGCAGGTCGGCCCCGATCAGATGAGCACCCATGAGGTCGGCTCCCCTGAGATCGCAACCCTGACAGAATCCCGTTTCGAGCAGTTGTCTGACGTGAGCCGGATTTTCCGCCCGAATTGGCGTGGCAAAGCTCAAGGAGAGTAGTGCAGTCGCTGCCCCTAATATAATTGTTTTTGACGAGGTACTCATCTGTTTGTCCTCCCGATTGGACACGGTGGAAGAATCGCCATTGATTCCTCTTCCTCTAGGATAAGCCACCCCGAAAGGCGATCGCTTCGGCCGTTGGGTAGAAATTTGTCGGTTTGATTGAAAAATCCCCTCGTGTTGTGCCACTTCCGCCGTACACTGGCAATATCCTATTTTGGGATAATCCGAAAATGGGTTTATCCTAATTTTTGTAAATTCCATGCCCAACACTGCATGATGAAGTCTATCTTTAGTCGAGAATATGATGTCTTTCGTCGGTGTATGATTGCGGCGCGGAAAGATGCGAATCTGACCCAGGCAACCCTTGCTAAAACTCTTGAAAAGCCCCAATCTTTCGTCGCAAAATATGAGAACGGCGAGAGAAGATTGGATGTGGTTGAATTTCTTTTAATTACTCGTGCGATCGGTGTAGACCCTGGCGAGATAATCAGAAAAGTTGAGCAAGCTTTCGGCACCACATCTCGTGATGGATAAGTGATGAACACACAAAATTGATAAGTTCTGATTTTTAACGATTTCCATGTCCTTCGCCGATGCCGCCATTCAAGTTCTGGAAGATTTGGGCTCTCCCCTGCACTATCGCCAAATCACTCAAATTGCCATTGATAATAATTTGATCCAGACGAACGGCAAAAGTCCGGAAGCCACCCTCAACGCCATCATCGCCGTCGAAATCAAACAGAAGGGCGATCGCAGCCGCTTTGTGAGGGTCGATCGCGGGGTTTTTGGCTTGAGAAAATGGGATGTAACCTCGATGGATTCCGAATCCAATTCGGCGACATTCAACCCGCAAACCGAACGCCGGGTCAAAGTTCCCCACTTTCCCATTTATTCGGAATTGAGATTAATTTTACCCATTTGGAACGGATGCGATCGCGCCCAAATTACGGGGTTGCGATCGGCGATAATGAGCCTGTCCGGAACCCTGCAAAATCCGGTGGATTGGTCGAATCCCGATCGCTGGATCTCCGAACGCCTGGACGGGGAAAATCGAGAACTCGCGGAGGCAATTTGGACGGGAAGCGATCGCCGGGTCAACCCCCGCCACGTCTACGGACACTGGCTCCTGTCTCGAACCTATCAATTGCTCGAAGAAGATCCATCTGGAAAAATGTTATTGACCGATGCAGGACAGAATTTTATCTCCCATCCTTTGGGAGACATTGAAAAGCAAATTGACGAGGGAGAAGGGTTATTAAAATTACTCAGTATTGTAGCAGAAAAAGGGGCGGGTCGCCGGGGTGATTTTGTTCCCAAGTGGTCGGACTATCTCAAGCGTCACTCCCAATTCGGCACGGACAGCACCATCAAAGATACGCTATGGCGGCGGCTGTACAATTTGGGCGATCGCGAACTCTTGATAAAAACCGGGACAACCTACAGCATCACCGACGCCGGTTTGAACTATTTGAAAGATTCCGGAGGCGATGAAGAACTCGACGGAGGCGGGACGGTACAGGAAATTTTAACCCTCGTTAAAGAGCAGAAAGCCATCGAATATGGAATCGGAGTCAAAACGAGGGCGATCGAAGTGTTGGAACTCGACGCCGATGCGTTCGCTCAAAATGACAATTCCACCTCCGATTTAGAATAGAAAATCCTCTCTGTGTTCTCTGTGCCTCTGTGGTGAAATTCTCCGAACCTCCAAAACATGACAATAACTCGCGGCAAACCGAACCGATCGCCGCCCGAAAAATTCACAATGTTTTAACAACTACGCCGACTCCGGCTTCGGCAGCGAGGACGGGTGCAGCAACAGTTCGGCGGTTGATCGCTTCTCGACCATTTCCTGCGTCACCAGACAGCGTTTCACGTCCTTGCGGGAGGGCAACTCGTACATGACATCGAGCATCAGTTCTTCAACAATTCCCCGCAGTGCCCGGGCGCCGGTCTTGCGTCGGAATGCTTCGCGGGCGATCGCGCGGATGGCCTCCTGGTCGAACTCCAACTGCACGTTGTCCATCCGCAGCAGTTTCTGATACTGTTTCACCAGAGCCGATCGCGGCTCGGTCAGAATCGCCATCAGGGTCTTCTCGTCCAGGGGATCGAGTACCGCCACCATCGGAATCCGGCCGATCAACTCCGGAATCAAACCGAACTTCACCAAATCGTCCGGTTCCATCCCTTTCAAGGCTTCGATCGCCTGTTTTTCCCGTTTGGGGTCTTCTCCCGACTGGATAAAGCCCATCGACTTTTTGCCCGTCCGCTGTTCAATAATGCGCTCCAACCCGACAAACGCCCCGCCGCAGACGAACAGGATGTTGCTGGTGTCGATTTGGATGCAGTCCTGGTAGGGGTGCTTGCGGCCGCCCTGGGGGGGGACGTTGGCGACGGTGCCTTCGAGCATTTTCAACAATGCCTGCTGCACACCTTCCCCGGACACGTCCCGGGTGATGGAGGGATTTTCGCTCTTGCGGGCGATCTTGTCGATTTCGTCGATGTAGACGATGCCGCGCTGGGCTTCCTCGACATCAAAATCGGCCACCTGCAGCAGCCGCAGCAGGATATTTTCCACGTCTTCCCCGACGTATCCCGCTTCCGTGAGGGTCGTCGCGTCGGCTACAGCGAAGGGGACGTCGAGCATTTTGGCTAGGGTTTCGGCGAGCAGAGTTTTGCCGCAACCCGTCGGGCCGATCAGAAGAATATTCGATTTTTGTAGTTCGATGTTGTCGTCGGCTTGGCGGTTGTTGGGTTTGCCCTGGACGAATCCGAGGCGCTTGTAGTGATTATAAACCGCCACGGACAGGACTTTTTTGGCTTCGTCCTGGCCGATAACGTGGTGGTCGAGGTAGGATTTGATTTCTCGAGGTTTGGGAATTTGGTTGAGGGCGACGCGGCTGGGGGCGTTGCGGCGTTTGGGGGCGGGGGCGGGTTGGGGGCGAGGAGCCGGGGGGACGGGAGGAGCCGTCGCGGAATCAAACAGCTCCTCGTCCAAGATTTCGTTGCACAGTTCCACGCATTCATCACAGATGTAGACTCCGGGCCCCGCAATTAGCTTGCGAACCTGCTCCTGGGATTTACCACAAAAGGAACACTTCAGATGGGAGTCGTACTTAGACATAGTTGCCTCGTTTTTATGTTGCGGGAACAGATTCTCCCGGAACCGGAAGATTCTGCTTTAATATCACCTGATCTATTAGACCATATTCTTTGGCCTCTTCGGCGGACATAAAGAAGTCGCGCTCGGTGTCGGCAGTGATGCGATCGATGGGTTGACCCGTGTGGTGGGCCAGCAAATCGTTGAGGGTTTGCTTGTGGTAGAGAATTTCTCGGGCCTGGATTTCGATGTCGATCGCCTGTCCCTGAGCGCCGCCGAGGGGTTGGTGGATCATGATCCGGGCGCTGGGGAGGGACATCCGCTTGCCGGCGGCTCCGGAGGCCAGCAGAAACGCGCCCATACTCGCCGCCAAACCGTAACAGATGGTGACGACATCGGGGCGGATTTGTTGCATGGTGTCGTAAATGCCCATGCCCGCCGTGACGGAGCCACCGGGGGAGTTGATGTATAGTTGGATGTCTTTTTCGGGATCTTCGGCTTCCAAAAAGAGCATCTGGGCGCTGACGGCGTTGGCTACGTCGTCGTCGATCGCCGTCCCGAGAAAGATGATGCGATCGCGGAGGAGGCGGGAGTAGAGGTCGAAGGCCCGTTCTCCCATCCCCGACTGTTCGACCACCATCGGAATCACGCCGGCCTGGGGGGTTCCGGCGCTGAGGGCACTGGAAGCGCTGGTGATGCCGCCGGAATGGCGGCTCCGAATGGAATTGTGGGAAGACTCAGAGATAATCATCGGAAATTGGTCGTTTAATCCTTAAGTGCGTTCAAAAAAGGGGAGAATTTGGCGCTCGGGCTCGGTTAGCCCGACCATTTCCCGATCGTGAGCGATCGCCGGCCCGTTTCCGGTTTGAATGTTAGCGAATCTATTTCTATTATGCCGGAAAAGCGAGGGGTGGGAGTCGGAGCAACGGGCGAATTTCCCCGACTCATTCCCAATGTCCGCCCTAGGGCGTTTCGTCGGTGACGACTTCGGTTTCCACCGCCACGGCGTCGGGTTCTTCGCCTTCTTCTTCGTCGTCCTCACCTGGGCTCAACGTCCCTTCGGGGACGAGTTCGACGGTGGAATGTTCTTCCAACCAGGCGTAGGTTTTTTCCGTGACCAGATTGTCCGTGACCACCTGGCGAAGGCGATCGGGATCGACCTCCTGGCCTTTAAGTTGGGCCATCATTTCTTCTTCTTCGGCTTTTATTTCTTCCTCGCCGACGGTGATGGACTCGGCTTCGGCTACTTTTTTGAGGGCCAGACTTTGCTTGAGTTGGGCGATCGCTTCCGGGCGGAGCTGTTCCCGCATCCGGGGGACGGTTTCGCTGTTAAACAGTTGTTTGATGTCGATGCCCATGTTGCTCAACTGCATGGCTTGCTGGGTCAACAGGCGATCGACCTCTTCCCGGATCAGGGTTTCGGGGAGATCCACCTGCATCTGTTCCACCAGGGCCTGAGCCAGAGCTTTATTTTTATTTTGGGCGGTCTGCTCGGCTTTTTCCTCCTGAAACTGTTTTTCCAGGGATTCCCGCAGTTCGGCGATCGTCTCGTATTCGCTCACCTCCTGGGCGAAGTCGTCGTCCAACTCCGGCAGTTCTTTTTCCTTGAGTTCCTTGAGGGTGATGGTGAAGGTCGCCGGACGTCCGGCCAGTTCCGTGTTGCCGTAATCTTCCGGGAAGGCCACGTCCAATTCTTTGGTTTCCCCCGGATTCATCCCCTCGATGCCTTCGGTAAAGCCGGGGATGAACTGGCCTTCGGTGAGTTCGACCTGGAAGTTTTCGCCGCTCCCCCCTTCGATTTCCTGGGGTTCGACGCCCTCTCCGGCGGGGGTGTAGTACCCTTTGAAGTCAACGTAGGCGACATCTCCCTTTTGGGCAGGCCGCCCCTCGACGGGGATCAGGGTCGCCATTTTGGCCCGTTCCCGCTCCAACACTTCATCCACTTGGGCTGGGTCGTATTTGGCTTCCTCAGCTTTGACCTGAAAACCTTGGTACGTTTCGAGTGTGACCTCTGGCTCCACGTCCACGGCCGCCTTGAGGGTGAGGGGTTGGCCGGGTTCATACTGGACGATGAGTTCGTCCACGTCCCCCCGCAGTTCAAAATTGCCGATCGCGGGGATTTTTTCCTGTTCGACGGCCTTGGGGAGGCACTCCTGCATGAGGTCGTCCAGGGCTGCCGCCTTGATCCGGGCTGCTCCCAGGCGTTGGACGAGGATGTGGCGGGGTACTTTACCCTTGCGGAACCCAGGAATGTTGGCGGAACGAGCGTATTTCCGAATCACCTGCTCGTAGGCGTTCTTGGACATTTCCGGAGGGATTTCGATGTCGAGCCCGATTTGGCTGGCGGGAAGTTTTTCCTGGGTTACTTTCATAAGTCGTGATATTCTGAAGTCAATCCGTCTGAAGTCGATGGGCTCCCTCACATTTTAAGGGTGGGGAGCGAAAATCTAGAGATTAGCCAGTATAGGATGCTCTCAGCGGCTGCGTCCAACCCGAAGGCGATCGGGACGGGGCGTCACCGATCTCGAATCTGGGGCGAAGGCATCCGAACTGGGATGTTGGTTGCATCCACTCCGATTAACTATAATATGATCCCAAGTGCGATTCGTTCGGGACGATGGCTGGACTGGATGTGGAAATCTCCCAAACGGCGATCATCGCGGCGGGAGGTCGGGTTTAAAGAAATCTAAATTGTTGTCTCACCGCGCCCGATCGCCGATATAATTCAAGGGTTAAGTGCCATTGCTTCATTAAAAAAATTACCATTCGCTCTCATCTCTTATTAAAATTTCTGATTTATTGTTAAACTGTCCAACTTTCCGGGGAGGAAACGAATTTGTCGAAATCCTATCGAGTTGCCATTTTGGGTGCGACCGGTGCCGTGGGGACCGAGTTGCTGGAGTTGCTGGAGAGCCGGGATTTTCCGGTGTCCGAGCTGAAGTTGCTGGCGTCGCCGCGATCGGCGGGAACCCGCCTGCCGTTTCGGGGGGAGTCGCTCCCGGTGGAGGCGGTGGGCGATCGCAGCTTCGACAATGTGGATCTGGTGCTGGCGTCGGCGGGGGGATCGACCTCCAAGGCTTGGGCCGCCAAGATTGTGGAAGCCGGAGCCGTGATGGTGGACAATTCCAGCGCCTTCCGCATGGACCCCGAGGTGCCGCTGGTGGTCCCGGAGGTGAACCCGGAGGCGGTGGCCGGCCACAAGGGCATCATCGCCAACCCCAACTGCACGACGATCTTGATGAACGTGGCCGTCTGGCCCCTGTACCAGGTTCAACCCGTGCGGCGGATCGTGGTGTCCACCTACCAATCGGCCAGCGGGGCCGGGGCGCGGGCGATGGAGGAGGTCAAAACCCAGGCTCGGGCAATTTTGAACGGGGAGACGCCGCCAACGGAGATGTTCCCCTATCCCCTGGCCTTCAACCTGTTTCCTCACAATTCTGCCCTGAACGAGTCGGGGTACTGCGAGGAAGAGATGAAGATGATCAACGAGACGCGGAAGATTTTCGGGGTGGACGACCTGCAAGTTTCGGCGACTTGCGTGCGGGTTCCCGTACTTCGCGCCCACTCAGAAGCGATTAATCTGGAGTTTGATCGCCCCTTCGATGTCGCCAAGGCGCGGGAGATTCTCTCTCAGGCGCCGGGGGTGAAGTTGGTGGAAGACTGGCAAGCCAACTATTTCCCGATGCCGGTGGATGCCACGGGCCGCGATCCGGTGTTGGTGGGGCGCATCCGCCAAGATCTCTCCCACCCCTGTGGCTTGGAATTGTGGCTCTGCGGGGATCAGGTTCGCAAGGGTGCGGCCCTCAACGCGGTTCAGATCGCGGAATTGTTGGCGGAAAAAGATCTCCTCGGCCGTTCGTCCAAGGCGTTGAGTTACTAGGGATTTTCAACCGGTTTCGGCATCGAATTCAGTTCTCACTCGGGGCGAAAGCGGCCGGGAAAGGGTGACAGAGCGACGGATACAAGAGACAGCAAAAGTGACGCAAAAGAGATGGTAAGTTTTGGAAGAGTGATGACGGCGATGGTGACGCCGTTTCGAGAAGATGGCAGTGTCAACTACGAGGAAGCGGAACGGTTGGCGGCCCATCTGGCGGCGAATGGCAGCGATACCCTGGTTGTGTGCGGTACGACGGGGGAATCTCCGACCCTGACGTGGGAGGAGGAGTACGAACTGTTTCAAGCCGTCCAGCAGGCGGTGGCGGGCCAAGCGAAGGTGATCGCGGGAACCGGATCGAATTCCACCCACGAGGCGATCGCGGCGACCCAGAAAGCTGCTAAACTGGGATTGGATGGGTCGCTGCAGGTGGTTCCCTATTACAACAAACCTCCCCAAGAGGGCTTGTATCAACACTTTGTCGCGATCGCCGAAGCCTGTCCGGATCTGCCCATCGTCCTCTATAACATCCCCGGACGGACGGGACAAAATCTCCAACCGGAAACCGTCGCCCGTCTGGCATCGCTTCCCAATATTGTCGCCATCAAGGAAGCGAGTGGCAGTCTGGATCAGGCTAGTCAAATTCGGCGTCTGACTCCCCCCGACTTTAAAATTTACTCAGGGGACGACTCCCTGACGTTGCCCTTGCTCTCGGTGGGTGGAAGTGGCGTGGTGAGTGTCGCCAGTCACCTCGTGGGCAACCCGATCCAAGAGATGATCCGGGCGTTTGAAGCCGGTCGGGTGCAGGAAGCCACTGACATTCATATCAAACTCTTCGGTTTGTTTAAAACATTGTTTATCACCACCAATCCCATTCCGATCAAAGCAGCGCTCAAATTATCAGGTTGGAATGTCGGCATCAGCCGTTCCCCGATGTGCGAACCGCCCGCCGATATCATCGAAAAGCTCCGGGCAGTTCTGGGGGAATTGAGTTTGATTTAAACCCAATAATTTAGATTTTTCAATCCGGGTTTCAGACAATTGAATATTTGTGGTTGATGGGGGACTTGGCTTTATTTCATGAAATTGAGCCAGATCGATCCCCATTCAGAACAATCACACCTGAAAAAAACCATCATCTAAAACCAGAGGTTTATTATGGCAAGAAACGGATCTTCTTCTAATTCTAACCGCACCCGACCGTCTTCGAGAGCGACGAAAATCTCGAAGAAAAACAGCAACGGCAACACCGGCAACACCGGCAACACCGGCAACACCGGCAACACCGGCAACACCGGCGAAAACGACAACTCGCCCAAGCTCAAAATCATTCCCCTGGGCGGGCTGCACGAAATCGGGAAAAATACCTGCGTCTTCGAGTACGAGGATGAAATTGTCCTCCTCGATGCCGGACTGGCCTTTCCCACCGACGGGATGCACGGGGTCAACATCGTCCTCCCCGATGTCACCTACCTGCGGGAAAACCGCCACAAAATCAAGGGGATGATCGTCACCCACGGCCACGAAGATCACATCGGAGGCATCGCCTTCCACCTGAAACAGTTCGACATCCCGGTGATCTACGGTCCGCGGCTGGCGATGGCTTTGCTGCAGGGCAAGTTGGAAGAGGCGGGAGTCGCCGATCGCACGGAATTGAGAACCGTCCGGCCCCGGGATATGGTGCGGGTTGGCAAAAATTTCTTGGTGGAATACATCCGCAACACCCACTCCATCGCCGACAGCTTTACGGTGGCGATCAATACCCCCGTGGGGGTGGTGATCCACAGCGGCGATTTCAAAATCGACCACACCCCCATCGACGGCGAATATTTCGACTTCCAGCGGTTGGCGGAGTACGGCGAAAAGGGTGTCCACTGCCTCCTGAGCGATTCCACCAATTCGGAAGTTCCGGGCTTCACCCCCTCGGAAGCGTCGGTGGCCCCGAATATGGAACGGATCATTTCTGCGGCTTCCGGGCGGGTACTGGTGACGACGTTCGCCTCTTCGGTACACCGTTTGAATATCATCCTCGGCATCGCCCAGAAATTGGGGCGATCGGTGGCTGTGGTGGGGCGATCGATGCTGAACGTCATCGCCCACGCCCGCAATTTGGGTTATATCAAATGTCAGGACAGCCTGTTCGTCCCCCTCAACGCGATCCGGGACTTGCCGGATGAGAAGGTGCTGATTTTGACGACGGGTTCCCAGGGCGAACCCCTGGCGGCGATGACGCGCATCGCCAACGGTTCCCACCGACAGATCAGTATCAAAAAAGGCGATACGATCGTGTTTTCGGCGAACCCGATTCCCGGCAACACCATCGCCGTCGTCAATACTATCGACAAGCTGATGATGCAGGGGGCCAACGTGATTTACGGGCGGCATCACGGCATCCACGTTTCCGGGCACGGCTGTCAGGAAGATCAGAAGTTGATGTTGGCCCTCACCCGTCCCAAGTTCTTCGTCCCGGTGCACGGCGAACACCGGATGCTGGTGCAGCACAGCAAGACGGCCCAGAGTATGGGCATCCCGGCCGAGAATATGGTGATCATTAATAACGGTGACGTGGTGGAATTGGGTCAAGATTCGATCCGCATCGGGGATAAGGTTCCCTCGGGTATCGAGCCGGTGGATTCGTCCCGCACGGGATTTGTCCGGGACGACGTGCTCAAGGAGCGGCAGCAACTCGCCGAGGATGGCGTGGTGACGGTGGCTGTGGCGATCGGCACCGAGGGCAAGCTGTTGGCGACCCCCGAGATTCACCTGAAAGGGGTGGTGATGTCGGCGGACCGGAGTTTGTTGAAGAAGCAAATCGTCCAGGCGATCGAAAATACCCTCAACGATCGCTGGTCGGAGTTCAGCCGTGACCTGGGCGACGACCAGGGCAACGAGATCGACTGGGTGGGGGTGCGGACTCAGATCGAGCGGGCGATCGCGCGTCTGCTGCGTCGCGAGTTGCAGAGCAATCCCCTGCTGGTGTTGCTGATGCAAACCCCCGAAGAAGCCCCGGCTTCTTCCCAGAAACCGACGGGACGGCGGCGGCCCCGGACGGCGGCGCGGGTGGCGTCTTAAGGCTAGGGTGTAGGGTGTAGGGAAGAGATCGCGATTTTCTCTTCGACTCCCCCATCCTTCAGATCCGGGGGCGGTTCGCAAACCGCCCCCACCATTATCCCTAGAATGTTGATTTAAAAATCAATTCAATGACAGGATTTCCAATAATGAATAAAACAGTATCAGAATCGAGGTTTTTTGTCAACCTGAAAACCTATTTTTTTTGAAAGCTGAAAAAGACGGCGGCCAGGACAATCAAACCGAGTAAAGCCAGGGGAGCCCAGAGGTTGGAAAATGCGATCGCGGTTGACATGGAAGGAAAATCGGATCGGATCTAAAGATGGGATTAAAATAGAGAGTAAAGTCACCCAGGGGGGCAACCCATGACTCAGACCGATCTCGTCCAGTGGCTCAGTGAACGGACGGCTCTCAGCCTATTGGAGTTTAACATAATTGAGGCGATCGCGCCCCAACTCGAAGATCGCACCGTGCCGGCTGAGGGGGTGGTGGCGTCCAAGGGGACTTCCCCGGACGGACTCTACATTTTGCGTTCGGGGGAACTGGAAAATCCGGAGCGGGGGGCGAAGGGTGAGAATGGCTTGCCGGGGGTGGCGATCAATTTGCGATCGCTGCTGTTGAATCGTCCGGTTCAACAAACTTTAATTGCCAAGACGGACTGTCAATTTTGGGTAATGGAGGCGGAAGCGTTTCGGAAGTTGGCGGAGGTGCATCCAGAAATTACCCAAGCGTTTTCGCAACAACTCGCCGAAGAGGTTGACGAACTTTCCGCCCAACTGATTTACGAGCAGGAACGGCTGACGATTTTGCGGCCCTATTTGGTGCCCAGGGCGAGGCGGGGAATTGTGGGGCGGAGTCGGTACGCCGTGCGGCTGCGATCGCAGATCAAAGACGCTTCAAAAACTCGGAAATCGGTCTTGGTTTTTGGGGAACCGGGGGTCGAAAAAGATAATATCGCGGCTTTGATTCACTTCGGATCGGGCGATCGCCGGGAACCGATCATCAAAGTTGACTGTTCTACAGTGCAGGTTAGCGGTTCCGATTTGTTCGGACGGGTGGGGGGAAAACCGGGTTTGATCGGAGCTTTGGGGCGGGGAACTTTGGTTTTAAATAATATCCAAGAATTGCCCTCAGAATTAATTCCGGCGATCGCCAATCTGTTGGAAAATGGGCTGTATCTCCCCGTCAGCCGGAGGCAAGAAGACACCCCCACGGCAAAAGTTTCGGAAGCCCGAGTGATCATCATTTCGGAAAAGATTGTCGCCAACGTCGATAACTTGGTCGGAATGACGGTCAAAGTGCCGCCGCTGCGGGTACGAAAATCGGATATCGAGGATTGGGTAAATTACAATATCAGCTTAATTTGTCGGGCGAAAGGAGTCGATCGCGTCCGCATCACGCCGGAAGCTTTGCGGCGGTTGCAAGCCTACGATTTCCCCAACAATTTGCGGGAACTGCGGAACCTGATCGAACGGGCGATCGTGCAGCTTCAGGGGTGCGAAGAAATCACCGAGGAAATCATCTGGCCCTCCCAAAGTAAGAAGCAGCAATTCCGCGTCAACTTGCTCAATTCCTATCCGAAATTCCGGCAATTTCTGCGGAGTCCCTGGTGGCCCGATCGCATCAATTACGGCTTCACGGCGGCGGCTTTCGCGGCGGTGGTGGCTATTTTATTTCTCGGCCCCCAGACGCGATCGCAAAATTTCGCCCTCAACCTGTTTTGGGCTTGGTGGTGGCCGCTGGTGCTGCTGATTTTTCCCTTTTTGGGACGAATCTGGTGCGCGGTTTGTCCGTTCATGATTTACGGAGAAATCACCCAAAAACTCTCCCTGTGGCTGTTCCCGCGCCAACTGAAACGGTGGCCCCGGCAGTCGGCGGAACGGTGGGGCGGCTGGTTTTTGTTCGGGTTATTCGCCCTAATTTTGCTGTGGGAAGAACTCTGGGATCTGCCGAATACCGCCTACCTTTCCGCCTGTTTGTTGCTGCTGATCACGGCGGGGGCGATGATTTTTTCCGCCATCTTTGAACGGCGGTTTTGGTGTCGCTATTTGTGTCCCATCGGCGGGATGAACGGAATGTTCGCGAAGTTGTCGATGACGGAATTGCGGGCGCAGCAGGGTACCTGTTCGGCGGAATGTAACACCTATCAATGTTATAAAGGAGGGCCGCAAAAAGGGGAGGGACTGGAAACGGCGGGATGTCCGCTATATTCCCACCCCGCCCAGTTGGAAGACAACCGGGATTGCGTGTTGTGCATGACCTGTTTGAAAGCCTGTCCCCACCGTTCAGTAGAGGTGAATTTGCGCCCGCCGGGAATTGAGTTGTGGACGACCCACATCCCCCGCAGCTACGAGGTAGCGCTGTTATTTTTACTGTTGAATGTGGTCTTTTTGCACCATTTGCCTGAGTTGCAGGGTTATTTTAATTTTACCCTGAATCTCGATAATTTTTGGACGCATTTGGGTATCTCGGTGGTGATTTTGAGTTTGCCCGCGATCGCGCCTATTTTTGCCCACAGTATCTATCGATTGATTGTCCCAAATAAACCCCGTCCCTTTGTCGAGTTAGCCTACGGTTTTCTCCCCTTTGTACTGGCGTTGAATGTCGCCCATTACCTGCGGTTGGGATTGGGAGAAGGGGGGCGAATTCTGCCCGTCGCTTTCGCTACGTTTGGGCTAGATGGTTCGAGTTTGCCCGTCTGGGTGGCACATCCGGCGGTGATCGAATTTCTACAGGGTTCGACGCTATTTTTGGGAATAATAATGGCGATTTTGCTGACGCAGAAAATTGCCCGCCAACCGCTGCGCGTTTTGTTGCCGTGGCATCTGGCGACGGTGGGTTTGGGCGCGATCGCCTGGCAGGTTGTGGTGGGATATTGATCTAAACTCCTGCCCAACTCTTCAAAACTGTGGGGGCAACCTTACAGGGTTGCCTAAAATTAGAGTTGTGTTAATATCAATAAACTCTGGAATCTATTTGCGATCGACACCATGACGAGACTGCGTATATTAACCCTGGTACTCGCTTTAATTCTCGCCTCGCCGCTATCCGCGATCGCCCAGACGGTTGAGGAGTTAGTGAAACGGGGTGTGGAAGCGGGAAATCGGAATAACCACGCCCAGGCAGAACAGATCTTTCGCCGAGTTATCCGACAGGAACCCGGAGATTTTCGCGGTTACTACGGGTTGGGTTTGTCTCTGGCACAACAGGGGGATTTCGAGGGGGCGATCGCTAATTTTGAACGGACGATTAAACTCAATCCCAATTATGCCCTCGCCTACAATAATTTGGGCATCGCCCTGGCAGAACAGGGAAACTACGAAGAAGCCATTTCCTATTTTAAATCGGCGCTGAAACTGGTTCCAAACGATGCGAGGATGTATTATAACTTAGGGTTGGCTTTGGCGCGACAAGAGCGCCTCGACGAAGCGATCGCCAACTATCGGGAAGCCCTCAAACTCAATCCCAACGATGTCAAAACTTACTATAACTTGGGCTTGACGTTAGCCCGACAGGAGAACTATAGGGAAGCGATCGCTAATTACGAACGGGCGATCGAACTCAACCCGTCTTACGACGGTGCTTATTATCACTTGGGTTTAGCCTTGTATGAAATGGGGGAAATGGAGGAGGCGATCGCCAATTTAGAAAGGGCGGCAAAACTCAATCCGAATAATAACCTTGCTTACTATAATCTCGGGATTTTGCTGTCTCAAATGGGGGAACTTGAAGGAGCGATCGGGCAATTTAAAGAGGTCATAAAACTCGATTCGGACAATGCCGAAGCCCATTACAATCTCGGGATTTTGCTGTATGAAACCGGACAAGAAGAGGCGGCGAGGGAACAGTTGGAAATCGCCAATCAACTCGACCCGAGTTTGGAATTTTCCAGCGATCGCTGATTGCTAAAATATCGCACTTTGTTCAAAATTTCTCCTACAAAAAATCGGTTGATCGGTCATTGGGTAGGGCGATCGCATTTCTTTGCTTTTCAAAAAAACGGAACGGGCGCCCGACCCGTTCCCGTTTCAATCCATTAAACAGAAGTTTCCGTCAAACCCGCCGGACAGCCGACGCCGGTGCCGCCCAAACCGCAGTAACCGCCGGGATTTTTGCCCAGATATTGCTGGTGGTAAGACTCGGCGTAGTAGAATTCCGGGGCGGACGCGATCTCGGTGGTAATGGTCCCGTAACCCGCCTTAGAAAGGGCTTCCTGATAGCGATCGCGGGAGGCTTCGGCGAGTTTTTTCTGCTCGTCGGAATAGGTGTAAATCGCGGAGCGATATTGGGTGCCGGTGTCATTGCCCTGGCGCATTCCCTGGGTGGGGTCGTGGCTTTCCCAGAACAGTTTCAGCAGGTTCGCGTAACTGATGACCTTGGGATCGAAAACCACCAAAACCGCCTCGGTGTGACCCGTCATGCCGCTGCAAACTTCCTCGTAGGTGGGGTTGGGCGTGTGGCCGCCCGCGTAGCCGACGGCGGTGGTGTAGACGCCTTCTTGCTGCCAGAATTTGCGCTCGGCGCCCCAGAAGCAGCCCAGACCGAAAACAGCCTGTTCCATACCTTCCGGGAAGGGCGGCTTGAGGGGGTTGCCGTTGATGTAGTGGCGATCGGGCACGGGCATGACGCGATCGCGCCCGGGCAGGGCTTCTTCCGGTGTCGGTAGGGTTTTCTTTTTGCCGAATCCGAATAGTACCATAAAATTTTTGAGTGACTGCTTAACGTTCCTTTACATTGTAGGGGGTTCGTCGGCGAGGGTGAGGGCGAGTTGGTAAATTTGGCGGCGGGGGAGGGCGGTTTTCTGGGCCAACTGGCGGCTGGCCTGCGATCGCGAAAGTCCCTGTTTCAGCAGGTGTTGCAGTTCCGACCGCAGCGCCTCTTCCGAGGGTGGTGGGGATTCCCGACGGGCTCCGGCGACAATCAAAGTCAATTCTCCCTTCGGGTCCCGTTCAGCGTAGTATTCCACCGCCGCTTCCAGGGTGCCGCGCCAAAATTCTTCGTGGAGTTTGGTCAGTTCCCGGGCCACCACCACGGCGCGATCGCACCCCAAAACCCCCGCCAGATCGGCCAAAGTTTGGCGCAGTCGGTGCGGTGCCTCGTAGAATATCATCGTCCGTACCTGCGATCGCAATATTTCCAACCGTTCCTGTCGTTCCTTGCCCTTCCCGGGCAAAAATCCCTCAAAAACGAAGCGATTGCTGGCCAGCCCCGAGGCGCTCAACGCCGTCAGACAGGCACTCACGCCGGGGACCGGCACCACCGGAATCCCGACTTCCAGGCAGGACCCGACCAGTTCCCCTCCGGGGTCAGAAATTCCCGGCATTCCCGCATCCGTGACCACAGCGACGGTTTTTCCCGCCCGGAGGCGATCGAGCAATTCCGGAATTCGCTGCCGCCGGTTGTGTTCGTAGTAGCTAATTTGGGGGGTTTGAATTTGAAAGTGATGCAACAATTTCCCCGTGTGGCGCGTATCTTCCGCCGCGATCAGATCGGCCGCCTGTAAAGTGTGGACGGCGCGAATGGTCATATCTTCCAAATTGCCGATGGGAGTGCCGACGACGTATAGAGTTCCGGGTTGTAGGTGCATGATTTGGGCAATTTTAAAATAAAAACCACAGGGTGACAATTAGACCGACGCTAAAGAGCAGAGAAAACTTAACAGCCCGTTTGAATCGTTGGCTCAATAATCCCAGGACATTGATAACCGTCAAAATCAGAATGATGATTCCCATATAAAGAATCTTTTGATCCTGATTTGCCACCAATGGATTGTCCTGGGATACGTCCGGTTGGATGGGTTCCGCATCCCAGCCGACTTGGGCGACCCGCTGTCGAACCGGGGGTTTGGAAGGATTTGGGAGCATGGGCGATCGCGATCGATTGATGAATCGAGAGAGGTGGCTGCCGTTTCAGGTTGCGGCACCTTGTCAGACTATCACAGTTGGTGCCATTCTCGACTCTTTCCGGGTGCGGAGTTGCGCCCGGTGTCGTTTAAATCCATCGGTGAAAAAAAACCGGAATGTGGTAGAGTTGGGCATATTTTCAAAAAAACGTCCCGCGATCGCCATTCGGGAATGGCGATCGCACCCCATTCAAATGGAGATAAATACCCATGACCGCATTTGAAGTTCCGACCAATCTAATCGTCACGGCTTACAATGAAAAAAACAAAGCCAAAGAAGTTTTAAAAACCCTCAAAGAAATGCAGCGGGCGGGAATTATTTCCATCGTCAACGCCGCCGTCATGGTCAAGAATGAAAAAGGCAAGGTTTCGATCAGTGAAACCGGGGATATGAATGCCCGCGGCGGTGCCGTCGTCGGCGGAATTGCGGCTGGATTGATCGCCCTGTTCAACCCCGTGGGGGCGTTGGGATTGATCGCGATGGCGGCGGGAGGCGCCGGAGTCGGAGCCGTGATCACCCACTTTATCGACCTCGGTTTCCCCCAGGAAGATCTCAAAGATCTCTCAAAATCTCTGACCCCCGGCAGTTCGGCGATTATCGCTTTGGTCGAACAAACTTGGGTCGAGAAAGTGTGCGAGGAACTCGAAAAGTTTCAAGGAAAACTGTATCGCCGAGCCATCAAAGCGGACATCGCCGCCCAACTGGCAGAAACGGCAAAAAAGGTTGAGCCGGCGGCGGAATCTCAACCCGAATCATAACTGTTATTTGTATCTTTCGGGTGCGTCCATTCATGGACGCACCCCACAAGTTTAGAGGTATTCTCGGCGCCAATGTTCGGGCGGAAGACGGTCGATAAACTGAGACGGAGAACTTTTGGAACCGACCACCAAGAGCGATCGCATCGCCCGAGTGCAACCGACGTAAAATAAGCGGCGCTGTTGGTCGAGAACGATTTGCTTTTCTTCTTCTGGCTGGCTTTTTTCCAGGTGCGGAAGTGTACTTTCCTCCAAACCAACTACGGCAACAAATGGAAATTCCAAACCCTTGGCATCATCCAGGGTTAGCACTTTAATTTTCGGTCGGTTCAGATCGATTTTTTTTCCCGATATAAACGTCGCTTGCAATCCTAACTGTCGCATCCGAGCGGCTATTTTTTTCCCGATTTTTTTCGTCGGACATAAAATCGCGCCGCCATGCAGTGGCAGGCGAAACTTTTTGGCAGAATCCAGCAAAAATTGACCGATCGCGACCCCTTCTAAATCCCGGTCATCAGTCAGGTAAATTGCGGGCCAGTTTCCCAAATAAGGGGACGGTTTGGACTCCGAAAACTCGTCCTCGCCGGCCATAATATCGGCACAGGCGATCGCAATTTGTCGGGTATTGCGATAATTTTGTCGCAGGATTGAGGTGTGGCCAGTAATTTTAAGTTCGCCATGAATTTGCTTCCAACTGAAGCCCCGCTGGTGGATAGATTGGGAGGCATCAGCAGTCAAATAGACGCGATCGCAGGTGGGAGTTAACGCCAGCACGAAACGCAACGCGACGGGGGATAAATCCTGGGCTTCGTCAACAATAATGGCTTGGTAAGGTTTTTGAGTCTCAACCCGCACGGTTTCCAAAGCCATGCGACACATCTGTTTCCAGACGATCCAGCCTTTTTGCTCCATGACCCATTTCCAGGTATGATATAAGTGCCATAACACCGTCCTCGTCGAGGGATGTAGGGGAAATCCTCGCCCCTGTCGCGGATGATTTTTGTAAACTTCGAGAGTTGAAATTCCCCACCCTTCAATGACATTTACAAATTCTTCTATTAAGTAATTAAATCCCAGATTTTCCAGTTTTTCGAGAGTTCTGATCTGATGTTTTTCATCCGTTTTTTTGACGATATCTAGCGCTTCCTTCAAGCATCTTTTACATTGTTTATTGTCGGCAATTCGGGGATGAGATTGAGACTGTTGGTAGTGTTGCCGAACCAGATGATCGACCGTTTTCACCTCCACACCGAGCCGTTCGAGTTTATCTCCGAGAAGCTGTTCTAGAAGCTGTTGGGAATAGGTGACGAGGGCGGCAGAATGGGTGACAAATAAAATCGATTGATGGCCCGAATCGACCAATTTTTTAATCCGGTAGAGGGCGATAATGGATTTTCCCGTACCCGGCCCGCCTTTGATTAAAATGGGGCCTTTCATTTCGGAATTAACCAGATCTTTTTGTTTGGGATCGAGTTCGAGTAAAAACTCGGTAATATCTCCTTCCAGAAACCGATCTAAGTCTTCCGGTTTCATGAGATGATATTTGGGTTCATCCTGGATCTCTTTCAAGGAGCTGGGGAATAAATTATCTAGGATGCGTCCAAAAATGCGATCGGGAAGTTCCAGGTTGAGGAGTTCGCTTTCGGTTTTTGTCGCCATCAAATCTCTCCAATATTCTCCGGGTATTTTCCATTTTTTTAAATTGTGTCGCGTCAGATTTTTGGGCAGTTTTTTGAATTCCGAATTGAGGAGATTATTTGTCGCGATCGCCGGCTGTTGCAGACTTTCTGTTTGCGGCTCCGATTTCAGCTCCGCCGCACCCTCGGCGGTCAGGACTGTCAGCGGGCCGGGGATAGGCAAGCCTTTGTAAGTGTTTTCCCTGCGTTTGCGAATGCTGAGGAAGGTTATCGATCCATTCTCGATCGTGTAAAATAAGCGATATTTGTGGCGATATTTGATTCGATAAATATTGGTATTTTTAATCTTGCGGGTATTGTATCCCGTGTAGAGGGGATCGCGTTTGAAACGGCCGACGACTTGGGAAAGATCGTTTTTGACGGGAACCGGCAGGTCGAAGATTTCATTGATAAATGTTTTCGACATGAAAAGCTGCCAATTGTGTTCGGAAGTCATCATAAATGTCACCTGAAAGTGATGTGGGGGAAGGGTCGAGTGATTCTCGACATGACGAATGCCGGGATGGATTGTCGGGGTGCGATTCGTTCGGGAGTCCAATCGAGCGATCGGACAATTTGGTTGAATCTCCGGGAGAGGATCGAGTCAGTTTAAATCAATCTTAAAATATAGGCTTTTAAAAAAACGACCGTGTAAACCCGTAAATTTGGGGCGATAATTGGGTATCTAAAAAAGTAGCCGGAACCGTAAATGCACGGATTGATTGCATGGAAAGACCCAAAATGTCCTATCCATCGGGGTTTGGTTTCAGGGCCCAGTCCCCAACTCCCGTCCGTCCAACTGTGGGAGAGTAACAACACCGCCGACGACTCGTTGGCGATCGCTTCCAAAGTGCTGGCTGGGGAACTCGCCGCCGGGGAAGAAAATTGGGACGGGGCGATCGCGAGCGATCGCAAGCCATCTCAACTGCGACGCTCTGCGAGTCCCTCGGCGGGGTATGCGGATGCCGAACGGGTGTCTGTTCACAAAAAAATGAGGGTTTCAGTTGCCATCTAATTCACGTCAAACGATGGAACGAAGTTGCAGAGCTGCATCATTTAAACGATGAGTTCCCTCCTTCACCTGAGTGATGCCGATCGCGGTTTCTTGGGAGGCTTGATTGAGAGCATTCATCGCAATCAGTACCTGTTCAATTGCGGTGGCTTGCTCCTTGACACTGAGGGAAATTTGCTGGGAGCTAGTCACGATATTGTTGACCGAACTTGTCACCCCCGAGAAGGCTCGGGCCGTCTCTTCTGCAATGCCGACGTTTTCCGCCACAGTTTTCGTCCCTTGCTCGGTGGCGGAACCCGTTTCATCGATCGCCTTTTGAATCTCATTCACCAGAACATTTATTTTCTTAGCCGAACTCTTACTTTGGTCTGCAAGTTTGCGGATTTCACCGGAAACAATACTGAAACCCTTCCCCTGTTCGCCCGCCCGCACGGCTTCCACAGCGGCATTGAGAGCCAGCATATTAGTTTGATTTGCCAAGTTACTCACCAGGCGAGAAATCTCGCCAATCTGATGCGTTTGTTCGCTCAAATGCTGGATTTGAGTCGCGATCGCGGCAACTTTATCTTGCAAAATTCCCATCCCTTGAAGCGTCCGCTCGACGGCTCGGCTTCCGCCTTCCGAAAGAGATAGGGCGGCGCGGGCTTCCAGGGCTGCAGTTTCCGCTTGTTCGGCACATTGGCGAGAAGAAGCTGCCAACTCGTCCATTGTGGTACTCGTTTGGTTGGTGGCTGCCGCCTGATTTTTTGCCGTCCGTTCCTGCTGCTCTACGGTGCTAGAAATTTCACTGGAAGAACTACCGATTTGATCCGCCACCCAATCAATCGGGCGAACCACTTCGCGACCGATAAAAATCAAAATTAAGATCCCCAAAACGATGCCGGTAGCCGTACCGGCTATATTGATCGCAGTTGCGAGTTGAGAGAGATTTTCTGTGTCCATCTCGCGATCGCGCAGCAAGTCTTCTTCGATCTGAATCATGGCGGCGATCGCGGCGCGAACCTCATCCATCTTGCGCTTGCCTTCTTGGGTTAAAAATCGAGCCATGATTTCTTCTTCTCGGTTATCTTTCTTGAGTTGAATGTTGACTTCTATATCCCGCAATTTCAGATCGATCAGTCGCCACAAATCGTCAATATTTTCCTGTTGAACCGGGTTATCGCGGGTGAGATCGCGAATCTCCGCCACCCGGATTTCCACATCCTCTTTACCCTGAAAGTATGGTTCGAGGAAACTTTCCCGATCCGCCACCAAAAAGCCCCGCTGACCCGTTTCCGTATCGATCATCGACTTTTCCAGGCTTTTTAAGTTGACAATCACCTCGTAGGTGTGCTTTACCCAACGGTTCGTTTCATGCAGGCGATTGATCGTCGTCCACGAGAGGATTCCCAGACCCCCCATCAGGAAGAAGGTTATACCAAAGCCAACCCGGATCACGGGGCCGAGTTTAATTTTGCTTGTCATTGCTCAATTTTATCTGTATAATAAAGGGCTACAGAGTCGCCTTTTTTATAATATCAAATCGTTTTTTTGTTCTCTCTCAGAATTGAGATGCTTCCAAACGAGAGTGATTTAAAAAAAAGCCGACAATCATGACCGCATCCGCTTGGCGGCGATCGCGGAACTGCCCGAACTGCAAAACATCGAACGAACCGCCGCCCGATTATTTGCGACGGTGGGTTTGGCGGAAGTCGCCGAAAGCGAACCCACACCTTCGACCATTTTGCGGCATCACCAAGCCGCCGGACGGGTGTGGGTGGCGGCGGACGATCGCGATCGCCCCGTGGGATTTGCGATCGCCGCAGTGATCGACGGCTGCGGCTACCTGCAAGAATTGTCTGTCCACCCGGCCCACAGTCGCCGGGGTTTGGGAACCCGCCTCGTGGAAACAGTCTGCCGCTGGGCGAAACATCGAGGTTATCCGGCCGTCACCCTGTCCACATTCGGCGATTTACCCTGGAACGCCCCGTTTTATCAAAAATTGGGATTTCGGATACTCGGGGAAGCGGAACTGACCCCCGGACTCCTGGCCGTGCGAACCGCCCAGGCAAAAGCCGGTTTTCCCGTTGAAAGGCGGGTTTTCTTAAAATTGGATTTTCTCGATGGGGAGTAGGGAGGCTCCAGGAGTCAGGGGAGGCAGATTTATGTCAGATCCGTACAAATTCCCCAATCATCTTCAGATGATTTGAGCTGGTAGGGGCGCAAGGCTTGCGCCCTCGGGGAATTGATTCCCAAGCGGTGCAGATTTCCCACCCGTTCCTCGGCTCCCTCCGCTTCCTCCGCTCCCTCCGCTTCCTCCGCTCCCTCCACCCCCCATTTCCTCAAGCGATCGCTTCCGTAGATTTGATGAGGGGAAATCCCAAATTTTCCCGCTGTTCCAGATAGCGACTTGCCACCCGGCGGGCGAGGTTGCGGATTCTGCCAATATAGCGCGTCCGCTCCGTCACGGCGATCACCCCCCGGGCGTCGAGGAGGTTGAAGCTGTGGGAGCACTTGAGCACATAATCCAAACTCGGGAGCACCAACCCTTTCTCGATCAACTGTTCCGCCTCCTGTTCGTACAGGGAAAAGAGGTTGAACAGCAAATCCGGGTTGGCGGCTTCAAAATTGTAGGTGCACTGTTCGATCTCCCCCTGGAGGTGAATGTCGCCGTAGTTGAGATCGTCGGTCCAGGCAATTTTGACGATCGCCTCCACATTTTGCAGGTACATCGCCAACCGTTCCAACCCGTAGGTAATTTCGATGGAAACGGGGCGGCAGTCGATGCCGCCACACTGCTGAAAGTAGGTGAATTGGGTAATTTCCATCCCGTCAAGCCAGACTTCCCAACCCACGCCCCAGGCGCCGAGGGTGGGGGACTCCCAGTTATCCTCGACGAAGCGGATATCGTGATCTTCGGGATGGATGCCGAGCACCCGCAGGGAGTCCAGGTAAACCTCCTGGATGTTGTCGGGGGAGGGTTTGATCAGAACTTGATATTGATAATAGTGCTGGAAGCGGTTGGGATTTTCCCCGTAGCGGCCATCCGTGGGGCGGCGGCAGGGTTCGATGTAGGCCACAGACCAGGGTTCGGGGCCGATCGCCCGCAGGAAGGTGTGGGGGCTCATGGTCCCGGCGCCCTTTTCCGTATCGTAGGGTTGGGCGATCAGACAGCCGCGATCGCTCCAAAATTGGTTGAGAGTGGCAATGACAGATTGAAAGTTCACGTTCTCGATCGCTAATTCGTTCCTAAAATTTAATGATACTTGCCCTCACGCCCAAGGAGGCAGGGGAGGCGGAGGAGGCGGAGGAGGC